>CAXTBP010000022.1:0-43845 GCA_964241985.1 uncultured Armatimonadaceae bacterium | reverse complement strand
TCCCGGCAGGGACATCGTGCCCGAAGGGCTTAGGCAGGGACGTTCATGTCTCTGACAAGGAATGACACCTATCAGGTATAACAACACCATGCCCGCCCAAGCCTTTTTTGCCCGCGCCGCCGCAATGTGTGGCTCCCTTCTTTTCGCAAGTCTTGCCCCGCCCTCCGCAAGCGCGCAAAAAGCCGCTCCGACACAGGGTGAAATTGTGGTCGCCACGCGCTACTTTTTGCCGACCGGTGTCAGCCACGCCCACTTGTATTTGTACCGCGAAGACGGCAAATTGCTCCGCCAATTAACCAATGACAACACCGGACAAGACGCGCAGCCCGTCTTCGCGCCAAACGGCGAAACCATCGTTTGGACGCGCGAAACCGGAAACCCCGACCAACCGACCCGCACGTTTTGGCAGATAAGCCCGCTCGGTAAAGGGCTGACCAAACTCAAAACCGCGCCTGCATGGTACAAGCCCGCGCAAAGCCCCGACGATACGAGTGGCAACAGTTCCCCGTACTTCACGACGCACGATTTAAGCGAAGACGCCCCCGCCGAAGGCGACGCGGCCCCGCGCTTTCAAACGCCGGACAAAGTGTGGGAAGTCGTGCTGCGGGAAAACAAAAAGGACGAGGACGACACCGGCGACGGCGAAGGCCACGGCAAAACCTACCTTCTCCGCAACCTGAAAACCGGAGCCGAAACGCCGTTTGCCAAACTGCCCGGTTTCGTCGGCGCGTACAGCTTGCTCTACGACGACGCGGCGGGAAAACACCGCTTTTTGTGGGAGCCGAACCTTCACGTCGCGTTTTGGGAACTGCACCTCAACAGCACGGACGGCTCCACCGTTTTCGCCCTCGATTTTAACAAACCGCGCTTGGTGCGTTTGTCGCCGAATTGGGCCGCGCCGTTCGCGCTTCCCGGTCAGTCCGCCTTTTTGACGCACACGCAAAACCGGTACGTCCCGATTGCGGGCAGCCAGAAAACCGCCAACAGTTCGTATATCGAGCATTGGGACAGCGCCCTGCACAAAATCCGCTACGCCAAATCGAATGCCGCCGCGCTATGCTACGGTGCGTCCCTATACCGCCCTAACCAAACGCCCCGCGTCATCACGATTTCCAAATGACACAAACGAATATAGAAAACCGCCGCCCGATTTTGCTGTCGGTCGTGCAATACGAAACCGAATTGCAAAACGGCGCGATGACGCCCGCAGACGTAATCGAAAAAGCCGTCGCGCTCGGATTGGACGGGATCGAACTGCGCCCCGGCCCGTGGGCAAGCGACGCAAACCAAATCGCCGAATTGCGCGCCCAGATCGAAGCGCACGGCCTCATCGTCACGTATGCGACCATGAGCACGCTTTTCACACCCGACAAAGAAAGCCTGCAAGCCTTCGCCCGCGACGTGGACGTGGCAAGCGCATTGGGTTCGCCGTTTCTGCGCGTGTTTCAAGGGCCGCCCCCCGTTCCTGCCGAACAGTACTATCGTAGCAATCAAATGGCCCTTGAAGGTGTGGTGATGGGTTTGGATTACGCCCGCCAAAAAAAAGTTCTCGTTGTGCTGGAAAACGCGGCCCCGCCGTCTCCCGGCGCAGCCCTCGCCGACGTGCAGGAATATCTCGCCCAGTTTTGGGACGCTGCCCAACTGCAAACCAATTTGGACATCGGCAACTACGCCCGCGCAAACGAGAGCGTTGTCGCCGCAATCCAAACCCTCGGCCCGCGCATCGTATCCACGCACCTCAAAGACTTACCCACCAACCCCGACGAACCGGCAACCTATTTAGGCGGCGGAACCCTGCCGCTTGCCGCCATTCTGGACGCCTTCGCCGCCTTGCCCCAGCGCATTCTGCACGTCTTCGAGTTCGCGGGCGGCGATGCCCCCGATGCCCGCATTGTGGAAAGCCTGCGCTATTTGCGGGCGCGGAATGGGCGGATTTAGTTTTTTACGGGCAGTGTCGTCGCCGACTTAACCGGGCCGTGAACGACCCGTCTAATTTAGTCGGTTCTACGAACCGTATGCGGAACGGCTTCGGAATTTGTTTTGCCTCTGCGCGACAATCCAAGCCTAAACAAAATCCAAAGCATAACCTGCCCCGGCTCGGAGAGCCGACTGTATAAGACGGGTCGTTCACGGCCCGGACAAAATGCTGTCGCGCGATAAACTAAAACTATGCCCCGCACCGACGCCCCGCTTTTGCGCCCCGCCGTTTCGCAAACCTTGCCCACGGCGGCACGGCCCACCGCCTTCCACGTAATGACCAAGCCCATCGGGCCGATCTGCAATTTGGACTGCCGGTACTGCTTTTATCTGGAAAAGGAAGACTTGTACCATCAGGAAAAGCGCAAAGAGCGGCCCTCGTGGCAGATGCCGGACGAGGTTTTGGAGTCCTATATTCGGCAGTATATCGAAGCCCAAGACGTGCCCGATATTTCGTTTGCGTGGCAGGGCGGCGAACCGACCCTTTTGGGCGTTCGTTTTTTCCGGCGCGTCGTCGAACTGCAAGAGAAGTATGCGAATGGCAAAACCATCACGAACGCCTTGCAAACCAATGGAACGCTGCTTGACGACGAATGGGGCGCGTTCTTAAAAGAACATAACTTCTTGGTCGGTTTGTCCGTCGATGGCCCGCGCGAAATGCACGACGCTTACCGCGTGGACAAGCAGGGCCGCTCGTCATTTGATCGCGTGATGGTGGGTATGGAAATGCTCAAAAAGCACGGCGTGGACTTCAATACGCTGACCGTCGTATCGCGCGTCAATAGTCAAAAACCGCTGGAAACGTACCGCTTTCTGCGCGACATGGGATCGGGCTTTATCCAGTTTATTCCGCTGGTCGAGCGGTCGGCCTACGCGCCCCTGCAAACCGAAAACGGTCTGATTCAACTCGCCCTTGCCGCGCCCGCAAGCAAGGAACTCAGTTCCCGCGAACGCTCGCCCGTGACCGATTGGAGCGTCAAAAGCGCGGATTGGGGAACGTTCCTTTCCACGATTTTCGACGAATGGGTGCGGGGCGATGTCGGCAAAACGTTCGTGCAGGCCTTCGATGTCGCGCTGGGCATTTGGGCCGGAATGCCCGCCGCCTTGTGCGTGTTCGGCGAAACGTGCGGATCGGCCCTTGCGATGGAGCACAACGGCGACGTGTATTCCTGCGACCATTACGTATACCCCGACTATCGACTGGGCAACTTGCGCGACAAGACGCTCGCCGATATGGCGGCCTCGCCCGAACAAATCAAGTTCGGCATGGACAAACGCGACACGCTTCCCAAGTATTGCCGCGAGTGCGAAGTCCGCTTTGCCTGCAACGGCGAATGCCCCAAGCACCGCTTTATTCGCACCCCGACCGGCGAATGGGGCCTCAACTATCTGTGCACGGGATACCGACAGTTTTTCAACCACATCGACCCGTATATGCAGGCCATGGCGAAACTGTTACAGCAGCGCCGCGCCCCGATGGAAATCATGGGCCTTATCGCGCAAAAAGACAAATTGGAAGCCGACGCCAAACAGGCCGCTTTGTGGAAAGCCGTGGGCCGGAACGATGTTTGCCCATGCGGGTCGGGCAAAAAATACAAAAAATGCTGCGCGAATAACTTGCCATAGAAACGCCGTTCTCGTTTTTAGTCTCCCCTCTACCGCTTGCGGGGGAGGGGTTGGGGGAGGGGGCTTCTTTGCCCCCTTGCCTCGCGCTCGTCCTTCGGTTTACAATGGACGAACTATAAAACCGGTTTAAGGAACGCCCCTTTGAACACGCTTGTTATCAACGCCGATCAAGGCAAACACACGATTAACCCCAATATCTACGGCCATTTCGCCGAGCATTTGGGCCGGTGCATCTACGAAGGCTTTTGGGTCGGCGAAAACTCCGACATCCCCAACACCAAAGGCATCCGCAACGATGTGGTCGATGCGCTCAAGAATTTGAATATCCCCGTTTTGCGCTGGCCCGGCGGCTGCTTCGCCGACGAATACCACTGGATGGACGGCATCGGGCCGCGCGAAAACCGGGCGAGCATCGTCAACACACACTGGGGCGGCGTGGTCGAAAACAACCATTTCGGCACGCACGAGTTTTTCGATTTGTGCGAACTCCTCGGCGCGGCCCCGTATATCTGCGGCAACGTTGGCTCGGGCACGGTCGCGGAAATGGCGCAGTGGGTCGAATACATCACGCACCACGACCATTCCCCGATGGCGAACCTTCGCCGCAAAAACGGGCGCGACGAACCGTGGGCCTTGCCGTATTTCGGGGTGGGCAATGAATCGTGGGGCTGCGGCGGCAATATGCGGGCCGAATACTACGCCGACGAGTACAAGCGCTATCAAACCTACGTCCGCCGCTTCGGCGAAAAAGCCATTTACAAAATCGCCTGTGGCGCAAACGACCGCGACTATCACTGGACGAACGTGCTCATGGAGCAAGCCCACCGGCACATGAACGGTTTGAGCCTTCATTACTACACCGTGTTAGGCAACTGGCAAAACAAAGGCTCGGCGACCGAGTTCACGACCGACGACTGGTTCCACACCCTCCGCAAATCCCTGTTTATGGAAACCCTGCTCGAAAAGCACAGCACGATCATGGATAAATACGACCCGGAAAAAAAGGTCGGCCTCATCGTGGATGAATGGGGAACGTGGTGGGACGTGGAGCCGGGCACGAACCCCGGTTTCCTGTACCAGCAAAACACGCTCCGCGACGCCCTTGTCGCCGGACTGTCGCTGAACCTGTTCAATGCCCACTGCGACCGCGTGCAAATGGCGAACATCGCGCAAACCGTGAATGTTTTGCAGGCGATGGTTTTGACCGACGGCGCGAAAATGCTCTTGACGCCCACCTACCACGTTTTTGAAATGTGGAAAGCCCATCAAGGCGCGACGCTCTTACCGCAGCATTTGACGACGGATTCGTACACCAACGGAACCGAAAGCATCCCCGCCGTCAGCGCGTCGGTTTCGCAGGCGTCGGGCGGAGCAATTCATTTAACCCTGTGCCACACCGACCCGCGCCAATCCGCAACGCTCACGTGTGACGTGCGCGGCATCCAAAACTTGGCGGGCTACACCGTTTCTGGCCGCGTTTTAACCTCTCCCGAACTCAACGCCAAAAACGGCTTCGGCGAAAACGAAGGCGCGGTCGTCACCCCGCAGGAAATGCCCGCCGACGCCCTACGCTTCGACGGTGCAACCGGCAAACTGACCGTACAACTTCCGCCCGCCAGCGTCGCCGCAATCACGCTGACGCCGGGTTCGTAAAAACTACTTTAGCCTCTCTGCGCGCGCAGAGAGGCTAAAAACAAACGCATTCATTGGCTTTACGAATCGTTTCGTTCGGAGGCCCGCGCCAGTGCTTGCGTATCGACATACTCTCGGACGTTTGTCAATTTGCCATTGCGAACGGTAATGTCGAAGACCCAGTGATCCTCAAACGGCTTATTCGTGGCTTTGATTTTCCCCGTAGCGACACCGACGACCAGAACTCGGTCTCCCTGCGCCACGAATTCGGGCGGCTTTGGGTAGGAAGTTTCCACCGCTTCGGATACCTTTTGAAGTAAATTCTCCAGTCCCGCGTGCCCTCGGTACATACCTGCCAGCGGCCAGTCCTCGCCCGGAATGATCCACTCAATCTCTTCGGCAACCAACGCCAGCAGACCTTGCGTATCGCCGCTGCCCATTGCCGCGAAGAAATCTTTCACGATCTGGACATTCTTTTCGATGCGCATCTACTGCTCCTTCTTGAACAGATCTTGAAAAATAAGCTGCCCCCACGTGCGGCCGCGTGCGTGTACCAGCGCGCCCCCCTCGTTGAGCCTTCCCAAATCGACGGGCGCGAACCCAAGTCGTTTAGCCAAGTCCGCCACAGAAGCGGTCGCGTCCTCGTCGTCGCTCGATAGAAAGACGACCCGGTGGCCGCCCTCGCCGACCGGATCGGTAGCCAAAGTCTCTGCAATCAGGTGATTGAAACCTTTCACGAGTTTCGCGCCGGGGAACGCCTTGGCGACGAAGGCGGACGACAGTAAGCCGTCCATCTCTTCGGGGAGAACTCCATAAGCGTTCGTTGTGTCGATGATTGTCTTTCCTTCCCAGCTCGGCAGGGCGTTTGCAACCTCGCGGTGCTGCTCGAACGGGATTGCCAAAATTATCGTGTCGGCCTCGAGGGCATCCCGCAGCGGCTTGGCGACGACGTTGGTTCCAATCGCCTGCACCTGTGGCGCTAACGCCTCGGGCGGGCGTCGGCTCGCAACGGCCACGTCAATGTTTTTACGGGCAAAGGCTTGGGCGAGGGCTTGGCCTATCTTACCGAATCCTATAATCGCATAACTCATAAATACTTCTCCAATGTGTGTTAATAAAGTGCGCCAAACGAACGTTGGCTTTATTGCTCGTTCAACGGAACCGCGCCGGGGTTTAGACCTGCGCCATGCCTCCATCGACGGCGAGATCCACGCCGGTAATATAAGAACTTTCATCCGAGGCGAGGAACACGACGGCGTCCGCAATCTCCTCGGGCTTGCCTCTGCGGCCAAGCGGAACCTGCGAGGTGAACCCGGCTACCGCCTGTTCGACCTGTTCCGGCGGAAGGCCCACTTTGTCCAAAGCGGGAGTTTCGATGGGGCCGGGACTCATCGAATTCACACGAATCTTGCGATCTTTCAGTTCCGCTGTCCAGCCACGCGCGAAGCTGCGCACGGCGGCCTTGCTCGCGGCATAGGCGGTCAAGCCCGGCACGCCCAGTACGTTCGCGTTCGACGAGGTTAGGATAATCGAGCCGCCCTCTACAAACAGGGGAAGGGCTTTTTGGACGGTAAAGAAGACTCCCTTTACGTTAATATCGAAGGTCTGGTCGAATTGCGCCTCCGTCGATGTCGTAAGCGGCGCGATGGTTCCTCCGCCCGCGTTTGCAAAAAGGATGTCGATGTGACCATGCTTCTCTTGCACAACGGCATAAAGCCGGTCGAGATCTTCTAAGTTTGAAACATCGCCTGCGACTGTCGTCACGTTTTTCCCGATAAAAGCTGCGGCTTCAGCCAGTTCTTTCTCTCTTCGCCCCGTGACCACGACGTGCGCCCCTTCTTCGACGAAGCGCTTGGCGGTGGCTAAGCCCATGCCACTGTTGCCCCCGGTGATGACCGCAACTTTACCGTCTAACTTTCCCATGACTTTTCCTTTCGTGGCGGCATACTGCGCATCGATTTCCATTTGCACAAATGCGCGGTATCATACCATATATGCGGAGCAGTGCTCCATATATGAATTCCATTATATGGATCAGTGCTCCACTTGTCAAGGGGATTTATGCGAGCCGACGCAAAAAAAAATTACAGCCATATTCTCGCGGTTGCGCGCGACGTTATCGCCGCGCAGGGAGCCGATGCGTCTATGCGAGACATCGCCCGCCGGGCCGACGTCGGGTTAACGACCTTGTTGCGCCATTTCCCGACGCGGGAAGCCTTGTTCGAGGCATTGCTGCGTGCGGATCTGGAGGCGCTGACGCAGCAGGCAGCCGAACTCGAAACGTCGAAATCACCGAACGAAGCGTTGTTGATTTGGTTCCGCGAAATAGTGGCTTTCGTCCAAAGCTATAGCGGCGTTGTCGCCTTAATGGCGAGCGCCCACGACGACCCGGACTCCGCACTTTATGCTACGTGCACTGCGGTGCATTCAGCGGGCGCGCGACTCTTGCTCCATGCGCAAGCCGAGGGTACGGCGCGCGCCGATATGGATGGAGTGGACTTGTTCGCCTTGATGTCGGCGCTCGGCTGGCTCGTCGGTCAGCCCGGATTCGCGCCCCGGGGCGATCATCTCTTTCACCTTATTACGAGCGCCATCTTGACGCATCGGCCTAACAACGATACCGATGTCAAGAAGGCAACGTAACAACCCAACAGAACTCCGGCGATGAAAGCAGCACATACACGGAAAGAACGAAACGGCCCAGTTCCTTAACCGATTGACGGAGGAACAAGGGCCTTTTCGGCCTATGCGTGCGCTTCCGCCGTGGTGACGTGCCGCTGAAAACCTTTTTGTGTGACGGGCGCGGACACAATCGTCGGCGCGGCTTCACCCGCCTGCACCATGCGCCGAATTAAGCGCTCGCGCAGCACGCTTTTCACGGCTTCGTGCGAGGCGAAACCCACCAAATTCGTCAGTTCGTATGGGTCGGCGAGCAGATCGTACAAAAACTCCTCGGTGTACGTCGGGCTGTTGGGCGCGCTCGATCCGCCCGCGCCCGGTACGGACACGCTGTATTTCCAGCGCTGCGTTCGGATGCACCGCCCAATCTGTGATTCGCTGATTTGCGCGAACACTTCGCCGGGCCAATCGGCTTGGGCGGCTTTGTTGTTGCCGCGCAAAAGCGGCAAAACCGACCGGCCTTGCATTACAGGCGGAACCGCAATTCCCGCCGCATCCAACAAGGTTGGCGGCAAATCGACAAGGCTAACCAATTCGGCGATGCGCCCGCCGCCGTCAAAACCCGGGCCGCAAAACGCGGTCGGAACGCGCAAACTCGCGTCGTGGCACGAGCGTTTGTATTCCCCATTGCGCGTTTTGAAATGGCAGGCATGGTCGCTCGTAAACAAAACTATCGTGTTTTCGTGCAGGTTCAGGCTTTGCAATCCGTCTAAGAGTCGGCCCAGCGCCTCATCCAAGCGTTTGACCATGCCGTAGTAGCCGCCCAAATGCTGCGGGGCGGTTCCGCCGAGCGCAGCCAAATCGGGCGGTGTCCATTTGCCCGTGTAGCGTTCCGCGTAGCCGGTCGGGGCGGGAAAGTCGTCGCGGTGGTTTTGGTGGTGCGGCTCCAAAAACGACAAAAACAAAAAGAACGGGTCGGCTTGTTTGCGGTCGATGAACCGAAGCGTGGCGTCGGTCAGAGCGTCTACGCGGTAACCCGGCAGTTTGACCGCTTTTTCGTCGTTGTCGTAGACCGTGCAGTCGTAAGCGTCCGACGTGAACTCCAGCGTGTTGGACGCGAGCCAGTAATCGTAGCCTCCGCGCGACGCTTTATGCACCGGCCCCGCGACGCCATTATTCGCCAGATGCCACTTACCGATATAGCCGGTTTGGTAGCCCGCTTCGTTGAAATACTGCGCCAGCGTTTTGTGTTTTGGGTCGAGCGGGATACTGTTGCGCCAGCAGCCGGTTTGGGTCGCGTACAATCCGGTTTGTAAGCACGAGCGGGCCGGGCCGCACACGGGCTGGCACGTAAATGACTGCGCGACATGGGTTCCATGCGTCGCCATCCGGTCGAAGTTCGGCGTCAACTCCAGCGGACAACCGCCCACGCCCGTCGTGTCGGCCCGCTGCTGGTCGGTAAAAAACACCACGACGTTCGGTCGTTCCTGTCGCACGCTCACGATTTGTCTTTCTTCCTACCGCTTTGTTTCGGCGCGGTTTTGCTCGGTTCAACCGCTTCGGGCGCAACAGGGAAATGGGGCGTCACCCTAATCTCGCCGGTATCTATAAGGCCAACCGCTTCCTCGACCGCGTGATACAGCCGTCTAAAAGAACGGGAATTCGCTTTTGCCAAATCCAAATCAACAAGGCGCGTCATGGCTTCTTGGTCTTCGGTTTCCTTGTAGGCTCGGCCCTTGTGCATTTTTTGAAACTGTGCGTTTAGATACACTTTGCCGTTTTCCGCTTCCGTGTCACTTGGGCGCGGCGTGTCCACAGGCAAACCGGGCGCCCTTCCAAATCGTTTCCGCGCACGGTTTCAAGGCTTGCCAAAATCCAGTTTTCGTACATTCGGTTCGCGGCAACGATGACCACAGGCCGTTTCACATAGTGTCTTTCAATCCGCGCCACAAACTCTTTGACGAGCGAAAGTGCGCAACCTTCTTCCACATCCAGCAAAACCATCACGGCTCCACAATCTCGCTCCATTGCTGCCAACGCAAGAAAACGTTCCAAGCCGCCCGCTTTGGTCAAATTGTCGCGCCCGTGCGCATTTTTAGGCGATGCCACCTGTATGTCGTAGCGGTTCAGCGACGCCAGCACTTTGTAAAGCAGAACCGGAACCGCCGTCGTTTCTCCAACGCCTTCCACAATAGGAACCAATTTTGGCATCGGGGCGGACTACTTAATCACCGCTTCGTCCGGTTCTCGCCGCAACCCTTCCACGCGGAGCAAATCCCCCGCCGAAAAAAGATTGTCCACCGCCGCCTGCCTTTGAATACTGTCTAAAGGCCCAATTTGCGTCGCCCCGTTGACCCGCTCAACAACACGCAACTCGTCGGCGTTAAAACGAGAAATAAGGTCGGGGCTTTGTGTCGTGATAATAACCTGCCGACGCAATGACGCTTCGCGGATAACGTCCGCCAAAACCGCAAGCGCGCCGGGGTGCAGCGAAATTTCAGGTTCCTCCAACGTTAAAAATGAACTTGAACTTTGCTTATAAAGCGCAGTGAGCATCGCCAGCATTCGCAGAGTTCCGTCAGATTCTTGCTCCAATCCAAGCCATGAAACCGCATTTTCACTTTCATCGTTGGTAAGATCATTATGCTGCAATCCAACAACAAGGTATCCACCTGCTTCTTGAACCCGTATATCTTGAATCCCTTCGACAACGCGCCGCAAGGCAGCCTGTAAGTCTGGAAAAAAAGGGCTTTCCTGAAACCCGCGTAAAACGGAGGCAAAGTTCGCCCCGTCTTCAGCCATCTTCTCTCGGTTGAGCGATTTTTGAGGAAGTCGCAGCGTATTCGGAAAAATGTTGTACGTTTCTCCTGACACCATATTTAGGAATAGACGAAACTCAGGAGAAGGATTGATCAAACTAAGTTTGGAAAGGATTAGAGCGTCGGGTTGTATAGGAAGATTATAAATAGGTAAGGCATGAAGAAAATCACCCGCTTTTTCTAAATCCAATTTTCCTTCTTGTGCTTCAAAATTGGATAACTCGTAGGCTCCACCTGTGATTTGAAAAAATTCACGATTGATCTGAAATTGGGCCGATGTATTTGTACTTTCAATAACAAAACCGTAAGTCGGGCTACCATAGATTCCCATATCGACGGTGAGCTGAATTTCTATATCGTAGGGACGCCCCGCAGACCAGCGGCGAACAGAATATATACCACCTCGCTGGCTAAACGCATATTCCAAGTTGTGTTCCAACGCATCGCGGACGAAGCGCAGCACGTCTACGAACGCGCTTTTTCCAGCCCCGTTCCGCCCGACAAGGACGGTTAGCGGGCCGAGCGACACGTCGGCAGACGCGATGCTCCGAAAATTTTTAACTTGAACGCGCGTAATCACAAGACAAACCCTCACTCACAAACGGCTTAAACGGCTCATTAAAAACTGCCGCCTAATCTATTATTCCCGCTTCGCTTGATACGCGACCGCGTTTTGCCAGCCGTCGTATAAGGCGGCGCGTTTTTCGTCGGGCATTGTTGGCTCGAAAACCGTGGACTTTGCGGTTTCGGTGAGTTCGGTGATTTGTTCGGGCGTCCAGAAATCGACGGCAAGCCCGGCGAGATAGGCCGCGCCGAGCGCGGTCGCTTCGGTTTGGGCGGAACGGACGACGGGCAGGCCCAAAATGTCGGCCTGAAACTGGAGCAAAAAATCGTTTTGCGCCGCGCCGCCGTCCACGCGCAAACGGGACAGGTGAACGCCGGTCGCGTTTTGCATCGCCTCCGTAATGTCGCGGGTTTGATAGGCGATGGCTTCGAGGGCGGCCCGCACCAAACGGGCGCGCGTCGTGCCGCGCGTCAGACCGGTTATCATGCCCCGCGCGTTCGGATCCCAGTACGGCGACCCCAGTCCCGTAAACGCGGGCACGAAATACACACCGCCCGTATCCTCAACGCTTCGCGCAAGTGCTTCGGTTTCGGGCGCTTTTTTCACGAACCCCATGCCATCGCGCAGCCATTGCACGGCAGCCCCCGCGACAAATACACTGCCTTCCAGCGCATACGTCGTTTCGTCATTTTGCCGCCACGCAACGGTTGTCAACAAACCGTGCGGCGGTTCTGCGGGAACCGTTTTGCCCGCGTTCATCAGCAAAAAGCACCCGGTTCCGTAGGTGTTTTTCGCCTCGCCGGATTGGACGCACTGCTGCCCGAAAAGCGCGGCTTGCTGATCGCCCGCGCATCCGGCAACCGGAACGGACACACCGTCGATTATCGCCTCGAAATACCGTTCGCTGGACGAAACGACGAGGGGCAATAGTTCGCGCGGCACGCCGAAAAGAGCTAATAATTCGTCGTCCCAATCGCCCCTGTGAATGTTGAAAAGGGCCGTGCGCGATGCGTTTGTGGCGTCCGTTAAATGCGGAATATCGACGGCTTGTTTTTTATCGTCGCCGCGTCCCAAATTCCACATCAGCCAACTGTCTACGGTTCCAAACGCGAGTTCACCCGCTTCGGCCCGCGCCTTGATTTCGGGATGGTTTTCAAAAAGCCATGTGAGTTTGGTCGCGGAAAAGTAGGGATCAAGGAGCAGGCCCGTTTTTTCGCGCACCATAGGCTCCGCGCCCTCAGCTTTGAGCCGCTCACAAATGCCCGTTGAGCGGCGGCACTGCCACACAATCGCCGGATGCACCGGTTCGCCCGTTGCCCTGTCCCAAACCACCGTCGTTTCGCGCTGATTGGTTATCCCAATCCCCGCGACTGTTTCCGCCCCGCCGATTTTCTTTACGACCTGACGGAGAACGCGGTTTTGTATCTCCCAAATGTCGCAGGCGTCCTGCTCCACCCAGCCCGGCTGCGGAAACGAGGCGGGCAGCGCTTCCTGCGCCAGTGCCTTGACGCGCCCCTTACGGTCGAAAGCCAGTGCCCGGCAACTCGTCGTGCCCTGATCAATGGCAATAATGTATTTTTTGTCTTGCTTCATTGCTTGGTGATGTTGTGTTTTTTTGCCCCCCTGCCCCCCAATAAGGGGGGGTCTGAGTAGCCTGCCGATGCCGCAAATCTCTCGATAGAACGGAAGACCATTCAGACCCCCCCCTTATTGGGGGGCAAGGGGGCCTAAACCTACCGGCTTGCGGCGACCGGCAACACGTCAGGGGCGGGCATCCAAACGGGCAAAGCGGTTAGTTTGGCACGGGCCGATTCGCTGGTTGGGACGCCCCACGCGGTAAAGAACGAGCCTAAGTTTTTGCCGACCGTGCGGGAAAAGCGCGTCATAAACAGGTCGCGTTTTTCCTCGTCGGTTTTGGGATGCTCGCCCGGCTGCAAGGTGCGATATTCGGCGAAAACTTGCTTGAACGGCTCCCAGCCAAAAGCATCGCGGAGCTGACTGAACAGGCCGAGCGCCAAAAACGGGTCACTTTTCCACTCATCGTATTTCGCGCCGCCCGACAAATACGTTTCCAGTTTTTTACGCGCGGCGACTTTTTCGAGCGCGGGATGGGCGGGCGGCGCGGCCCCGTTCAGCATTTCGGTTCCGTAGAGCGAAAACAAGTTGTTGGTCACTTCGCCCGTGCCGTCCCATGTCCAGTCGCCTTGCTGATGGTTGTGTCCTAATTCATGGTAAAAGCCCCACACTTTGATGCCGGTTTTGCCGTTGAGCGCGGTCACATCCGTAAAAACAGGCGCGACATCGAGGCCCGTCATAATCGGGTAGCCGGAGTGCATGTAGCCCGCGCTGATTTGCCGGTCGGTGCAGTAGCGTTCGGGCCGCTCGCGGTCGCGGGGAATACTGTATAAATCGGCGGCGGCGTTCATCACGCTGTCCCAATAGGCCATCAACACTTCGGGGTTGACCAAGTCGCGCACCACGTCCGACGGCACGGTCAAAATGCACTCTTCGCCTTCCAACTCCGCCCACGGCGCGGGCGCGGAGCGCAGCGCGATCCATTGTTCAGGCGTCGTTTTTCCCCGCACGAAGTGCGGGGCCTGAATCGCGCCCGTGATGTCAACCGTGATTTCGCCTAACTTGCTGCCGCGCGGAACGACCACATACACCGGCCCGCCAAAGGCGGACGCGATTTTCAGTTCGCGCCCCTTGATTTTCTGCTCGGTCGTGATTTCGGGATACCGCTCCCATTTGGGCAGGTTCCACAACACGTCGCGGTGCGCCCCAATCCGCACGGCGAGGTTTTTGTTTTCGGCCCCGACCGGCAGCGTCACCGTTATGACTTCGCCGGGCGCGGCGTACAAACCCGTGCTGTGCCAATCGGGAACGGCGCAATCCACGGCGCATTTTTGAGCCGCAAGCCGCGCCGCGTTCGCGGGAACCGGGCCGGGAAACGATACCGAGGCGGGGTTTACCGCGATTTTCTCCACGGGCTGCCTCGCGTCGGCTTTGGCTTCCAGCGTCATTTTGAGCCGCACCAAAGGCTGCGCGTTCGTAATCGGCGCTTCTTTGGTCGGAATGGCGACAGGCGCGTTTTTGCACAGTTCGGCGACGCGCCGCGCGAACGGGTCGCTTTCGGGCAGAACGCCGACCACATCGGTCACGGTCGCCGACGCCTGCGCAAGTTCCATTCCTGCCGCGCTTTTTGGATCCAGCGGCGTGCTGGACGTTGTGGCAGGCAACGCGGCGAGCGTGTCCAGTGCGGTTTTTCCGTGGAGCATCGCGGGTTCTTCGCTTGGAACCGCCCAGCCGCTTTTCGGCCCGCGTCCGCCGACCGTTCCGTCCGAAAACGCCAAACCGAACTGGCGCAAAAGCCGGTTCCCCGTATGGTCAACCGTCACGTCCTTGCCCTCGTTCAGTTGCTTCCAGCCCCATACCGGCCCGGCGATTAGCAAGCCGCCCCCGCCTTTGATCCAATCGCGCACCGCGTTCATGCGCGCGTCGGCGTCGGGAAGCCCTGCCCACGCATCCTGCCCGGTAATGACCACGTCGGCGGTTTTCAAAATCGCGGGCGTTACTGCGTTCGGGGCGACCGTTTCTATCATCGTTACGGTCGGAACCGCGCCTGCAATCGCGGTTTTGCCCGCACCGTCGTCGGCGGACAAAAGCAAAACACGCAAACCCGGTTTGTTCTTGCCCAAATACTGGACGAGGTTGGCGAAAAACCGTCGGTTGTCCGGGTTTTTGAGGGCCGCATCGCCCCAAAATCCGCCGTGACCAGAGGCAATCGCGCGGCCCTTGCCCCAGTTCGCCGCCCCGAACATCGGACTGCGCTCGCGCGCATCGCCCCCGGACAGCACAACAAACGCATTCTCGCCCCACACCGCAACCGTTCCCGGCAGCGCCCCCGGCGCGATGAGTTCACCGACACCGCTCACAAGAGACGCCCGCGCCGCGTCGTTTTGTGCATTCCGTTTGGGCGCGGCGGCAGGGATTGTCACGGGGTCTTGCGCCTGCGCGGCAGGCACGGTGAACGTATTTGCCGCCAAGCCAAGCGCGGCAAAGGGAAGCAGGAGCAGGGTACGAGACGGCGTTTTCATACCTTTGCTATTCGCTTTTTGAAGATCGCAAACCTGCTAATTGGCCCCCCTGCCCCCAATAAGGGGGGGTTCTGAATAAGCCTGCCGATACCGCCAAATGGTGCGGTTGCAGGAAATGTGTTCTCAGAACCCCCCATTATTGGGGGGCAGGGGGGCTGCCTCCTACACCGGCAGCGTGTCGTACACCAGAACGCGGCTCCAGTACGGGCTGCATTCCTGCACGAACTGCTCGTGGTCGGGATGCACGTCGTAGGCCGCGCACGCTTCGGCGTCCGTAAACTCGACGAGCAGCGCGACGCCATACGAGTTGTCCACGACCGAGCGTGGCGTACCTGCCGGAAACCCGACCGTCAAGCGCAGCACACCGGGGATACCGGGCAAATATTTTTGGCAGCCGTCGGCGAGGCTTCGGGCGTCGGCGTCGGTTCCGCCGTCTTTGAGCCAAAAGAAAACGTTGTGAAAAAGACTGGTTTGCTGCGGGGTAGATATTTTGCCAAGCATAGAGTATTCCTTAACCAAAGTTGCGATTTTACACAGGCCGATAGTGCCTCGTGCAGAACGATACAATTATCTTACCTACCGAGTCGCCTTTGAACCACCGCAAAACGCCGCGAAAAATCGCGCCGTGTAATTTCGCGGAACGCCATACTGCCGTCGTCTATATGGGTGAATGATTTCCGCTTTCTCGTCGCAATCGCCCTTTGCCGTCTCCGACACCACGCCGGATAACGCCGAGTCCGCTGCCGCTCGTCAGGCGGAAGCGTGGCTGCGTCGCGCCAAAGATAGCGGCGACAGCGACGCCTTCGCCTGCTTGTGCGAACTGCATCGCAAGCGCGTGTGGAACGTGGTCGCATCCGTCACGCGCAAATCCGCCGACACCGACGATTTGGCCCAAGACGCCTTGGTTCGCGCATGGGCCGCCTTGCCCGGCTACAAAGGCGACGCCCGGGTTTTCGGGGCGTGGCTGTGCCGCATCGCGCTGAACGCCGCCCACGATTATCAAAAGTCGGCGTGGCGCAGGCGCGTTTTGGTCGGATTCGGTGGATTTTCCGGCAGTAATAGCGCGGGGAAAACAAACACCGATTTTTGCGATGCCGATGCCTTTGTGTACGGGGCCGCGCCAACCGAAACGCATGACGAAGCCGTGCGGCGCGAAACCGCCCGCCGGGTTCGCGCCGCCGTCGCCGCGCTTGCGCCCAAAGAGCGCGTGCCGATTTGGCTCGTGTATTTCGACGCCTTTTCCCTTTCCGATGTCGCCCGCATCGAAAACGTCCCGGAATCCACCATTCGCAGCCGCGTGAAAAAAGGACTCAGCCGTTTGCAAAAAACGCTCCACGATTTGAACCTTACTGAAGACGGCGAGGCGGTCACGCCATCGCCGAGCGGATCGCCCTCCGCATCGCCCTATGCCGAAACGTGGCGCGATGCGACGCCGACAGCAAAAGCCCCGCCCGCCGATTGGAAAGGATGCGTCCAACTATGATTTTCGCATCGCCCAAAACCAAAGGATTTGTTGGCCCCTCTGATACGGAAGCCCCAAACCCCGTCGAGCAAACGCTCCACGAGGCCGCCGCATGGGAGCCGGACTGCCCGCCGCCCGCCGATTTCGCGGCTTTCACCAAACGCGCTTTGGAAAAACACAAGCGCACCCCGTTTCCGCCCGCAAGCCGCCCCGCCCCGGCGACGCAGTGGGTATTAGGTCTGCGCGCTCCGCTTGCCGCGAGCCTTGCGCTCGGATTGGTTTTATGGGTCGGCGGCAGCGTAAGCGATTTATCGGTTCCCGACCAATCCAACAAAACCGCCCGCCCGTTAAACGGCGAAAAATCCATGGCGACAAATAGCCTTGCGCAAACGGTAACAAAATCCGACCCGCTTGTGCAGCCGACGGAAAAAGCGCGTCCTGCCGTGCGGCCTGTTTTGACCGAGAGCGTTTCCACTTCGCGGTCGCGCCCTAACCGAACAAGCTATAACGCGCGGGTTCGCCGCCACAAACGGCCCGCCGAGGAACTTATCGCCGCGCACGACACGAAGCAAACGAACCCCGTGCCGCTGTGGAAAACGGAAACCGTGGAGCGGCCCGCATGGGGCGCGCTTATTCCCGCAACGTTTGCGTGCACCACGCCCACTTCAAACGACGCCGGACAGGAAAGCAGCGAAAGCGAAACCACGCTCATGCCCGTCGTTTTGGATGTCGCCCTTCCCGAAACCGGAAACCTTGTTGCCGCGTCCTCAACTGACGCGCCGTCCCCGCAGCCGTCGCCCGCCCCGTAAACGCAGGCCCGCACACCCCCGCCGCGTTTCGTCCACGTATTTTAGAAAGCCAAATCATTATGTCTTTATTTAGATTTTCGCCCCTTGCTGGCTCAATCGCGGTTTTGCTCGCCGCGACCGTGCCGATGGCAAGCCGCGCCCAAGAGCCGTCGCCCGCCGCGCCTCCGGTTGCGCCTGCCGCTCCCGCCGCGCCAACTGCCCCAGCCGTCGCGCCCGCCGCCCCGGTCGCCCCTCCGGCATATCCCGCCGCCAGCGCCGAAGAGATGAAACGCGCCCGCGACGCCTATTTGCAGGCCGTGCAGGCCATGAACAAAGCCCGCGACGAAATGAACGCGCAAATGCGAAAGCAGATGGGCGCGAACGCCGCCACGATCCGGGGCTTTGCCCTGCCCGGCCCCGCGACCAGCCTGTTCAACACGACGCGGTTTTCCAGCCTGCCCAATCAAACCGTTTCGCTGAACCTGAAAAATGTTTCGGCCCGCGACGCGCTGGCAAAAGTGCTGGACGAGGCCAAAATCGACTATCTAATCGACGATGACTTTCCCAAAAATGCGAAACTGACGCTGTCGATTGACGGCGTCCAACTTTCGACCGCCCTTGATTTGATTACGCAAAGCGCGGGCGCGCACTGGGTCGCCGAAAAGCGCGGCGGCAAAACGCTGGTGCGCGCCGGGAAAAACGTGCGGGCCTCTTTGTTGCCCTTTTCCCTGAATTCTTCGGCAGCGACTTTGTCTTACGCCGCGCCGCAGGCATTTGCCAACCTCGACCAAGCGGGCGGATTTTCTTCACTTGCCCCGCTTATTAGTACGACGGGGCGTCGGAACGGGGTGCGGCTCCCTTCCGCTACGGCTTCGCTGGACTTGCGCGATGCGAGCCTGCGCGACGCGCTGGTCAAACTGCTCGACAAACAAAACCTGTCCTATGAAATCAGCGACGATTTCCCCAAAGACGCCAAAATAACGATTTCCGTGCAGGATATGCAGGTCAGCGAAATTCTCGACCGGCTCACGCAAAGCGTCGGATACCAGTGGGTGGCGGAAAAGCGCGGCGACAAAACCGTCGTTCGTATCGGCAAAAATGTGGCTCCTGATTTGTTTCGTTTTTACAGCGGCATCGGCGGATCCGGGGGAGTCGCGCGAATAGATGCCCTCAAACCGCTCACCGTGCCGGGAACGAACAGCATTCGCGTCGAGCGCGGAAGCGGCGACGCGCCGTTTATCTACCAGTACCGGACGAGCGAGCAGCGCAGCACGTTCACGTGCCCCAAATGCGGCAAGCAAACGACGATTGTGCAAAAGGCGGATGCCAAGCCCGGCGACGCCAAAGACAAGAACCATGTCGAATGGCACTACTGCCCATATTGCGGCAAGAAAGTCGCGGGTATCGACGCGGTGCGTTTTGAGACTTTTTGGCAAAGTGACACCACTGCCGTCAGCGCAGGCGCTGCGCAGGCCACTCCGCTTCAATGGACGCTGGCCTACAGCCAGCCGCAAACCATTGACATTGTGCCTTTTATCGGCGAACCGCTGCATTTCGACATCGACTTAACTGAGTAAAGCCTTTTTACAACGGCTTCGATTTCGGCTTCGCACACAGAAAAGCAAACGAATTTTTGCCCGCGCCCGCTTGACTTACGCCGCCAATCCCTGTAAAATATTGACAGATTTGGCCGTGTTTTGAAGCGGGCGGTGAGGCGTTTTGCCTCCTGATTTTGCCCGCATCCGGCTTGTTTCCGTGTTTGCCCCGCTTGGCGGAGTAACAAGGAAACAAGCCGTTTTTGCGGCTCAGGAGTTCTGCTTTTCTATGATTAACGACCCCAGTTTAACGCCGCCCGACCCCGACGAATCTTCCCCAAGCAGCGATGACGCGGTGATAATCGGAGAAGGGGGCGAGGTCGAAACCGCCGCCGGTGTCGCGGTCGCAAATTTACCCGGCCAGCTTCCGCCCTACGACGGCCCGCGCATCGAGATTTCCGACGAAATGCGAACGTCGTACTTGGGCTACGCCATGAGTACGATTGTGTCGCGCGCCCTTCCCGATGTCCGCGACGGTTTCAAGCCCGTACAGCGCCGCATTTTGTACGCCATGCGCGAACTCGGTCTGTCCCCCAACTCCCGCCACCTCAAATCCGCCAAAGTCGTTGGTGAATGTATGGGCAACTACCACCCACATGGCGACCAAGCATTATATGGCACAATGGTTCGCATGGCCCAGCCGTTTTCGCTCCGCTACCCGCTCGTAGACGGTCAAGGCAACTTCGGCAGCGTGGACGATGACCCTCCGGCGGCAATGCGTTACTGCGTCACGGGCGACACATTAACGGCCACGGAGCAGGGCTTACAGCAAATCGGCGCGATGGGCGGCACAAACGGCGGCGAGGATATTTCCGCCCGCGTTTTGTCCATGAACGGGCACGTCAATATGGCGAGCAAATGGTTCGACTGCGGTATTTTCCCGACCCGGCGCGTCGTGACCCGGCGCGGCTACGAAATCACCGGCACGACGAATCACCCGCTCCTTGTGTGCGTACCCAGCGAAACCGGCGACAAGCGCGTCCAACTCGTTTGGAAAACCATATCCCAACTGCAAACCGGCGACTACCTTGTGCTTGACCGCAGTGAAACCCTTTGGCCCGAAAACCAAGTCGATGTGCGCGCGCTGCATCCCGTTTTTGATGCGGCTTCGCGTGTGGAGCGGCACGTTTTGCCCGAAACGCTGACCGAAGACTTCGCCTTTATTCTTGGCGCATTGACGGCGGAGGGCACGGTTCGCAAAAACTGCATTGAGTTCACGAACACGCTTGGCGATTTCGCCGACGCTTTTCAAGCCGCATGGGGCCGCGTGTTCCCGACGTGTAAACTGCACACCTTTTTGCGCGAACCCGTGAGTTACGGCAAAAAGCCGTTCTACCAAATGCAGGTCGTCAGCACGGAAGTCATCGCGTTTTTGAACGCGCTCGGACTCACCGGCAAGTCGGCGACGCGGCGGGTTTCACAGACCGTTCTGCAATCGTCGCAAGCGGTTGTCGGCGCGTTTTTGCGTGGGTTGTACGAGGGCGACGGGGCCGTCGAACGGTCGGGCCGCAGTTTGCTTCGCGTCGGCTTGTGCGCCAAGAACCGCGAACTACTCCGCGATGTGCAGACCGTTCTGCTCCGCTTTGGTATTGTTTCCAGTTTGGGCGAAGAAAAAGCGCGCGGGACGTTCCGTTTGGGAATTGTCGGGCAAGATAATTTGCAGCGTTTCCAAGACAAGATCGGCTTTGCATCGGATGTCAAGCAAACCGCGCTTTCCGAAGCGTTGGCGACGTACAGCGGGAGAGCGTTGTCCAAAACCGACTTTGTGCCGTTCCTTGCCGATTTTGTGCGCGAAAACGCCTTGCGCGGACATCGGGAGTGGCTGGACAAAAACAATGTTGACCGCCCCGACCGTTTGAACGCCGCCCTACCGCGCCTGCAAAACGCTTTGCCCGCCGATGCGTTCGCGCACGTCTCGGACTTTGCACGAAACCTCTATCTGTTCGAGCCGGTTGTCGCCATCGAAGACGCGGGCGAGCAGAACGTGTATTCCATCCGCGTCGATAGCGAGTGTCACTCGTTTGTCGCTAACGGGTTTGTCAACCATAACACCGAAGCACGTTTAACGCCGCTGGCGATGGAAATGATGGAGGACATCGAAAAAGATACCGTCAACTTCATCCCGACCTACGACAATGAGCGGCGCGAACCGTCCATTCTGCCCGGCAAGTTCCCGAACCTGCTTTGCAACGGCGGATCGGGTATCGCGGTCGGCATGGCGACCAATATGCCGCCGCACAATCTGCGCGAAGTCGTCGATGGCGCGATGTTCCTTTTGGACAAGCCCGACGCAACCTTTGAGCAGTTGATGCAGATTATCCCCGGCCCGGATTTTCCGACCTACGGCCTACTGCTTGGCTCCAAAGGCATCAAATCCGCGTATGCGACCGGGCGCGGCATCATCACGATGCAAGCTAAAACGACGATTGAGCCGATGGACAACGGCAAAAACGCGATTGTCGTTACGGAACTTCCCTACCAAGTCATCAAAACGCGCATCATTGAGCAGATCGCCGATTTGGTCAAGGAAAAGAAGGTCGAAGGCATCACGGCTGTCAACGACTATTCCGACAAAAACGGGATGCGTATCGTGGTCGAATTGCGCCGCGACGTTATGCCGCAAAAAGTCCTCAACTACCTTTTGAAGCACACGCCGCTCCGGCTCAACTTCGGCATCATTATGCTGTCGCTCGTGGATAACGGGCGCGGGCCGAAAACGCTTCCGCTCAAAGGCCTGCTGCAAGAGTATTTGGATCACCGGCGCGTCATTATCACGCGGCGGACGCGCTTCGAGTTGGGCCGCGCCAAAGCCCGCGCCCACATTTTGGAAGGTTTGCAGGTCGCCGTTCAGTTTTTGGACGAGGTCATCCAAATCATCCGGCGGTCGTCGAGCACGGAACAGGCCCGTTCGCGGTTGATCGAGCGGTACACGTTTTCGGGCATTCAGGCCGAAGCCATTCTTAATATGCAGCTGCGGCAGTTGACCGGACTTGAACAAGACAAGATCGAAGGCGAATACAAAGACCTGCTCAAGGAAATCGCGCGCTTGGAGGACATTTTGTCCGACCCGCGCCGCGTGACCGCGATTATCAAGGCCGACCTCAAGTATCTCAAGGACAAATTCGGCGACGACCGGCGCACCCGCCTGATTCCGTCGGAAGCCGAAGAAATCAACATCGAGGACTTGATCGCCGAAGAAGAAATGCTCATCACGATTACGCGCGACGGCTATGTTAAGCGCATGAAGATGGACACGTTCCCGTCGCAGCATCGGGGCGGGCGCGGACGGACGGCGGGCCGGACGAAAGAAGAAGACAACTTCGAGCATTTCTTCAAGGCGTCCACGCACGACTACATCCTGTTCTTCACCGACCGGGGCCGCGTATATCGCCTCAAAGCCTTTGAAGTGCCGGAAACGTCACGGCAGGCGATGGGCACGGCGATTATCAACTTGATTCAGGTTATGTCGGATGAGCGCATCACCGCCACTTTGCCAATCCGCGACTTGCGAACCGCCGAGGGCTTTTTGCTCATGGCGACCGAGCGCGGCGAGGTCAAGCGCACCAAAATCAGCGAATACGCCAACTTGCGCGCCAACGGGCTGGTGACCTTCAACCTCAACGAGGGCGACAAACTCTCGTGGATCAAGCACACGATGGGCGATGCCAGCGTTGTCATGACGACGATTAAAGGCATGGCGATTCAATTCAACGAAACCGACATTCGCGCTTCGGGGCGGGCGTCGGGCGGCGTGCGCGGCATCATGCTGCAAAACGCCGAAGACCGCGTGGTGTCGGTCGATGTGGTGACCGACCCCGCCTCGGACTTGCTGGTCGTCAGCGAAAAGGGTTTGGGCAAACGCACGTCCATGAGCGCGTACCGCAACCAGTCGCGCGGGGGCAAGGGTCTCAAAACCATGAACTTGACCGACCGCACGGGCTGCCTTGTGGCCTCGTGCGTTGTCACAAGGGAAAACCAAGAAACCTTGCGCCTAATGATCGTCACCGAAAACGGTATCGTGATTCGCATGGACGTGAGCCAAGTCAAAACGACCGACGGACGCTCCACGCAGGGCGTCAAACTCATCGAACTCAGCGAGTCTGACCGCGTAAAAACGGTCGAATACATCGACGAAGCCAAAAAAGAAGGCGAAGTCATTTCCGCCGAATAACAACCCCCAACAAAAAGAACCCGCGTCTTTTGCCAATGTGCGAAAGGCGCGGGTCTTTTTGTTCAAAACGCACAGCGCGCCCTTTGTTCCGGCTTGACATCTTTTCGCCGGTAGAATATACTGCGCTCGTTGCCTGCGTGGTTCGCGCGGTAATTCTTTCCCTTTTCGCTATATTCTGCATACTTTTCGTTTATTATTGGAGTTTTTTGTGCGTATTCTGATGATTGCTTTGTATTATCCGTATCCCCTCGATCAAGGCTCCAATATCCGTATTTTCAATCTTCTTAAAAACCTTTCGACGCGCCATACGGTCGATCTCATCACGTTCGCCCACGATGGCGCGGATCCTTCACCGGGATTGGAAAACTTGCAAAAGTATTGCACCCGGGTTGATGTGGTTGCCCAAAACGGGCGAGCACATAACGGTCTTGAAAAAGCCAAAGCGTTTCTTTCTCCCCTACCGCGTTCCGTCGTTTTGGATAAAAGCCCGGCGATGGTCGAGGCGATTGAGACGGCTTTGGAGCGGCAGCGCTACGATGTCGTTTTAGCGGAATGGCTCTGGCTGGCGTCCTATGTCGGGCATCTCCAAAAAGCGGCCCTTGTGTTGGAAGATCTCAACGCCGAAGCCGCTGCGTTTGAGCGCGCGTTGCGCCTCGAAGGGGGAAGTCTGCCCAAACGCCTGCGAAACGGGTTGACGTGGCTTAAACTGCGCCACTTTGAGCGGTGGGCGACGCGAACATTCGATGCCACAACCACGGTTTCTGAAATAGATCGACAACGGCTGATAGCCCAAGGCGGCGAAGGGGATAAAATTGTTGCCGTGCCCAATGGTGTAGACACGCAAACCATAGCGTTCCAAGCCTACCCGGTCGCGCCGAATATCGTTATCTATCCCGGCAGCATGACGTACAGCCCGAATCTCGATGCGTGTTTGTATTTTACCCAAGAGATATTTCCGCTCATCCGGCAAAAATATTCGGAGGCGGAGTACGTTATCACCGGCAAAATTCCCCAAACGCTGCCGTCTTCGCTGACCGAGACACCAAACGTTCGCCTTCTCGGTTACGTAGACGACGTCAAGCCGGTTGTCGGCGGAAGCGCGGTTTGCGCCGTGCCGCTGCGGCAGGGCGGCGGTACGCGCCTTAAAATTTTGGAAGCGATGGCGCTTGGAACTCCCGTGGTCGCTACGAGCGTCGCCGCCGAAGGTTTGGACGTAACGCACGGTGTAGACATTTTACTTGCCGACACACCGGAGGAATTTGCGGCCCACGTCGTCGCGCTCCTTACCGATACGGAGTTACGGCAAAAAATAGCCACCAGTGCGCGCCGCCTCGTCGAAACGCGCTACGACTGGGAACCGATCACCGTCGCCTTGGAAGCCGTGCTGCAGCAAGCCGTATCGCACCGACAAACGCTTCCCGCAAAGTGATCGCGTGCAAACAAAGCAAAAAGCCCGCCTCAAACGGCGCGGGCTTTTCATTTACGGGTCGCCTAAAATGCGTTTTTCTACGATAAAACGTAGGTCAGGATGTATAGCGAGGTTTTCTTTGATATGACGCACAAGAAAGCGAAATGCGTGGTCGGTTCGCAAAGTTCCTTGTGATGCTGTTATGAATTTGTAGAAATGGTGCAAAAGCGGTTTACCGCTGATTTGAGTATGCGCCATTTCCAAGTCGTGCAGTTTAGGCTGAATTAAGGCCATTTTCTCATCCAAACGATTCTCGGCCTCCTCAATCGGACAACCTAAAACATGGGCGAGATGTTGAATTAATCGCTCTTTTTCAATACGATTGTCCCCCTCGGACAACTTCGTTTTTGCTTCTTCGATAAGCAGCCAATTCGCTCCCATCAGTGCATGAAGTCGGTGACAAAGTTCTAATAGCTTCCCCTCTACTTCCGCAGCATTTTTGACCGGGTTTTGCGGCCCAAGAAAATCGTCCATTAAAACAAGCAAGGCTTGCGGCTCCAATAAATAGTTTTCGATGGAGTAGCGGGTCAGCAAGAAAAGTCGCGCCGTGGCGTCACCCAACGCGGCTTGAACGGTTGCATCGTCGCAGAAATCGCGGTCGCGTATGCCGTAAGCCTGCACGTCGGGGCGAAACGTGGCGAGCTGCCTTAGACGCTCCTGCATTACGACAACGCCGCCCGCCGGGTAAAACAAAACGTCCTGCAAGCGCTCTTGAAACCACTTCTTGAAAACGGTTTCGTCGGTTTCCCCTTCGACAAAAACCAACGTGCGCCCGCCCAGTTGAAATAAGGCTCGTGTTAGTTCGCTCGGCAGTTCCTCTATATCCTGCGTCATCGGCTTACTTAATTTGTGCTTCAGATAAGGCGGAGGGCGTCGGCAAAACGCGCGTGGCATTCGTGCCAAAAATGTCAACGAACGTTTCGGCGTGGGTCGTAGCGATAAGTTGGAACGGAATTTCGCGCTGTAACTGCAAAAGCCCCTGCGCCAAACGGTGCTGAAAAGCAGGATGCAAACTGTTTTCCAACTCGTCAATCAAAACGATGCTGCCGGGAAGCAGGCGGCGGCGCAGCTCCAAAAGCATGATTAGCAAATTTTGCTCACCGGAACTCAACTTGTCCACATCATGCGTTCCACCATTTGCTGTATGCACAACTGCCTTTAACTCACTACGCTCAATTCCGAAGCTTTTTTTGTCAGCATATATACGACCCAAATAATCCTTAATAAACTGAAAGGCTTTGGGGAAAGCATAGTCAAGCCAAATGAGATAACTGCTTAAAGACCCTGCAAATGATTTAACAACTTCGTACTTGTATGTCCATTCATAATTAGTTGGCTCACGTCGGATTTCTTGCCCCGCAACCGCTTCTATCGCCCTTTGATGAGAAAAATAAAGAAACGATGGTGCGTGCGCTATACCTTCATAAAATGGATCGTTCATGTTGGGCGCAAAATTTGAATGCTTGAAGGTATTGCGACTGTTGTACATAGCAGTTTGAATTTCTTTCGCAAGCCCTGTACTTTCAGGCTTAAATGCTCCTGAAGAAATACGAATAGGCAAGTCATAGGTTCGAGACTTTCCTATATTTTCGCTGTGTGGTGTATCTATCTCTGACCGGTCTAATTGCCCATAATGAAAACTGAAAGGTATGTTATCCACCACGCAATTCATGATTGCGTACATAGAGCGCCGTAGTACAGAAGGTACTTGCTCAATGGTTGGGTCAAGTAATTGGGCTAAACCATACATCACTTCGAGTATAGTTGTCTTGCCGCTGCCGTTCGCACCCGCAAGCAAAACCACGGGAAGCGGCTTGCCGGTTTCTTTGTCGGTGAAATCAATGCGAACATCTTTTAGCGGCCCACAATCCACCACCCGAAGCGAGGTTACTTCAATTTTCATGGCTACTTCTTAGGACGCGCTCCGCTGCATTTTCCGTTCTGTGCCGCGCCTAAAATCAGTATACGCGATACGCGCAATGGCGGAGTTAGCTGCGCGTGAGCAGGGCGTTGATGGGTTTGCCCAAACCGTCGCGGGTGACGTAGAAGGGGCGCTTTTCGATTTCGTAGGACAGCTTGGGCGAGATACCGAGCGTTTGGTAAATCGTGGCGTGCAGGTCTTCGATGACGACCGGATTTTCGATGGTTTTGCACGGGCGCTCGTCGGCGGTTTTGCCGTACACGAATCCCTTCTTGACGCCACCGCCAAACAGCAAAACGCTTCCGGCGTCGGTGAAATGCCGGTGCATCCCGTAGTGCTTCGGCTCGGTGACGACATCGGGCACGACGACTTGATTCTTGACTTGGTTGTCCGGTTTGCCCTCGGTCATCATGTCGCGGCTAAACTCGCTGGCAAGCACAATCAGCGTTTTATCCAGCAAACCGCGCTGCTCCAAATCCAGCACGAGTTGAGCAATAGGGGCGTCGATTTGCTTTTTCAGGTCGATGAGGCGCGAATGCCCGTTGTCGTGCGTGTCCCAGTTGAGGAACGGGATATATTCGGTCGTCACTTCGACGTACCGTGCCCCAGCCTCGACCAAACGCCGCGCGAGCAAGCAGCCTTGCCCGAAACGGCCCGTATTGTACGTATCAAACGAGGCGCGCGGTTCAAGGGACAGATCGAATGCTTTAGCGGCGGGACTACTCAGCAGGCGATACGCATTGTCCATCGACCGCAGCAGGGATTCTTTTTGATAATCGCTGCCCACTTTGCCGACCGCGCTGTTTGCGATCATTTTCTTGTAAAACCGTTCGCGGTTCTCGAACCGGCTTGCGCTCATGCCCTGCGGCGGGCGCACGGCCTCCATCGCTTGATCCGGGAACGGCAAATTGAACGGCCCGTACTCGCTGCCTAAAAAGCCGCCGGTTGTAAACGCTTTGAGTTCCTCGCCCTCGCCCAAATCGAACCGCTGCCCGATATTGATGAAGGCGGGCATAGCCTCGTTGCGCGGCCCCAGTGCCCGCGCGACAAACGCCCCCAGATGCGGCGCGGCGACCGTTTGCGGCGGGGCGTAGCCCGTATGCCAGTTATATTGATGGCGCGAATGGAGAATGAAACCCAAATCTGGGGCCGTGTACGTCCGAATCAGCGACCCTCTGTCCATGACGCGGGCCAGTTTTTCCAATCCTTCGGAAAACTGTATCCCGTCCACCGATGTAGGAATGGCCGGGAACGTACTTAAAATCTGGTTCGACGGCGTGCCCGACGCATACGGCGTGTAGCGTTTCGGATCGAAGGTTTCCGTGTGCGCCATCCCGCCCGCCATCCATAAAACAATCACGGCCTCCGCCGTCGCTCCATTTTTCGCTTTTTGGCGCAAGTCGTCGGCAAGCACTTGGCGCGGCGCGCCTGCGGCAAGGGCGGCGAGCGTTGCGGCGCTCGCGGTTTTTAAGAAGTCACGGCGGTTTTGCGGCATGGTGTTCTTATGATAGCACGGGCCGCGCCCCCAACGGGGGCGCGGCCCGCACCTTTGCTAATCGGCGGGCTTTTCCACGTAGCCGTGGAGCGGCGTGCCCGTGTTTTCGTCGAGAGCCGTGTTGGTCGCGGCCTCGCCGGGCGTGACAACCTCAGCCACATCGGGGTCGGGCGCGTTGAGTTCTTCGGGTTTCGGGATGTTCGCGGCTTCTTTAGCTTGACGTAGATGCAGCGGCGTCGCGCCCGCGCCCGGTGTTTCGCCCTCAATCGGCGTTCCGATGCGCGTTCCGCACCGGCCCTGATCTGCAACCGGGTCGGTCGTGCGTCCGGTTTCCGCCAGTCGTTTGGCGACCCAAGCCTCCAATCGCCCTTTGAGTTCCGCAACAACTTCGGGCCGCGATTCCGCAAGGTTGATTTGTTCGGTCGGGTCAGCGTTTAAGTCGAACAGTTCCTGCATTGGGCGGTTGTGCGGGTCGAGTTCAAAGGCTTGGATAAACTTCCAATCGTTCGTGCGAATGCCGCGCTTGACTTCCCACGTCGCCTCGCTCAAAAACACCGCGTCGTAGTTGCCGTCACGCTCGCCGCTCACGCACGGCAGCAGGCTTTTTCCTTCCACGGCTTCCGTGCCTTCGGGCAAGCCAAGCATTTCCCAAAACGTCGGCAAAAAATCCACGTTCTGCACGAAACCCGGAACGCGCTTGCCCGCAGGCAAGGTTCCCGGCCTAAATAAAATAAGCGGAACGTGAACATCGCCCTCGTACAAGCCGTGGTGGTCGTAAAAGCCCAACTGCTCGTCCAGAATTTCGCCGTGGTCGGCGGTAATTACGACGAGCGTGTCTTCTTGTATGGATTCCAGCGCGGCAAACACGCGCCGAAGCTGCCCGTCCATATACGCGGTTTCGGCGTCGTACAAAGCGTTGACGTAGGTCGAGTCCGTCACGCCCGGCATCCAGTCGTGGAAGTACCATTTGAACATTTCGTCGTTCCACGCCTTGTCCATCGAATGATTGTTTACGTCATACGGGTCGCGCCCTTCGGCATAAAACATCGTCCGAAACTCCGCCGGTGGCAAATACGGCGTGTGCGGATCCCAATAATGCAAAAACAGGAAAAACGGCGTGTCGCTCGCTGTCAAATCCGCGATAACGGGTAGCGCGGCGTCCGTGATATGCTCGGCGCGGCGGAGCGTCATCGGGTCGCTTCGATCCCACGACGGTGAAACGTAGGTATCAAATCCGTTTTTGAAATGGCGGCCCATCGTATCCACCGCCGCCGTGTTCCAGCCCTTTTCCTGCAAAATTTCCTGCACCATGCGAATGCCGGGCTTGATGGGAACGCCGCCGCCGATGTTGACAATATCGTGCGTGATGGCTTCCTTGCCCGTGAGCATGGTCGTAAACGACGGGTGGGTCGGAATGTTGGGCGCGTAGCACCGCTCAAACACGACACCCCGCGCAGCGATTGAATCCAAAAACGGCGACGTGTTTTTTTCGTAGCCGTAGCAGCCCAAATGGTCGGCGCGCTGCGTATCCAGCGCAATAAGCACAATGTTCATGTTTTTCCTATTAAAAAGCGGTCGGTTGAGCGTCCGGGTTCATTCCTGAGGCGGATTTTCGCTTTCTCCTTGCGCGGCTTGTTTGGCTTCGGCTTCACGGTACTTAAACCACCATAGAGCGTACCCGATAGGGATGCTTGATAGACAGTATCCGAAAAAGGCGACAGCGAAGCCCACCGGTAGAACAATCCACCAAAACCGCATCGTCCAACCCGTGAGAACAGTGACACCAAAAAAGACGGTTCCAACAAACATAAACAAGCACACGCGCACCGACGTGTTTATGATGTTGCCGATGCCTCCCTTTATTTCGTCGGCCCGTTCTGGCCCGGCGTCCGCTTTGGCTTTGAAAAAGCGATCCATTTCCTGAACTATCGCCCCCTCCAGCATATAAAGAAGCCAAAGTGCGATACCAAGAAAAAGATAACCAATAAACGGCGGCGGGTTGTTCACATCGTTGCTTTCGTTACCGTGCCCCGCACGCCTGCAAGCACGCCTGCATATGCCCGCGCGATTCGGCGGCGATCACGGCGCACTGCACCAATTCGTAAGCCTTAGCCCCGATGACTTCCAAATCGACCGGGCCGGTATAGCCGTTTTCGTGCAAAACGCGGATATAGCCGACCAGATCGATGTCGCCCCGACCGTTGGCCTGCATTTCCGGCTTGCCCGGATTTTGCTGGCGGCCCTTGCAGTCGCGGATATGGACGTGCTTCACGCGCGAAATAACGGCGGCAATCGCATCCACGGGATTTTCCCCCGCGCGGTAAATATGCGACGGATCCATGTCAATTCCAAACGCGGGCGATGTGATGGCTTCCATAAGGCGAAGCGTGGTCGGCGTGTTATCAATCGCGGCCCCGACGTGCGCCTTGACGCACAGGGTCACGCCGTACGATTGCGCCCTGTCCGCCAATTTGCCCAAACTGTCGATACTCTGCTGCAAGGTTGCTTCGTCGCCCGATTTGCCACCCGGCCCGCAGTTGACAATCGGGATGCCGATTTCCACGGCGGCTTGAAACGCGGCCTCCATTTTGTCCGCGTCCTGCGACGGCTGCTCCATCGCTAACAGTTCCAAGCCATATTCCGCCGACAACTGCTTGATTTCGCCCGCGACCTCGCGCCACCGGGACAAAACCAAATGCTCGCTCATGCCGTCAATCGCCGACAGTTCAATGCCGTCGTAGCCCGCCCGCGCGATTTGCTCAAACGCGGTTTTCATATCGTATCCGCCAAACAGAACGGAATTTGCGCCAAGTTTCATACAGCCCTCATTTTTTCATTCTTCCGCTTTCGCCTCTGCCAATCGTGACGCAACCCAAGCGGGATAATTAGGAAAAACGTCCACATCTTTGTCCATTGCTTCACCTTCGGCAAGGCGGTGTATGTTGTGCGTTCCCATCCAAAAAACAGGATACTCGTTCTCCGGTTCCGGCATCGCAGCATCAAACAAGGCAATCCCGCCATCGTGCCAGTCGTTTTAGACGATGTATCGCACCGGTAATTGGATTGTCTCACGCATTCGCAATGTATTTGCCACTGTATCTTGAAGGGAATCCACCCCACACGCCCCAGAATACCCCCAAGCCGTCAGCAGCCAAGCCAAAGAAAGCGGCAGCGGTATCTCAAGTTGTCGTTCGGCGTCCGCGATAGTTTTGGCGGTTTCATGCTGAACGCCGCGAAACCATTCCGCGTTTTGCTCGACCAAAAATTGAAACTCTGCCAATCCCATAGAATTGTGCCTATCGCACTTTGACAATCGTGCCGGTTTCGAGGGATTCAATCGCGGCTTGCAGCACCTTTTGGGCAGCCAAACCGTCCGCGCCCGAACCGTCGATTTGATCCGGCGCGACGCCACGGCTGACCTCGTCCAGAAAAACGTGGATGCGGTCTTGAAAGGTGTCGTCGAACGAGCGGAAACCGCCGAATAAGGGGTTTGTATAGACCGTTTTTTCCAAATTCCCAGCGGGAAACAGCGTGGCTTCGCGGTACATATCGTCGATAATGAACCGCCCGCCCGTACCCGCCACCTCGCAGCGTTCCATCGGATGCCCGCGCTCAATGTCATACGAGCCGGTCAGCCCGCCGACGACGCCGTTCTTGAACTTCATCGAGAAATGCGCGGTCGTCCAAATCGTGCGCCCCGGCGCGGTCGTGGCGAAACACTGCACGGCCTCTACGTCGCCGCAAAAATGGCGCATCACATCGACGGTATGTGGATGCAAGGCCTTAATCTGAAAGTACGGCGAACTTTCGGCGGGATTCTTGATCCACATCGCCATGTTGACGAACAGCAAATGGCCCAGTTTGCCCTCGTTTTGCCACCGTTTTGCGACGCGGGCGGCAGGAGTAAACCGGTGATTTAAGTTAATCCCGTAGCACACGCCTTTTTCCCGCGCGAGTGCGACCATTTCCTCGGCTTTGCCAATTTCGTTGGAAATCGGCTTTTCGCCCAAAACGTGACAGCCCGCCGACAGCGCCTGCATCGTCGGCAAATAATGGTCGCTGCCGTATTCGTAGCCGCCCGTCGTCACGCTGACCACATCGGGCGCAACCGATTGGAGCATTTGCTCCACGTCGTAAAACGCGGGCACGCCGCCCAGCCGCGCCGACGCCTTATCCGCTCGTTCTTTTTGCACGTCGCACACGGCGACGAGCTGGGCGAGCGGGTCGCTTTGGTACATATCGGCGTGGCGGTTGCCAATCGGCCCCATGCCGATAACGGCCACTCGTAATGGTTCTGTCAAAACACTTGCCCTTTTAAGGGCCTCTCCCCCGGCCCCCTCCCCTAAAGGGAAGGGGGAGCCTATAACCGATAGTTTGCACAAAACACACAACTTGCCGAAAAGAAAGACCTGCGCGTTCGCACAAATGCCGCATTTAACAGGCTCCCCCTTCCCTTTAGGGGAGGGGGCCGGGGGGAGAGGCCTTTTCCCCTCTACCCGACCTCAACCACCGTGCCGGTTTCCCACGACTTGATGATGCCTTCGATGATTTTCTGGACGTGCAGCGCCGCCGCGCCAGAGGCGTCAATATCTTCCGGCGCGTCGCCTGCGATATTTTGATCCACCCACGCCCCGATACGGCTCCCGAACGTTTCGCTGAAATTCATCATGCCGCCCAAATAATCGTGGGTTTCGATGTCTTTGGAAAAGCGCGGGTAAAACGTCAAATGCTCGCAGGCGTCCAAAATCACGACGCGCCCTTCCGAACCGACGACTTCGAGGGTTTCCAAGCCGTAGGAACCGCCCGCGTCGTAAGAACCAGTTAAGTGCCCGATGATGCCGTTCTTGAACAGCAAATTGACCTGCACGTTCGACAAACACACGCGCCGCTCGTCGCTGTCCTTTTTCAGGCCGCGCTTAAAGAACGCCTGCACTTTTTCCACGTCACCGCCGAAATAGCGCATCACGTCGAGGGAGTGCGGGTGCAGAGCGCGGATATGGAAATACGGCGACGACTCGTTCGGGTTATTAATCCACATCGTCATGTTGATGATGTTGAGTTCGCCCAGCCGCCCTTCCTCAATCCAATCTTTCGCCTTTTTCGCCGCCGGGGTGAAGCGGTGGTTCAGGTTGATGCCGTAGCGCAAATTTTTCTCTTTGGCTAAGGCAACCATTTCTTCGGCTTTGTCGATTTCGTTCGAGATCGGCTTTTCGCCAAGCACGGGGATACCGGCGCGCAGCACTTCCATCGTCGGCTCGTAATGGTCACCGCCGTTTTCCTTGCCCGCCGAGCACACGCTCACGGCGTCGATTTGCAAACCGCTATTGAGCAAATCCTTCACCGAATAAAACGCGGGGCAGCCGAATTTTTCGGCGGCCTTGTCGGCCCGGTCTTGCAAAACATCGCACACGGCGACGATGGTACAGTCGTCGCGCTTCTGGTACACGTTCCCGTGCGTGTTCCCTATATTTCCTAATCCAACGATGGCTACATTCAGTGGCATAGTGTTACTTTCTTGATTCCGCCTGCAATTTGGCGGCTTGGTTCGGGTCGCCGATGTGCAGGGTGTCGTAGGCTTGCTGGCTGCTCGTAAACGCGCCGAGGCCGGTTTGGCCGTGCCAGTCGCCTTGATGATAAATGGGGTTGGGCAAGCCGGTATCCGCTTCGCGCTTCTTGATATGGGCTTCCATGCAAAACCTCATATACGCGACCTGATCCGGCTCGGTTTCGGCGAGGTTGTGGTTCTCACCCGGATCGGAAATCAAATCGTACAGCTCGACGGGCGGCTTAAAATGGAAATCCGGCTCCAAAGCCACGATAAGTTTCCAATTCGGGGTGCGCCAGCCGTGCTTCCGCATCCACGTACATTCGGTGATGTAAAAATCCTTATCGTGGGTGGCAATTTCACCGCTGACGAGCGGCATCAAACTGTCGCCATCGAACGCGATGTCGGTGTCTATTTCGGCAAGGTGCAGCAGGGTCGGCACTAAATCTTTGTGCTGCGTGAAGCCCGAAACGCGCTTTCCTGCCGCGACTTTGCCCGGATAGCGAATAATCAGCGGAACATGGAGGGTTTGGTCGTACAAGCCGTGGTGGTCGAACCAGCACTCGTGGTCGTACAAGGTTTCGCCGTGGTCGGCATTTACGACGATGATCGTTTCATCCATGATGCCGCGCGCATCAAGGGCTTCAAAAATAGACTGGATGCAGGCGTCCATGTACGCGACCGCCCCGTCGTACTGCGCGATCATATAATCCTTGTCCGAAATTCCGGGCGGCATCCAGCTTGCGAAAAAGTCCGCGAACGGTTTGAAGCCCATGACCGGCTCCATGCTTTTGTTGGCGGGGTCGCACTCGTCGCCGTGGTAAAACATTCGCTCATACGGGGTGGGCGGCAGATACGGCGCGTGCGGATCCATGTGCCGCAAAAACAGAAAAAACGGTTTGTCGCCACTCGCCAACCGGTCTATTTCGGGCAAGGCGACTTGATTGAGGTTTTCGGCTTTCGGGCTGCGGCCCTCGTTCCAGCTTCCCCAGCCGGGAAAATTCAAGTAGGTGTCAAAGCCGCGCGAGGCCGGGTTGCCGGAAAACCCGACGCACGTCGTGTCGTAGCCTGCATCGCGCAAGATTTCGGGCAGGGTTTTGATTTCCGGGCGCAGCGGCCCCTTGTGCCGCAGCGCGACCGCCTGCGTGGAAAACACGTCCATGCCCGTCAGCATGGAACTGTATGCGCTCGTCGTCGGAATGTGCGCGCTGAACAGATTTTCAAACAGCGTCCCTGACTCGGCGAACTTGTCGATATGCGGCGTGGTCAAGCGACCGTATCCGTACCCGCTCATGTGGTCGGCGCGCAACGAGTCAATGGCGATTAAAACGATATTGGGCTTTTTATCGGGCATAAACTTTCTCAGGCCGCGTCAATCAGTACGCGACTGCCGGTGCGGGCGCTTTCATACGCAGCAAGGCACATTTCAACGCTGATTTTTCCGTCGCGGGCCGAAACGGTGGGCGGCGTACCGGCAAGGAGGCTGTCAATCCACGGACGCGGAACGGACGCGATGCGCTCGCCGTGCGTTTTCGGAACGGGATACTCGAACGTTTCCCACTGCCCCGTGCTTTTTCTATAGAGTTTGAGGGCGGACGCGCCGGGCGGGGCGTGCGGGGTGGAAACGCCGTCGTCGAAGTTTTGGATAATGACGCCCTTGTCGCCGTAAATTTCGGTTGTGTTTTCGCCCGCCAGCGTGACGCTCGAATTGAACAGCGCGCCCATCGCACCGCTTTCCCAGCGATACACGGCAATACCCGTATCGTCCGGCGCAACCGTCGTCAGCACGTTGTCGATTTCGGCGATGACGCTTTTCGGCGCACCTAAAAGCCAGTACATAAAATCGGCGGCGTGAACGGCATCGTCGAAAAACATCCCGACATTGGCGACGGGATCAATGTGCCACGCGCTCGGCCCGGTCGCAATCGTCGGATTGAACAGAAAATTGATGCAGTGCCGCCGCCGCAGCGCCCCGATTTTTCCGATCTCGCCCGCGTTGATCCATTCCTTGATTTTCTGATTCAAGGGATCGCAGCGCATCTGGAACGCCATTTGAAAATGGACGCCCGAATCATCCACGGCCTTGATAATCCGGTCGCAATCGTCGAGCGTCGTCGCCATCGGCTTTTGGCACAAAATGGCTTTCTTATATCTGCACGCTGCCTCCACCAAATCCGCGTGCTTGTTGGTTTCGCTCGTGATAACTACAGCGTCGATGTCCGAGCGCGACAGCAGCGCGTCCAAATCGGGCACAAACTCCATGCCGAACTTGCTTGCGCCCTCGATTCCCCGCGCCGCGTTGTCGTCCCAACACGCGACCAAGCGCGCGTCATCGAACGTTTTTATCTGATTGCAGTACGTCGTTCCGTGCCCGTGGGCGAAACTCAAAACACCGATTCGTACAGGTTGCCGTAGAGGCTGCATACCATTCGCGCCTTTGCCGATGGGGAACCGTTTGGGTTCCGCTTTGTGGTTGTGTTTTTTGTTTCGCCTTCGCCGCGCAGGCTTCCTCCTAATTTTTTTGTCGATAGGAAAAGTCAGGTATACGAAGGTCTATGAAGTCAGGGACATGAACGTCCCTGCCTAAGCGCTTCGCGCACGATGTCCCTGCCGGGACGTAGATACTGCAAAGGCGTTTGTTCATGCCGCAAACCAAAGTATTTAGGGATGCGCCGTTTGCGGCGCGGGCCTTTATGTTTGCCGCCGACTCTTACATCCCGGCAGGGACATCGTGGCGCGAAGCGCCTATGGGCAGGGACGTTCATGTCCCTGAGCCATTTTCCGCATTTAAGGAAGGAAAACCTCATCGCCAAACCGCAACTAAACCCTATGGCGACAATGGCTTTGCACCGTTACTTGCTGCCCGGCGTGGCGTTTTCGCTGCTCGTCGGCTTGTCCGCGTTCGCGTCGGCCCCCGCGCCGCAAAAGGCGGGGGCGAAACCGACCGCGCCCGTGGACTACGCCAAACAAATAAAGCCCCTGCTTTCCGCCAAATGCGCGGCCTGCCACGACAACGGAACCAAATTAGGCGATTTGGAAATCGGTACGCGCGCCGCGCTTCTCAAAGGCGGCGCAAGCGGGGCCGCCATCGTTCCCGGCAGCAGCGAAAAAAGCCTGCTCATTTTGCTCGTGTCCGGCCACGACCCCGCCCGCATCATGCCCGCCAAAGGCCCGCGTCTCACGTCGGCGGAAATCGCTTTGCTGTCGCGCTGGATTGACGAGGGCGCGTCGTTTGGGAAAGCCGGAAAAACCGTCGCGCCGTGGCGTCCGATGCTCGCTCCGCGCGCCGTTGTTGTTCCGCCCGCCGCACCCGGCTCCGGCATAACGAACCCGATTGACCGTTTATTACAGCCGTACTTTCAGGCGCACCCCCTCGCGGCGAAGGGGAAAGCAGCGAAAACGCCCACGCTCGTGGACGACCGAACCTATGCCCGCCGCGTATACCAAGACATCGTCGGGCTTTTACCGCCGCAAAACGAACTGCAAGCCTTTGTCGCCGATAAAACGCCCGACAAACGAACGCGCCTCGCCCGCAAACTCCTTGCCGAAAACGATCTGTATGCCGAGCATTATTTGTCCTTTTGGAACGACATGCTCCGCAACGATTATGCGGGCACAGGCTATATTGACGGTGGCAGAACGCAGATCACCGACTGGCTCTACCGCGCTCTGCAAACCAATCTGCCCTACGATACATTCGTCGCGCAGCTTATCAATCCGACGGCGGAATCGGCGGGGTTTGTCAAAGGCATCGTGTGGCGGGGAACCGTGAACGCGAGCCAAACGCCGCCGATGCAAGCCGCGCAAAACGTGTCGCAGGTTTTCATGGGCGTCAATCTCAAATGCGCGTCGTGCCACAACAGTTTCGTCAGCAACTGGAAACTGTCCGACGCCTACGGCATGGCGAGCATTTATTCCGACAAAGCCCTCGAACTCGTCCGTTGCGACCGCCCGACCGGCGAAACCGCAACCGTAAAATTCATCTATCCTGAACTCGGAGCCATCGACGCCACTGCACCCCGCGAGGCCCGCATGGAGCGACTGGCGCAAGTCCTCACCAATCGCGCCAACGGTCGCCTAAGCCGAACCCTCGTCAACCGTTTGTGGGCGCGGCTTATGGGGCGCGGCCTTGTCGAACCGACCGACGAAATGGACAACCGCCCGTGGAATGCCAACGTTTTGGACTGGCTCGCCTATGATTTCGCTAACAATGGCTACGACGTAAAGAAAACCATCGAGCGCATCGTGACCTCGCGGGCGTATCAAATGCCGTCGGTGGGTTTGGCGTCGGATGCCCCGGACGGCAATTTCGTGTTTCGCGGCCCGGTTGTCAAGCGGCTGTCGGCGGAGCAGTTCGTGGATGCCGTGGGTGGTTTAACCGGCGTTTGGTCGCCACCGGCGGTGAGTTTGCGCTTCGTGAACGGAGATGTCGCGCTGCCCTACGGGGGCAGAATGAAGACCGTTTTCAAAACGGGCGCGATGCGAACCGGGGCCGCCCCAATCGATGTGGACATAACCGGCGCGCAGTTTATTTCGCTTGTCGCAACCGACGCGGGCGACGGGTCGAGCAGCGACTGGGCCGACTGGATAAACCCCGTTCTCGTCGATACAAGCGGCAAAGAAACGCCGCTGACAACCCTTTCGTGGAACCGAGCGACAACCGGCTACGGAACCATTCAAGTCGACAAAAACATCGTGCTGAAACCCTTACGCCTAAACAAAGAAACCTACGAACACGGCTTAGGGACGCACGCCAATTCCGTGATTACCTATGTGCTTCCGCCCGGCATGGTTCGTTTCAAAGCGATTGCCGGGCCGGATACCGGCGCATTGGAGCAGCAAGCCGACGCCAAAACGAGCGTGCGCTTTTTCGTCGTCACCGGGCAAGCAAACGCGCTTGAAGGCCGCGCAGTGTGGGCGATGGCAAGCCCCTTGACGCGGGCGTTGGGCCGACCGAACCGCGAACAAGTCGTCACCGAACGCTCCACATCCGCGACCACACTCCAATCCCTCGAACTCACGAACGGGCGCGATATGTCCAACTTGCTCAAAGCGGGCGCGCTTCGCTTCGCAAACGATCCGCAGGCAAACAAAAGCCCCGACGCTCTGGTGCGCGCCGTATACGCCCAAGCCCTCAATCGTGCCCCAACGCCGAGCGAAGCCAAAGAGGCCGTCGCCCTCGTCGGCTCGCCTGTGCGCGCGGACGGTGTGGAAGACTTGTTGTGGGCACTTATCATGCAGCCCGAATTTCAATTGGTGTATTAGCGGTTGGTTTACCGAGCGATACACTAAAAACCTATGCCGAAACCTAACGTCGTTTTAATCGCCATCGACAGTTTGCGCGCCAACCATTTAGGATGCTACGGCTACGCGAAAAATACGTCGCCGCACATTGACGCCCTCGCGTCCGAGTCCGTCGTGTTCGACCGCGCATTCGCCGCCGGGATTCCAACCATGCCATCGTTTACGACGATGCTCACAGGAATGCACCCGTACCGGCACGGCATCGTCGCGCACATCGGCGAAAAGCAGCGGCTTCCCGCCCAAATCCAAACCCTGCCGCAAATCGCCCACGACGCGGGTTACGTCACCATCGGCATCGACAATCTGGTCATTCAGGGCAACGGTCGCGGCTCGTGGTTTTCGCGCGGCTTCGACCATTATTCGGGCTTTTTGTACGCGCCGTTCACGAACCAAAGCGAGCAGTTGGTCAATCGCGCCCTTCAATTCGTAGACGAACTCAAAGACCAGTCCTTCTTTTTGTTCGCCCACTTGTGGGATCCGCACACGCCCTACGGGCCGCCGCCGCCCTACGACACAATGCACTACGCCCCCGGCGAAAACCCGGACAGCCCCGACCTCGCCGATGTCATCGCCATTTCGCCCGACTATTATTCGGCCTTTTTGGCGGATATGAAACTCAAAAAGGAAAACGATTACGATTACGTCGTCGCCCAATACGACGGCGAAATCTCGTATGTGGATGTGCAAATCGGTCGCATCGTCGCGCATCTGAAATCTGCGGGCCTGTGGGACAACACCGTTTTTCTCCTCATGAGCGACCACGGCGAAGCGTTCGGCGAGGGCCATATTTACTTCGACCACCACGGCTTGTATGACGCCGTCACCCGTATCGTCCTCATGGCGCGCACCCCGCAAACCGTGCCCGAACGTACAAACGCCCTCGTTTCCACCGAGGATATTTTCCCAACGCTCGCCGACCTATGCGGCTGGAGCCTGCCCGCAACCTACCAAATCACGGGCCAAAGTTTCGCGCCCGCCGTCGAAAACCAACCCTTCGCGGGCCGCGACATTATCTTCGGCGTCGAATCCACCCGCCAAGCGTCCCTCTACCTTCGCACCGATAAATGGAAACTGATTCTGCCGTTCACCCATGACGTGCGCGGCAACCCGCTCCCCGACCTGCACGGCCACGACCGCGATCCGTCCGTTCTCCTGTTCGACCTCCACGCCGACCCTGAGGAAACCACCAACGCCGCCGTCCAATACCCCGAAATCCGCGACGCCCTGCTACGCCAGCTCACCGATTGGCACGATAACGAAGTCGCACGCAACGGTCACGACCCCGTCCTCGAAAACGGCCTCAGTTTGGGCTACGACACCTTCATGTCCCGCCTCCTCGCCCGCCACAAAAAGTAAAAGTGGCCCCGCCGAAAAATGGCGGGGCCGCTTTTTTCAACGGTTCCCTTTGGCGCTTTACCGCCCGCGCATTCCAACCCGTCCCGTAAACGCCCGCCGGATGCCTTGACAGCCTGCCAGCATCGCCCTAAGCGTCGCCGACTTGTTGCCGCCGAAACTCCGCGCCGCCTGTCGTTCCAAAACCGCCCGTGTCCGCCCGTCCAAACTCAAGTTAGCGATTTTTTCAATCAAAAGCCGGTGTTTGCGCGGCGCGATCCCGACCCGCGACGGCTCATAGCGCAAAATTACCTCGCGCACCAACCGCGAAAGTTGGTGCGTTTGCCAGTCGCGGCCCGCCCGCGTTTCCGCATCCCGATACCGTTGCCGCAGCGCAACAAGCCCATCGTAGGAATCCCGGTCAAGAACGAGCCGAAAATAAAACGCGCCGCCTTCGCGCACTCCGAACTGCCGCGCTCGCAGTCCGGTGGGTTTCGGCGCTTTGTTACGCCCATCGCCCGGCGTGTAGCCCATTGCCTTGTTGCGTTCGCGCTGCTCGTAGGCTTCCTGCCAACCTTTTTGGCGTGCCGCGCATTTTCCGCAACGGTAGGCGGTCGCTTTGCGCCCCGTGCGCGGCCCCTTGCACGTCACGCATACGCCGCTTGCAATTCGCTTTTTCAGCCGCGCCCAATGCTTCGCCGCTTCAATGGGCCGCAGGGTTTCCTTGTTGCGTTCTTTGCGCGCCCGTTCGTTTTCCCGTTTTCCCTGCGCGCACCGCGCGCACAACCGATTTGTCGTTCCCTTGCCCGTTCGTTCCGCCCCGCACTGAAAGCAAAGCCCCGCCAAAAGCCGCGCCTGCTGCGTTTTCGTATAGCCCATCGTGTGTTCTCCTTTAGCTTTGTCATAACACACGCGCCGCCAAAATCGAACAAAGCACAATCGTATACCAGTGATACATTGCCATAAGTCTGGGAATGCCTACCTTGACGAAGCTAAAAATCAGACACTATCACATTACGCAAATGATAATGTAAAGAGGAAATAGTTGAATGATAATAGGAGGTACTACTACGCGAATCAATATATTGTATTTCCTTCTGTGTGACTGTCAATCTATGCTATGGCGGCATTTTTATAAGAAACATACAATAATCATGTGTAAGAAGAAGTGATTTAAGATACAGAGGATTGTTAAAATGCCCGAAACTGACCAAGATAAAATACTCAAAGCCGGAAAGCTGTCAATTGATATAAGTGTTTTAGGCGTACCTAAGTACTTTAACGCTTCAGTGGTTGCTACGACTGCGGACGAATTTCTCTTTTTCTTAGGATTGAGACGCCCATCAAATCCAAATATATTGGATGTGTCGTCTTACTTAGCCGTAAGCCCAGTGCAAGCAAAAGTGCTGAGTGAGAACCTGAAACGTCAAGTCGAGGAATACGAAAAAGACTTTGGCCCGATAGTCTTAGAGGTATCAGAGCGGTTGACTGAACACGGCAAAAAAACAAGATTCAGTTCTAACTCAGCAGTAAAAGACCTATCCGAATAAACAACTACTATGTCAGTCTATACAACCAATGTAGTGTCCGTGGGGACACATGGAGATTATCCCCTACGCACGGATTCTGATCTTTCGCTATACAACACGCCTTTGCCAATTTTTGCAGCCTCTTCACAGAACGATACACTTTCTGTAAAGATCGGTTCAGCGGAATTATCTATACCTATACTCGAAGTAAGAGAGGTGATCTATAAAGGTATAAATAATGCACTTGCGGATAATTTTCGGCGTATAAGTCAAAGTACTGGTAAAGCGGTACAGTTATTGCCCGATTACGGGAACGTTTTGGCTCTAATCGGCAACGACTCAAAACCTGTTTTACTTTATGAATTGGTAGAGCAAATTGACGGTATAGTCGATTACACCCAGCTGGTTGAAGCATTCCCCAGCTTGTCGTTTGGTCAAATTAGTTCGGCGCTATCGTTTCTTCGTAAAGTAGCACAATTTAATACCAAAGGTGTTGATATTGATGCTGTGGAAGATTTGATATTTGAACAAAGCGAAGATTTCAAAGAGACTGTTATTGAAAATGCTTCGTATCCAGAGGTCACCCGTGTGCTTAATCCATAGTACAACAGCAGCCGATGTAGGCTTCGACCAAATGGGTATCAAAGACCAAAATATGTGTGAAAGGAGGCTCTTTGAAATGGCTAACGCAGACAGTGTGACACAGCCAAATGGATTGTCACAAGTGTTGAATACTGTTGATGATTGGGCGACTCATTCTACACTTAAAACAGTAAAAAAATATAGGGTTGGTCGCCATCGATTCTACATCCGGGGCCGCCATACAGACTGTAATTACATAGTGTGCCATATTCTCGTCAATAAAAAAGATGCTGATGACACACCCGGTAAGCAGGTCTTTAAAGATATGATCATGGAGTCTTTAGCAACTCCCGTTGCGCGATTGATTGAAGAAGGCGTTTAGGAAAAGTAAACGCCTTCTACAGCGCAAACTGCTCAAAAGGAAAAACGATGCCGTTCCCACGCCCTCCAAAGCGCGTTGCCTTTTTGCCCGCCGTTGCCGCCTCTGCGTTCGTCGCCCTGCCCTGTGTCGCCCTTCCGCTCCCCGCCGCATCAGCGCGCCCCTCCGCCATAACCCAAGCCGCGCAAACCGACGCTCAGCGCGGCATTGCTCTGTACGACGCGGGCAAATACGCTGAAGCCATCGACGCCCTCACGCTCGCCCTCAAAACCGACCCCGACAACTACGCCCTGTTCTATGTGCGCGGGAAAGCCCATTCCAACCTCAAGCACAACGATGACGCCCTCCGCGACTATGCCGACGCCCTCAAACGCAAACCGACCAGCGCCGATACCTATTTCGACCGCTCCGTCGTCTACTACCGCTTGACAAACTATGACGCGGCCCTTGCCGATTTGAACGAAACCATTCGGCTGCTGCCCGAAAAAAACGGCGCATTTTACAATCGCGGACTTGTGTATCACGCCCTCAAACAATACGACAAAGCCGTCGCCGACTTTTCCGAAGCCATAAAACGCAAACCCGACAACGCCGACGCCTTGTTCCGGCGCGGCCTCGCCCAAAGCGCCCTGACCCAATACGATAAAGCCATCGACGATTATTCCGCCGCCCTCAAACTCCGCCCCAATGAAATCAACCTTTTCTTCAACCGGGGCCGCGTCTACGAAAAAACCAAACAGTATGACAAAGCCGCGACCGATTATTCCGATCTAATCCGTCTTTCCCCAAGCGATAAAAACGCCTATTTCTTTCGCGGCGCGTGCTTCATGCACACCAAAGAATACGAAAAATCCATCGCCGATTTCCGCAAACTCCTCGAACTCAACCCCAACTTCCCCGACGCGCCGCTCGTTAAAAAATCCATCGCCGATATGCAAC
>CAXTBP010000021.1:0-43896 GCA_964241985.1 uncultured Armatimonadaceae bacterium | reverse complement strand
GTATGATCGGGAGCATCCGCAAAAATTTTTTAAGAGGCAAATCGGGCAGCTTCTCAACACCATACGCGAGGCAATGCAACGTGCTTTTCAGGGAACTTTTGAGTTCTTCGACGAAAAAGACGACAGACAAATTTGTCTTGACTTTACGAGCCTGAAAAATGAATCTGAGCCAGCTCTACGTAATTTCTGTACATTTTGCCGTTACCAAATTGAGTCCGACCGTCCAGGGGGAAGTAACAGTTCTGCACCCGAAGATGACTCTGAGCTTAACAGATTATTGAACTGCATTGAGACGTCTGAAGAATACAAGGCGTTGCTCAGTGAATGCAGAGCAGAGATTTCAACGTTGGTAGCGAGCCTTCCCATCGCCCATGATTGGGATATATTTGGCAAACTAAAACCAATGTCGACTGATGAAAATACGTTGAAGCCTACTTCCTTTTGGAACCAGTCATTCGTGTACCGGGTTACCAGAAGTGAAGCTGATGCAAAAACTAAACAACAGAATTCAGAACGAGAATACCCCATCCCTGAGTACGATTACCAGTTGCAAATTTGCGGCAATATAGACTTTCTAAAGCGTCAGGAAGTGCCAATCAGTGATGTTCTTGAGGTCATTGATGTCATGATAGGTACAAACTTCTATAAATACTGCAAACCCTCAGGAAAGCAAGGAGAGGTAAAAATTGACTTGTACCGCATTTACGGGAAAGTACTGGATGAAATTCAGGAAAAATGCTTCAACTCAAGTTGTGAGGAGGTGGAAGCAAACACAATTTACTACTGTGTTATTCCTATTGTTGCCTGCGGTTACTGCCATTTTGTACAGATAGTTCTCAAGAAGGAAAAAGATGGTATAGACCCCTCGATAAGTCTTAATGAATTATATGGAACATTTAATCGTGTTCTTAACAAAAGGGGAAGTTTTGCTCTTAAACGGCTTATGCTTAAAGAGTCCGCCCGTGAATTGCTTGTTCAAATACGGATATCGGCGTTCCAGACGTATGTTAACAAATGGATTAGAGACCATAAAAAAGAAATTGACACCGCAACCAGCCATGAATTAGTATTTTTGATAAACAAGTGCTTCTGCTCCTATTGTCCTTACCTGAACGAAATTAGGGCAATTTATTGGAATGATACTGTCTGGTATCATTTTGCCGAGCAGACAGGGATTGATGTCCAACTCAGAAGCGATAACCAGCCTTCCGATCAATCGCCTGCATTATCTCAGGGTTGGTCGTCACGAGAAGGTAGCATCGAAGCTATGCCGGAAATTAATGAACTTTTTAAGGGTGGTAGGTATATTATTAGTAAACTCGATAGTTTCAATGAGCCTCAAGGGAAAGCACAACCAGAAATGGAGTTATGCTTAACAATGAAAACAAAAGATCCGTTTACGAATTTGTGCTTCGAGAGAACAAATATGATGCGGTTGAAAGACCAGTATGACTGGCTTGTTAATCGTATGAGTTGGCAATGGAACTTCCAGCAGGCACTCACACACATCCAACAGGCATCGATAAAAATATAGTAGGCTAAAGCGTATTATGAACGTGGTCTTACAATATGTGTTGACAAGATACTGCATCTTATTAGCACTTGCTGCTTTTGTTTTTGATACTACATTGACAGATGTTAATCCCTATTGAAGACGACCGCAGTTTGCAAAAGAAAATTCACAACACGCTTTAAAAGTGTGTTATATCTCGTGCTACTGCTAAATGAACAAACCCCTTTAAATTGTTCGTACAGGAAATATATTTTAGAAATAGGGATATAACAAAAATAAATGTCAAAAAGTATTAGCCGTTGCTGTCCATCAACTGTACATCCAGTTTTCCGTGACCAGGTTTAGGATAGCTCGATATTTTTGTTTGTAGTGAAGTTGTCGCACCTAATTTGAGCGTAAATTTTAAGTTATGGTATCATACTTCAATAATATGTAGAACGCAAACTATTTGACAATATAGCGACAATTTCGATTGGTAGCCTAAGTTGACCTCCTGTCTGAGGTCTATGCAATTAAGTTGCACTAAACAGGGCGAAAATTAGAAGTTTAATATGTGACATCAGATTAATTTGTGGTGTGAAGTACAGATTCGGAGGAAGGGTTAAAATGGCAATGTTTGGTTCGCGGGGTGGTCTGCGACGTATTGTGCCCGTCAAGCAGGCACAAGAGAACAACGAAAAAAATAAACAGGTCTCGCTATGCCCACCTGAGTCCTCATGTCAGGACACGTTGGAATTGAGTTGTGAACCATTCATAGACCTGCGAAGTTTGAAGAATCAAGACCAAGAGGTGACGGGTTCTGTAGTGAACAACAAATAGAAATAGGTGAGACTAAGGTGCAACGGGAAGAGGCCAACAGTGAATTGCTTTCCTCTTTGGAAAGGGCTTGCGATAGTATGCCCCACGGTGTTGCCCTGCCACTTTGGCGCGATCTTCTTTCAGAAAGAAAATCGTTTTCCGACGTATTGGAGTTGCTCCGGCAGTCGCCAAAGCTATCGTACCTAACGGTAGACACAACCAGCGTGTGTGATCTTACTTGCCCCGGGATGTGCTACTATCACCCTGATATCAGCACCAAGCAAGTACCTATCGCCGAAGAAGCACTCACCAATGCAATCCAATCGGCTCACGAATCCCTTCATCTCCAAAATTTGGTCTTTGCGGGTAAAGAACCTTTGCTGGGAGTGGATCGCCTGCTTCGGTTGGTTCGGTTTGCTGGCTCCCTGTCGAATCGAAGTTTTGCTATCGGACTGGTGACCAATGGGCGTGGCATTACGCGCAACTGGTGCAAATTGGATGCGCTGGTTCAGGACGGCCTCCTCGATTTTATGGACATTTCCATCGACTCTGGGTTCGCCAAACAACACGACGCAATTCGCGGGCGTGAAGGCACTTTTGATTTAGCGTTTGATGCCTTGACGCGCTGCACAGCCCAGTGGCCTGATGTGCGTGTGGGAGTTACCTCCGTACTCCGCCACGACAACCTCGACGGAATATTGGAAATCTTCCGATGTGCAACGCCCTACACAAATAAATTCTTCGTCACACCGATTCAGCCACCGCCCTTTTCGGACACGCCTCCGTTGCCTTGGAGTTGTATTAGTGCTGCTCTACGGACGCTGCTCCATCATCTGGAAACGGAATGGCAGGGAGCCAAGCTTGAAGTCATGGTTTCGCTTCTCGGTATCTACGTGTGGGATGCTCATACCGACGGGTTCTTTGACTGGGACGAGTTACAGGAAGACAGTCAGGGGCAAGTCTTCATTGAAAGGCAAGTGGGTGGAAATACATTTGCCCTTCATATGCAGGTACTACCGGAAACGGCTTGCCGGGTAGTCCGCATCACCCACACCGGCGCGTATCTTCCTAACACGCACTTTGTCCAAGATCGCCATCCCGACCGCTTTGCGGTGGGTAACATCGCTGAGGAGTCACTAACCGTTCTCTACGCGCGTTCTCTTGCAGACGACGGAATCCTTGCAAGAATGTACCAATCGCGCTTCAACCATTCCTGCCAAACGCGCCCATGCTGGGCCGCCTGCTTTGGCGGGCTGACGGCTGCTGAACACAGCCTTGTGAGCGGGTTGTCGTTGCATCGGCAGCCACGTCTTTGCTTGAAGACTGAGGCGCATTTTACCGGGTGCAGGAGGATGTCCCTATGAATCGTTTTTCTTTTAGACCCTCAATAGTACGTGCAGGGAGAATTTTTGGTGCCGCCGCGTTGTTGGTGGGGACGGGATGTCCTCGCGCCACGAAAGTTACTCCTACGCCACCACCAGTAGCCAAGCTCTCAATCTTTTATAACTCAGAAGAGCAGCCGGGCGAAAAATCACTCGTAGTACAGACCATTCAGTCTCAGCTTAAAACCGCTGGCATCGAGACGACGCTTGAACCCGTACCAAGCACCGTTTTTAATGACCGACTAGGGAAGGGGAAGTTCGAGGCGACGCTGGCACTGTGGTTTTTAGATTACGATGATGCCGAGGGCTTTCTAACCGACTTTTACACCAAGTCTTCCTTTCGGATGGCTAAGTACAATAACCCTGCTTACGATAAAGCATACATAGATGCACTTTTCGCTCCTTCGGAAAGAGAAAAGCTTGAAAAGTACAAGGTTGCCGCGAAGATACTTGACGATGATCTTCCATGGGTTCCGCTTTATTCCAATAGTGAACTCTACCTGCTCAACCCGGCAGTGAAAGCCTATCGGGCCAATGCCTACCAATATTACGACTATCGCTGGGTAGGGAAACCAGACATTCATGTGGCGACCGACATCGAGATACAGACCCTCGACCCGGCTCAGTGCTATGATGGAGGGAGCAAGCACCTAATTACGCAGAGCTATGAAGGGCTGATTGCGCTGGACGAGAATAATAAGATCGTTCCTGCGCTTGCGACTCATTGGCAATTTTCCCCCGGTCACGATAAACTCACGTTCGATCTACGGCCGAACGTCCGGTTCCACCCTGCCTCATTTCTCAAGAATGCAGCTACCCGCACTGTGACAGCCGATGATGTTAAGGCGACCTTCGAACGGCTTATCAAAGTTAACTCGCCCTACGGCTATCTATTTGATCATGTGGTCGGGGTTGAGGCGTTCAAGGCGAAGAAAACGAATCAGGTGAGCGGTTTTGTCGTTGAAGGCCCGTTGCGGTTTTCAATCAAACTTCAAAAGGCGTTTCCCACCATGTTACCTTGGTTACTCGCACCCGCTACCTACGTTGTTCCAAGGGAAATACCTGCGAAGTATGACTTCACCAAAGGATCCTGCGGCACGGGGCCGTTTATTCTAACATCATGGAATGGATCAGAGGCTCAATACCGTTCCAACCCTGCTTATTATCTTAGGGATGGTGCGAGGCCTCTGCCGAAAGCAAAGACCCTGTCACTGCGTGTTATCAAGGATGCCAATACCGCCCTGCTCGCTTACAAGAATAAAGAACTGGATATTTTAAACGTTCCCCTGCCCCTTTTTGACACCGTGCTCGATGCCAGTGGTACGGTAAAACCAGAATGGAGCGGTAGTGAATTTCGGGAGGTAAAGCTCAACAACCTAAAATTCATTGCCTTTAACATGGAAGCCGCCCCGTGGGGTAAGTCGCCCGAATTGCGCCGCCGCGTGTATAATGCCATCAACCGCGATGAAATTGTCCGCCAGCTCTTTCGTGGAAAAGCCCGCCCCGCTAAAAGCATTATCCCAAGTGGCCTTGCAGGCTTTTAATGGACATCGGGTAGGCCGTTGGTGGAGGAAGGCATTCTCTCTCGTGCTGGCCCTTTGGGCCATCGTCACGCTGACTTATCTCTTTCTTTATCGTTTGCCGGGCGATCCTGCCCGGATTATCATGGGCCCGCAAGCCTCGGCAGAAACGGTAACCGCATTTCGGCATACAGCGGGACTGGATCGTTCACTTGGCGAGCAGTATGGCAGTTATCTAAGCAGGGTTAGTCGGCTTGATTTAGGTGTGTCTTTCTCACTACGACGCCCCGTTGTAGACGTGCTGCGTGAGCGCGGTGGGGTGACGCTACGTATCGCGGCACTTGCGATGCTGGCTGTCCTTTGTGTAGGTTTTGTGCTTCCCATCGTCTTGCAATTACTATACAAAAATCCTGTCAGCACAGTAATCGAGCATATACTTGGCTTATCCGCTTTGATTCCGCCGTATGTTCTTGCCACGGTTTCTCTAATAATCGGTGCAGGATGGCTCGGCTGGGTCAAGGCAATTTTCGATCCTACAAGCCTCATCTCTTGGTGCATTCCTGCTATGGTGCTTAGCGCCTATCCCGCCTCGCTTGTTCTCAAGGTATTTTCGGCCCGGCTAACCGAAGAGTTTCAGTCACCGTATGCCAAACGCGCCCGTGCTCTTGGGCTTTCTCGGTCATATGTACTCATATGTGAGGTACTGCCCAATGCCCTTCCTGCCGCACTCGCCGCATTTGCAAACGGCCTTGCCTACTTTCTCACGGGCACCTTTTTCATAGAAATTGTTTTCGGGATACCCGGGGTTGGTCGGCTTACGCAAGAAGCGCTCCGTAACAAAGATGTTGCAGTGTTGGGAGGAATCTGCCTTCTGTTCGCCCTTGCAATTGTTCTTATTTCTACGCTCCTTGATGCATTGCAGGAAAGGCTGGACCCACGTTCGTTTCAAGGGCGAGGATATGCGTGACCTAAAGGCACTGCCATTTGCGCTCCTCTGGTTGATTATGCTCACGATTGGGGCGATCAGTGTTCCCTTTTGGGGCGACCCGCTCCATTTGGATCTTGGCATACGGTTATCACCACCCGGTACGGCCCATTTGCTCGGTACTGACGAACTGGGGAGGGACATATTGATCCGTCTATGCTACGGCGCACGGTTTACGCTCCTTGTCACAATAGGAGCGACCAGTTTCTCGCTGATTCTGGGCTTTTTACTTGGCAGCGTAGCGGGCTGGTTCGGCGGAATCCTCGACATGGTTATTAATAACTTGATAAATCTCTTTTGGAGTGTTCCGTTCGTCGTATTCGCCGTTCTGCTTATTGCTATCGTAGGCGCAAACGCCACCACCCTAATCCTGTCAATCGGAATGATAAATTGGGTATCAAGCGCCCGTGTATTCCGAGCGGAAACCCTTCGGTTACGGCGAAGTGACTTCGTAACGAGTGCTCGGGCAACAGGGTTCGGGCCAATGGAGATATTTTTCTTTCAGCTTTTGCCTAATTTGAAAGCGACTTGGGTTGGCCTCTTAGGCTACGGGGCCGCAGAAACGGTCACGTTGGAATCGGGCCTCGCATTCTTAGGACTGAGCCTTCCTCCTCCGATGGCTACATGGGGGGGGATGATGGCCGATGGGTTGCAACTGTTCAGTGCGGCTTGGTGGGTCGCTGGGATGCCTGCCATAACCGTGACAATTACACTAGTCAGCTTCCGTATACTGTCCGAAAGTTGGGGCGATATAGGTTGGGTTCATGAACGTTAATTCAAAATTTTACGCACAATTTGCCGACTACTATGAAAGCGTTTACGCTGATGTCGATGCAGCAGAGGCGGTACGTCAGTGGCGTAGCCTTTTGGGTTTGGATAGCAAACTGATGCCTTTCAGCCCTTCATTGCTGGATCTTGGCTGCGGCCCGGGTTGGCATCTCCAGCCGTGGCAGCAGGCAGGGTTCCGGGTTTGCGGGCTTGATCTTAGCCCTGAAATGCTTCGGCGGGCGGCGAGGTTGAATTCCAAAGTTCCCCTTTACTGTGGAGACATCCTTGATCCCGATAGCCTTGCTTCCTTGAACGAGCAGTTTTCGTTTGTGGTTGCCCACTTCAATTTCCTCAATCTATTTCCGCCAATTTGTCTCCCTACAGTCTTTGCTTCTGTTGTCAGGCTGCTAGAAAAGGGCGGCGTGTGGATTACTGACTTCACGTACCGTGCGGATAATGTGCCACCACAGCCGCACCGGCAGGAGTTGCTTTACGGTACGAATGAGATCCGTGTGTCGTGGAAGTTGGGGAATATTTGTCTCGAAGAGCAATATTGGCTCCATTCACCAGAATCAGTTGTTGAAGCAGCACAAACCGCTGGATTTACTTGTGTAAATATCCACGGATGGAAGCCCGAAAGGATTAATAATCCATGGTGCTCTGTATCAGAAAACGGGCGAGTAATCGTTGCCGCCGTCCGGTAGCATTAAAGGTTATCGAACCGCGAAACGTGGGTTACCGAACTATTTGTGAAGTAGTTGCGTGTTAAAATCTCACTACGACTTCTCGATTCTAAAAAATACTCGGAAATGTACTCCGCGCTGTAGAGGCATGGTTGCGCCAAACGGGAAAATGAAAAGCAGCCGCTATGTTATCAACGAAAGCCGCAGTGTTCTACGTAGACGACCTGTACTGCTGCCAAATCAAGCAGACACATCTTTAGAGCGTGGATTGATCTTTGGTACAGTTTTTAGAACGGTTCAATCTGGCTAAACCACAAGCGTGCCTTTGGCTGATCTTGAAGCCGACCATAAGGCAAACTCCTTTTCGTTTTTGGGCGCGTGCGAGTTCGTTTGCGTCGGCTTTACTGTATACATATTGTTGCAATTTCCTACTTAAGTAGGAAGGTCGGTGATCTTCTTGACAGGAACATAACCGCACATCCGACTAAGATAACTGTGAACTCCGCTCAGGCTTGCATACACGATTTGATTTAATGAAAAAACGTACCCAGTTCTGGAATATACCCGTTCCGCCCAAAATGTTACAAGCATTACTTCACAAAATATCTAATTTATACCAAGGGAACGACGTACTTCCAATGACTGAATAAATAATTTTTTCCTTCTTTAAATGAAGCGTATCGCAACCTGCTTAAAGATTTGATAGAGCGCGGTCTGTCAGGCGTTCAGTTGGTGGTGTCCGATGACAACGAAAGCATTAAACCGCTGTGCAGACCGAGTTACCGTCTGCGCGTTGGCAGCTATACATCGCGCATTTTGAGCGCAACGTGCTTTGTCATGTGCCCTCGTCCGATGCAGCGGAAGTCGCCGCCGACTTGTCGGGTATTTTCGCCGTTCAACGAGAGGAAACGGCACGCGGCTTGGCACAGGCTTTCGCCCTGCAGTACGGCAAGCGGTTTGGTGAAGCGGTCGGCGTGTTGCAGAACGGCTTAGACAACGCTTTGTCGTTTCTGTCGTTTCCGTCGAGCCATCACCGACTGCTGCAGTCAACCAACGGCTTGGAGCGTTTATTTGGTGAAGTCAAGCGGCGCACACGGGTTGTGGGTGTGTTTCCCAGCGAGAAGAGCGCGGCGAACCTTTGCACAGCGGTTCTTTTGCGGGCGACGGAGGAGTAGGAGTTGAAGCTGTATCTGGACATGGAACCGCTTGTTGCGCGAACCGAGAAATTGATGGGAAACCCCAACCCACACAAACGCAGACGTGATCTCATGAGGCAGGCAATTCTGTCCATCGCATACGAAAAGCAAAATCCGAAAACTTACCCGCTCTCAACAGAACTTAATATTTGGAGATTGAATATATTTTCTAAGGGAGCTAGCTGGCCGTTCGTAAATGCATACAGGAAACCTTAAATGACAAGCTTGAATGGAGTGCCGAGTAACACGCCTACCGCCGATGATATGTCATCAAGTAAAACACCTCTCGCCGATAATCCTATCGAGGAAAAACACGGAAAAGGATCTATGACTTGGCGCGGTGTGTTGTCACATCGAGCCATTAGCAAAATCATTCTTTCGGAAAACTCACCGATTCGAGATTTTCTCAGCGATGTAATCAACAAATTGCCCCGTCTCGGTCGTTTTATGATCCATCTCTTTGATGATCGTATTCATCACCAAAGAGTGCTCCTTGATGCCGTCAATGAAGAAGAACGAGCCGTTTTACACAAGCGCCAAACGTATTTGGCTGAGGCAGATGATCGCCGACGCTCTGATGCGGAGAAGCGGCGACAAGCGGCCGAACTGCGATTTACCGCATTGCTCGCAGCACGACAAGCTGCATACAGTGAACTTGCGATGGCTGATATTGAAGCCGCTCGCAAGACCGCGCAGGTCGGAATGCCGTTTGTGCCACCTCCATTAGGTAATGACATAGTAGGAGAAAACATCAGTGCATCGTCCAATGAATCCGAAACTGTGTACCTACCTAACTCGCACTCCGATCCTGAAAATGCTACCGACGAGGGTAATGCGTCGGAACAAAACAAACAAAATGTATGGCTAGCCATTTGGGATAAGGCTAAAAACGCAGTTGAATACGTAAACGAAGTCATACACACACCAGGTAAACGCGATGTGCAGGAGGAGTCCCACAACTTACAGAATGCTGAACTACAGCATCGCTTATTCCTGCGTGAGCAACCTTGGATGCGGTTGCTTTCGTATCTCAATCCGATTACCAGCGCATACAATGAGATACAGGCACGAGTGTTTATTGGGGCGGTTGCCGCAGAAAATGGGATTCCTTATTATGAGGGGCCCGAGTTCGCGTATAAGGAAAAGGAAAAGAACAAAACTGGAGATGAAAGCACTGTTCTACCTGACTCTGCACAGCCTATTGGCAATGATGAGATACGCGAACTTGCTACGCACCGTCGGTTGCTCTCGCCACTAATGCCAGCAGCTCTACTGAATAGTTGCACAACTCTTGTTGGAATCCTTATAGCTTTGTCCTTGGCGCTAATCTTTCATGTGGTCAAGCCAGAAGAACTCCGCGATATAGAAAAGTTGTGGCCCAAACTACCTATTTTCATCTTTTTAGGGGGAGCAGTCGCAGCCGCTAGCCGTTATGCCGTTATGTTGCCCTTCGTACTTGCAGGCGAAATGCATGGCGTCGTAAATTTCACACAGTCAACTAACCGCGATGCGGCTCGGCGCTCACAAGTTATCTTTGTGTTGATTGGAGTTCTGGTTCTTTTTCTCACTCTTTGCGTTGACTACGCGGTGGAGTTTGGTGGAATAGCTCAATTAGTAACATCAGCGGCTGCAAAAGCAGAAAATTCGATGTTGCCTTCCCCGCCACCTCCTGCACAGTTAGTAGTAGCGCAATACTTAGCGCCGCTCATCGTTCTGTTTGGCTATCTCATATATTGTGGTTTTGAAGGCTTTATACGTGGGCGAGATGGAGTTGCTCACAGGATGGCTTTTGCATTGTCATTTAAGAAGTTGGAGGAGGATAAGAAGTCACGCGGATTAACGCAAAGTATGTATCAAGAAGCGGTCGAGACAATACATATCTTCTTATCTAAACGCCGGGAGTGTAGTCGCATAGATGACGAAATTCAACGGTGTGAATCAGAGATCGTTGCGTGTCGCCATATATTGAATGCTCCTCTTCCAATCGCGGAAATGAGTTTGCGAGCGACACGGCGTATAGAGATCGCTCACGAGGACACTATTGGTGCTACACGACAATTTGACGAATTGGCCGAAAAAACTTTCCAGAGCGAAATACAGGCTTTGGAAAACGAGATGCAAGTTTTAAGTAACGAAAATCTCGAATTAGCAAAGCAGCGTGAAACTTTACGTAATGAATGTGAATTAATTAGCCACTCAAAGGAACACACCAAAGAATTGGCAAAGACACAATTCGATACGGATAAAATGCGTGAAGAATGGACGCAAGATACAGTGAGAAACGAAAGGCACAAAGTGCAATTAGCTAAGGCCGACTTGGACGCCAATGCTGAAATCGAGGATGCACGACGCAAGCGTGACCAACACAAAGAAAATCTTATTCAAAAAAGCGAAGACTTAAAAGCACAGACTGAAAATCTGCGCGAAGAATGGGAGCAAGACAAAGTACGCTTAGAAAGAGAACGCACTGCCAAGGAGATTCGCGCTGTCGAAGCTCCTCCCATATCATTTTGGCGTCGTGTCGGGAATCGCATTTTAGGACGTTAACGAGACTATCAAAGGTGCAGCCGACGAATCTATCGTCGCACGAAAGAAAACACGATGGCTAACAGAACAAACCGTGTTCACCACGCGCAGAATCGCGCGATTCGCATCCCATTATGGCTTTGGGTGCTTGCAACTCCACTGTTTTTTTTCGGGGTTCCGTATGTCTCCTCGCTGTTACATCCGCCTGTAAACCAGATTATGCTGGTTGACGTTAGTGGAAGTATGTTTTCACGCCATATTTCACTATACGGTAAAGAGCAGGGCCTTACAATCAAGACGGAAGCGGGCACACAGCCATTGCCACCCTCTGCGACGCCTGCTGAAAAAGCAGAGTATCAAAAGAATCACCCTGACCTTGTATATGTTTCACTCGCACGTTGCGAAATAATAGTTAATAGTCTGGGCGATAAAGACAAGTGGGAACTGTACTATTACGTCCATGAGAAAGCACATCACGCTCTGCCTGAAACGCCACGCGACAAACTAGCGATGGCGTTCAAAACTCTCCATCTTGAATTGTTGCAAGAGTGGAACTCGGAGAGCGCGGAAACTCGCGCCAAGTATAAAAATACAGACCAAGCAATTCCGTTCGAGAAAGCCGCTGAAATTGTTCAGGAAGAACAGAGAAAGCGTGAACGTCTACGGATACTAATTTGCTGTGATGGTGAGCAGGAATGGTCTGACAAAAATATGCAAGACCGAGTCAAAGCAGCAGTAGCCACTTTGGCGAAGTCGGACAACTTAGAAGCTTTAGAGGTGAGAGGAATTAAGCACCCGCAGCTCGATCTAATGGAAGAATGGACAAAGCCACTCAAAGCAAAAATTAAATTTAAAGATCTTCTTGACGACTGATTTAGCCTCTTTCGCAGTCAGTGGATGCGATACGAAATTCCACAACATTGTTACAGGATAGTCAGCAAACCGGAGCCGTGCGTTTGCTGTCAGAGAGCGGCAACTTCGGGACTACCGACCAATGAATGAGACGTCTGATGAGTACGAGACAGAAGGTATACCTACTTTCTGTTTTTTACAAGAGACATGAGGTAGTCAGAATGCCTTCTAATGGATGTCTTAACTATAATCGAGTGGGCTTTATACTAGAGCGTGTTATGAACTTGCCGCTGCAATCTGTGGTCGGCATCAAAAGCATAGAATAAGTGTCATTAGCTTGCCGGTTTTACGGCGGTTCGCACCTGCACGAAAGAGCAACAAGTGCTAATAAAGCGCAGTGTCTTGTCAATCACATTTTGTAAGACCAATTTCATAACACGCTTTAAGGAGTATTACGTTATGTGGTTTATGAACACAGTAAAGGAAACTTGGGCAACCTTAAAACTGATGCCTCTATTTGCCCAAGCGAACGGTTTAATGATGAACAATCAATATAGGCCAGCACTTCAACTACTTGGTGGAGCTGCAGGATTGCAACCTGCCGATTATACCGATCCCAACAACCTGCGGCGCAAATTGCAAAGCTGGCTGCCCAAACAGGAAAGTACGTTTGCTGCATCTTACTCTATGGCGCTAAGTAGCGCATTCGGGGCAATACGCGAATTTGGTCAAGCCCTGATCGTCTTGGAAGCCTATGCTAACATTGAGATAAGCGATTATGAGGATCCTCGCCTTTTAGCACATAAGCTGCAATTATGCTTGAACGGCTTGCCCGCTGATATTGGTGTCACTGTGTATTCCGGTCTCGCTGCCACCCTCAGCAACAACGGCAGAAATTTGGAAGCTCTGGCACTGTTACCTGCTTATCTAGATATTCCCCCCCTCTCTCCTCCGTCTGTCATCAACAGTCAGGAGGAATATGCAGCTTGGCAAAGCACACATCAGCAATGGCTGGATTTATTAAAAGCTGGAGCGGAATCACGCTTACGCAAACTGTCATCCGATGTATTGGCCTTCAATTTCCTTTTTCTATTTACACAATTAAAGGAGTGGGGCGTCAAAAGCGAACTGTTGATCTCATTGGTAGAAAATGTACTGAAACTGGAACCGGAAGACTACCAGGCACGAGAACGTATGAAGGGGAAACTGCAGAATTGGGTAGCAAGTATGCAGCAGCCATTCACCGGCTGGTTCAGTCTTCAAGCTTTAGTTGGCCTCGCTTTTGCCTTTGACAACCCGGAGAAGGCATTACCGTTACTGGAAGTCTGTTATGGCATCGAAACCGAGGATTATCATGCGCCTACTATCTTGGGACACAAATGGCATACGTTCTGGGAAAATGCTCCTGCAGATGCCAAAGCAACCGCCTTTCGTGTCTATGTCACGGTACTGTCATCGCAGAACGAAAATTCCCAAGGTGCAATGACACTGATCGAAGCAGATAGCGGACTATGCTCTGATGATTTTATCGACGAACCACGTCTTCTCGCAAAACTCTACTCAAGACTGCAAAATCTTCAACGGGATACTCGCTCTGCCTATGTTTTTGAACTCACACAGATTTTTTTCGATCTGGGCGAAGTCCAAAAGGGAAAACGCTTACTGGATGTTTATTTGCAGCACTATCCCGAGTTGCAACAGCCATCGGATGAACGTGACCCCGGAATCGTTCATGTCGTTCCCTTGTTGGCGCGTTGGTTTCAGCATTGTGGCAAAACAGACTGGCATCTCACGGCGGATATGTGCCAGAAAACCATTCGCTATCTTCGGGCCGGTTTTCAGACACAGGGTGTTCAGTTTGCAGATCGACAACAATTTATTGAATATGCAAACAGCCTGCGATGCAACATTTTGGAGGCAGGCTACTCTTTTACCTTACCACTTGAGTTGGATGGTGTAGCAGAGCGGCGACTGCAGATCATATTATGGGAAGCAGAGTTAGGACAGCGCATCCTGCTGGAACGTTTTCTGCTGGAACCGATTCGGGCCACTGCTTCCGCCAAGACGTTGCTTTTGCCCCAAAAAGGGGTGAAGATGTTTAACCCCGAAGACGACACGAAGGACAACAATTCTCGGAGAGGGACTCAGGTGTTGGGTTCCCTCATGGCTGAAGAGGCCAAGATTCCAGAGCAGGAAGGCGAAGTGTGGGAAAATCTAAAAAAATCGAACCCCAAACTCTATGAACAACTTCAAAGGACGGTAAGGCAGGGAATTGATGCAACCACCCTGGCAAACCTTTTAGGTAAAAACAGTCTGTTCCTCCGGGTAGGATTCGATCTGGAGGGCGCTTTGATTTGGAACGCTCTTGCCAGTGATGGCGACCATATAAGGGTGGTGGCGGCAGGAAACGGAACCCCAGACGATTTGAGTTTTTTTCGGCGCAGCGTGGCTGTGCATGATTTTCGCATCGCTTTGACGACAGCGAAGAACAAGCTAGTATCTTTATATGACTTTCAAGACACCATTGAAAAGTGGGTAATTTTCTTCCAAGAGATAGACCACAGCGGTCAAGTGGACGAAAGCAAACTGCAATCGCTTTGGAATAAGTCCATTATGGTCTATACGAAGGATATGGAACGTATTGAAAGTGTTCATAAAGACCTGGCCCCGAAAGATCGTGAATATCTTCGTGCTGAAGAAAATCTGTTGTGGCAACTTAGCATATGGTGGCTTTGGCATCCATTACCCGCTGACGCTTATCTGAACATCGCAAAAACGGAAGTAGAGTTTTTGAAAGGACTGCACGTTAGTTTCGTAAAGTACTGTAACAAGTTGGAAAGATGTCATAATGCTACTGAGGATTTTGTTAGCACAATCGCAGGACACTGGGATTTGGATAGCCTTGCTTCCTTCCTGACCGAAGAGACGGACGTTCTTCTCCAGGTGGATGATGTACTCCATGCTTATCCCTTGACGTGCCATCCCATCATGGGACAGCCTTTGTTTTCGCACGTTCGCTCTGTTCGGAAGGTGCTTTCCCCAATGTTCCAACGATTACAGGGTGAAGCGGAAGTTCAACAGCAACAAGCCGTTGAGGCCAGTCGAAAAATGCTTACGGTAACGTGGCTGGATCCAGAGGATTCAGGGCGCGAGCCAGTTAATGAGATGATAGAGTGCCAAGGAAAACTCGCGCAAGACTACAATTTGGACCTTTATACCGCTTCTGAAAACCCTGATGGTATAAGGGATTCGGTTCGCGCCGCTCTGGAGCAATGGGGAGCCTTTAAGGTAGTGACGGTTTGCGGACACGGTAATCTGGCACAGGGGGGAGTGATATTAAAGGACGGTGTTTGGCTGGGAGAAGGCTGCGATCTCAGTCGGGTTGGCTTGCTGCTGATGGTTAGTTGTGCAATAGGCCGCTTAAGTCAGGAACGCGATTTGGACGTCACTGGTTTCTGTGTGCAGTTGGCAATGCATCAGGGGTTTGCTGTTATCGCTGCTCGTTGGAGCATTCTGCAAGGGGAAGCTGTTGAGTTTGCCAACGCCATTGTTGAATGTTATCTTCAGCAAACAAAGCCGCAGAATGGCAACGCGACTACGTTGCTGCCGCGGGCACACGCTTTGAACGAAGCTCGTAAACAGTTATTTCCAGCAACAATTGGCTGGAGCACTCTGGCCGCATTCGATCTTTATGGTCAGGGGTAAAGAGAGCAGAAAGTACGGGGAAAGAAAACAAAATGGATTTTGGGAATCAGATAGAGCGTGACGCTTTTAAGACGCTGATACTGCCTGTTGCGGCGGAATTTGCACCCCACCTGGAGACGCGAAAAATCTCCCGCAGAATGGACGATTATTTCGAGGATCCGACCGAGCCAGAAGCGGAGACGGGACATTTTGGAGTGGGAGCCAATCTGCCTGATCTGATTCCGGCCCTGCTCCATGTCGGAAACCTAGCTGTGGATTGGATGACAGCCTTTGTTAGAGAAGTAGTGCATGATGCGCCTGTCCATATCACCCTGTTTTTTCTGCTCGAAAAATTCCGTGAACACGTCACACATGAAAAAGCCCAGGAATTACAGAAACAAATACGCGAAGCATTTATGAAATGGAAAGTGAGCCCTGAAGACGCCAAAGCGATGGCTCTAAGTTTATATAATCGTCTTATCGGAAAATGAAGTCACATCGATAAGTGCTTCTTCCCCAATGGCAACTACCTCGCCAAAGGCAGAGAGTCCTAACCGGAGCAGGTTATCCAGTATCTTGAGATCTGCAGGCCAGAGCCGCGGCGATACGAGGGTAGTCGGCACTCTTGAATTAGGTTTATAACGCCCTTTGGTTCCCTACCCGTGTGGCCTGCACCCCGGTTAGATCTATTAGGTCTAGTGGAAAACAATTCTTGATAAGCCGCAGTTGATCGTTGACTTACTTGGAAACGCCACGAAGCCGTTCCTATATGTGCGCTTTCTCCTGCTCGATCCGGTGCTTGGCTTCGGTCGAGAGGCTTCCCACCTCCTCGGCTTTCCGAAATCCATAGAGGTTTCTTTGTCCTCTATGGATTTCGCTTTTCCGCCCTCCGACTCTGCTTCCTATACTGTCCCACAACCAGCGGTATCGACGCGCTAGCCTCTACATTGATCAAAGGATGCAACGCGGTAAAAATGGCGATCCCGCGTCTGTTGCCGCTCCCACGCAGTATGAAGGCCTTTCCTATTTTCATCAAAAACGTGGAGGAAGCCCTTTTCCACCAGTCCCTCCACCGGGCCCAACACGGCTTCGCTGGCGCGCCCGGTTAGGTGGCACAACTCGCCATGCGTTAGCCAGCAGCGGGCGGCCTCCATGCCCGCGATGTGGGATTTGCCGCAGTAAGACGAGGAATGTTCAACAGGAAGAGCGTGCTTCGATGTTGGTCTGCGCGTTGCGAGAATAGGAATATTTTATGGAGTCGCTGAGTGCCTCGTCAGCCAATATCACTTCCAGCACTGATTGTTCCCATCTATCTGAAAAAACTCCGATTCAATAAGGAGTAATACGCAGGAAATAGGGGTATTTTATTTTTATCTGACAAAGTGTAGTACAGGCTGCGGAGTTAATCTCACGAAGGAAACGTAGAATGATGCACACTGGTGGCACTTGGGTGGAGCGTTGTCGTTTTTGCGGTTGGGAGGCATCTACAACCGAAAGCGGTGAAATAAGATGTTGCCGATGTTACCGTACTTGGCTTCCTATTAATGTGTTTCTTTACACTCCTCTGTTAGGACTGTTGAGTTCTGCCTTTGGACAAGCAAGCTATCTCAAGCATATCAATGGAAAAATAAACGGTTAGATAAAAGATCTTCGCCATACGCAGTGACGGGTCACTGCGTATGGCGAAGATCTTTTATCTTATTTTCCCCTTGTCACACGCATATCGGTGAAAAGAAGCCCGCAATGTCGCTTCAGTATCTTGCGCGCAAAGTAAGGGAGAAATCTTCCTGCTTTCATCGAGTATAGCAAGGTATGATTGGCGGAAACGGTAATGCCTTCAGCAAGGCGCGTATTCCGGATTCCCGCTCCGTCGCGCGGATCGGGATACCGTTCATGATGACTCGTTTGGGTGTCCGCTTTTTGACTATCTATGGGATAGTATCAAACAGTATCAAGCGGCATAGTTTAACAGTTTGGATAAAATTTTGTTTCTCAAGTACAGTTGTACACGCGCCGAATAAACCCACTCAACGGCGGGTATAATAGGTTTGAGCATTCTTTACGGGCAAACGCTTGTTTCATAAACAGTTCGTCGCTTGTTTCCAATCTGATAAACGATGTTTTTATGGGGATGCATATTGCTGATAAATGTTCGCTTTTGTTAACACTGTAAACACCCCTAATTCAGCCTTAGTGCTTCAACTGTACACATAAATGCCAGCAGCGAGCTAACAACCTACTTTTTGCCTCCGTTACTGGCTTTTGCTTCAGGTTTCTCCTACGGGTTGGTTTGCCGCCAAACGATCCTGCGGCTTCATACTTGGCTTGGCAGGGCAGCTTCCCCGAATCCAAACTTACGCGTTAAAATCACGCAGCTCTTACTATCGGGATGAACGTCGGCGATGCCGTTATAATTCAACACGAAAACGAAGTGGAAGACGCCGATCAACCTTATCTTGGACGGTACGAGAATAAGGGCAGGCCACACTGCGACCCTGCGGTTGACGCATCACCTGTGGATGACCTTTGGGAGTTGCACTTAATCCGGCTTCGCACGTCTCCCAGTTTCTCAAATGTTGTGGTTGCAGTGGCTTTTTCTGCCACCGTAACCGGCTCCGCAGAACTCGCGTTGTCCTGCAGAAAGAACACTTTGATATAGAATCTTGGTGTTATCGTATCGCGCCGATACCTAACTGGAACACCGTCGCGGATCCAAATGGCGCATATACCAAAAAGTTCACTCAGGCGGGGTGTACTGCATAGTTTTGCATAGTGCCGCACACCCCGAAATGGAGCGGTAAGTATGCCCCCGCTTTTCGTTTATTGCTTTGCCTTATGACCGGAAGGTGCGTTCCGGTTTCAGCCGCCCTCAATGGAAACATCAATGAAAAGTGGCACTTCCGGTTCAATCCGTTTGCTTGGCTCGCCTTTAGCTTCCAGCGTTTCTTCTGATTTGGCGACGCCTTTCCATAAATCCGTCACGTTTGCGCCTTCCGGCAACGGTTGCAGAAGTTCGCCGTTTGCCATAAAAACGCGACCGCCGGTTTTTTCCTGCAGAGCGCGCAGAACTGGGTAGAACGGCATCGGACAATAGCCTAAAATGTCGTGGGCGACCGGAACGCTGACCGGAATATAAGCGATAAGTTCGGTTTGCTTGCCCACCGCGTCTTTAGCCATACGCTCTAGGCCTTTTTTGGCGGTTGCGTTGTGGCTCCCGTGATGGCCGACCTTGTAAAACGCGACCCGCCCAAGCAAGCCCTTTATATCGGCTTTTTCAATTTTACCGGTTTCCGTATTTTTCCAGTTTTTGATGAAATCCCACGAAAGCCAATTGCCGATTTGGGCGTCGCCCACGAAAAGCAATACCTTACTTGTTTCCGGCAACTCGAAAGCCAGCACAAGGCTGATGTTGTTGACGAACGAACCCGCCCGCAACGCCAAATCGGACGCGCCGCTCAGCCAGTCGCCGTCAACGCGCCGCCAGTCCGGGCCGGACGTGTAATGGTTCCAAAAAAACGGCTCGCGCAACGCCTCGTCCCAATCCATTTGCAGGCTGGCGTCGAACGGACAGTACCGCTGAAATGCGCCCGACAAATCCTGACCGGCATCCGACGCCGCGCCGATCATGCCTTGCATTAACGCATTTTGTCCCTGCGACCCTTCAAAAGCAAGCGGCGCGGCGGCTCGTCCGCCATCCAGCGCCGCGCCGGTCGTGATGTTGAAGTCGCGGTAATGGTACATTTCTTCTTCATCGACCAGCAGTTTGACGAGCGGGGTTTTGTTTTTCGCAATTGGCGTGCCATCCGGGCCGACAAAACGCGGCGGCCCGAGCACGTAGGCCTTCACATCGGTTTCCGGCAAAGTAAGCACGTCGCCCGGTTCGCAATAGGTTGGCGCAGCATTTCCTTCTACGTCTTTTTTTAAACCGAGCGCGATGGTATATCCATTGATGTGCCCCCCGTTTGCGCCGCCCGCGCCGACGCCCAAATCTTGCGCGTCAAGCGCTGTGTCATCAATGCCCAGAAAACTCGCCTCGGCGTGCAGGGTATCCAGCGCTTCGGGATCGATGCCGAAGCGCATCTCTTGTTTCATCGCCCGTGAAAGCGTTTGGGCCAAACCCTGTGTAAAGGCGTTTTTCTGTTCTGTCAGCAGTTTTGCCTCCGCATCGTTCGGGTTTTCCGTCCAGGGAACCCAGACGGCATCCACGGTTATATTTTTCCATTTTTCGCGCGCGTGATAAAACCCGATGACGTGGTCGTAATGCTCGTGCGTCACGGCAACCACGTCAATGTGACCGTCAGTCGCGTCGTGGATGTTTTGCACAATTTGATTCATTCGCGCGGATTCGCCGTTTTCTCCATTCGCACCGGGCGTGCCTTTGGCGACACCACAGTCAATGACGACGTAGCTGGGATTTTTCGGCTGGCCCGCGCGGGCAAACGCGAGCAGGAAACAATCGCCCAATCCTTGCCCGTAAAGGCGCAGAACGGCTTGATTTTCTTTGGGAAGCAGGCGCTTGGACGGCGCGTGCTCGTTTGGCGCGTCGGCGTCGGTTGCTTGCGTTGCGGTCGGTTCCATTTTGTCAATTCCTTTGCGGTTATGCCCGCGAAGCAGGTCAGGGCTGGGCGCGGCGTTTGATTTTTCGTACCGGCGTGGGAGAAATAGGGGCAAAATCCGTGTGCAACAGTGCAAACGGTTCCCGAGGCGCGGCAAAAGCCGTCAGGCTGTCTTCTTCGCTGCTGCCACCGTCGCCGCCCTCTTTTTTTCGCCGGTTCTGCTCCGTCACCTGCGCTTTGTGTTTACGGCAGTCGCAGCAGTCGCGGCGCATCGCTTCACGATCACGGGTGCGAGCGTACGGGTCGGTCGCACCCTGCGCCGCGACCGGCAATTCGCCCGGTACGAGGTCACAGTAGTATTCCGCCGCCGTACCGCCCCGCGCGCCAAGCGCCAGCGATTGATACGCCATCTGCCGCTTTTCGCGGTCGGTTTCAAACCTTTGCCCTGCGGTGCTTTCGTTACCCTCCGTGACGCCGTGCGGAAGCAGACGCTTGTAGATAACGTAGCGTACCTGCCACGTTTTTGTGTTTACGATCAAGGTCGCGCCGCCGCGAAAAACGCCGCTACGGGGGCCGGTTTGTGCTTTCGTTTGCACTATTTCGACCACGAGTTCGGTTAAAAATTCGTTGTTCGGGCCGACGCGACGGGCGGGGCGCATATTGGCAACGTTAAACGGGTTGATAAACCTTCCGCTGGCATCCAATCGTATATCCAAACCCGACAACAATCGGGCGGCGCGACGCTGGTTCTCACCGTTTTCGGATATCGCTAAATTTTTAAGGTAACTTCCGAGACCCGCTTGCGCCGTGTGTAGTTTGTTGAAAATCCGCTCGCGCGGCGCGCCCGGTTCCCAATCCCGAATTGCCTCGCGTATCAAACGCTGAATACTGGCGTCCTCCACATACTTCTCTTTTTCCTGATCTCCAAACAGGTAAAGCGCGTCCCCCTGCGGGGCGCGCCAGCGCAAGCTTTCTTCGGAAAGCGTCCGCACGTCGCGCGGATAAATGCCCCATTGCCGGAAGGCTTCAAGAAAGGCAATGCGGTAGTTCCGTTCGTCATCAGGAACCAGGTCGGCGTCTGCGGTTATCAGGGCGCGCAGAAACTCGCCGAACGTTATGTCTACGGGTGGCACGTAGTCCATCGCGCGGATGCACATTTGCAAAACGTGGCGGGCGGACTTGGCGGCTTCGTCGGCCATGCGATTGACCAAATCGGGGTGCAGGTTGCCCTGCGGCAAAATCCCCGTTCCGCCGGTTGCGATACGCTTCAAATCGTCGATCCGCGCTCCGTAGATCGCAAGATACGCATCGAACACGGCGGCAACCAGTATGGAACCGCGCTCGTGCGCCTCGGCGACCGAAGGCAATTTATCCGGGTCGGGACGGTAGCGCTGGAAGGTAGGCGACTGTCCCGGCTTGCGCGAACGGGACGCCGTTCCGATGGCGTTTCGCAGGGCCATTCCGCGCCCCGTGGAATGACCGAACTGCCGCGCCAGTTCTACCAGGAGGCTGCCCGTGTTGAGCGCGCCGCGCGTTTCCCCGATTTGGCTTTGCAGCACTTCGGGATACGAAAAATGCGAAAACAAAGCTACGATGTCGGCGAAGGCTTCGTGGAACGCATACACGTCGGGGTTGGTCGGCTCGGTGAAATACGTGTGCATACCATCCAGAATCGCGTGGGTTGTTTCGTGGGCGATAATATCGTGGGACAAGCAGGTGAACACCAGTCCGTTCGGATACACATCGCCGTTATCGCTGTCATGGGCGGGAAAATACCCGAACAGGAGGGCGCGTTTTTGCGGACTGTAATAGGCATTTTCTTCCCGCAGGGCGTGGGGATAGATTCGCAGCCGCTGAATATACTGGTCGGAAAGATCAACAACGGGCCTGCCGTGATCGTTCTTAAACCGTTTTTGCGCGTAGGACGGATCGGCACTGTTTTTGAGCCACGGACGGAGCGGCGACCAGAAGATGGGGCGACCCAGAGCGTGTTCAAAGTGCTGGATGGTTTTCATCGCTACAGCGTACACCATTTGCTGATGAAACTGCGGGCTGCCTTCCGACGGCGCGAGGCCATCCCGTGACAAAAGGTAGGGATGGTTCAAGTCCACGGGCGCATACGCGCACCCGGTCGCCGGGTCAACATCAACAACTTCCAGATATTCGCCGACCGGCCCCGGCTCAAGATCCTTTTCAAACGGCAGCGAAACCACGACTGTACTGACTTTGGCGTTTTCATCCGATGTCGCAAGCGACGGATCAAACGAATCCCCGCTCAACCGACGGACACTAGGGGCGGGCGGCTCGCTGGCCTTCAGCGCGGATTCCATCGAAACCATGTCGCCGTGCGCGTGCTGAGCGGCTTTATCCTTATCCTGAGCGGCTTGTAATCGTTGTCGCAAAGCGTCCGACAAGGGAAGGGCCAAAACCGCGCGCCGGAGCGAAATGAGCGGCACTTTTGCATTATCCGGGTTATCCGGGACGACCTTATGGTTTTTTGCGGTAGCGTGCGCGGCGGAAAGTAAACCCATGTGCAGCGGCTGCGACGCGCCGATAAGGTAGGCGACCTCTTCCAATAAGGGAAACGTGTCTGGGTCTTCCCCGAGAAGGGAGCGGAGCGTTTCTTTTATCGCCGCTTCTTCCACCGCAAATGCCGGTTCGGTTGAAGCGGCGAGGGATCGACTGCCGTCTGGCGAACGGGTTGGAACCCGCAGAAGCTCCACGATGCCTTTCAACGTCAAGCCGATCCAGTTGCCCTGCTTCGAACTAAGAAGCCGATTGCGACCGTCTTGCGCCACGTCTTTTGTCGGCAGTTTGTCCTGCAGGAGTGCGGCGGCGTCCACAAGACCCACGCCAAAACCAGCCTTGCCTCCATTGAGGAATTTGGGTTGCGTGTTTGCGGTTTTCTGCAAAGCAATACGAAACGCAAAGGGAAGAAGCCCGACGTCTCCATAAACGTCTTTGAGTTTGTCTTTTCCGTGATACGAAAGCCAGAGAGCAGCAATGCCGGCGACGTGGGCGGCGGCAAACGACGTGCCGTTCCAGCGAACGGCCTGTTCGGCCTTATCCACCACAGCGTGCCACACCATTTCGCCGGGCGCGGTGATCGCCACTGCGTCGCCCATTCCCGAATACCGCCACGGCATGGGCAAAGGATTGCTTGCGGCAACGGCAACAACGCCCGGTAGTCTAGCCGGAAACACGACAAGAGGAAGCATATTCCCTGCTGCGGCAACGACGATGATGCCCGCATCAAGCGCCTTTTGCACGACGGCGTCCAAACGCTGGGAAGAAACCGGGCCGCCCAGCGACAGGGAAATCACGTCCACTTTTTCCTCTATGGCCTTTTCAAAAGCTTCGACGAGGTTTATGAAACTCAGATGCACGACCGAATTGGAAACTCGCAGCGGCACTAATCGCGCGCCCGGCGCGACGCCCAAAACGTCGTTCACACTTTTGCTTTGGGGGTCGATGGGCAAAAATCCTGTATCGTCCTTCGCGCTGACGATGATGCTTGCGGTTCCGGTTCCGTGTCCGGGATTAGGCAAAAAACCGTCGTTGACAAGCCGGTCTAACGCATCCGCAGTTGGCTGGCCCGCGTTGTCACGGTCAACGAAATTCCACCCATACGTTTTGCCGCCATCAGTATGCGGCGCAAGAGCTTGGAGAAGCTGACGGTGCGGCGTGTATCCGGTGTCGGGATGCCCGACACGGACAGTTGCGCCGGGCGCATTTTTCTCTCCCCGCGCGGCGGCTTTGCTATTCCACAGCTTCCACGCTGCAGGTATCTGCATCGCTTCGAGCGCCCAATCGAGCGGCGCGCTTTTTTCCTCGATGTTTTTCTGGGTGGCTTCGTCATAAGGGAAACCCCATACACCGAACGGTGCGCCGAGGCTGTTTTGATCTTCGGGTTGGATGACGCGAATCAGCGTAAGCGGTTCAGCGTACGCCACGCCGGGCAGAGTTTTCAAAGCGCGCGCGGTTTCCCACGCACGATTGATGGCGGGTGGCGTTTTGGTCGCGTCCCCGGTTGGCATAAAGTCAAGCCACCGCCCACGAGACGAGGGGGCTTTTTTCCAAGTACCACCCATTTGCACACCGATCTGGCGCGCTATCTCTTTTTCTAACACAAATTGCGCGTCCGGCGCGGCGGGAACACCGTTTTGCGCGTCCTTCAGGCAGACCGAAATGCCTTCCACAATAGGCAGGCGGGTTACTTCGGCGTGTTGCGCCGCCACGGCAAAGGAGGTCATGGTCTTCTTCTTTCTGGTTTGGAGTTCCGACTTATTGCCCACCGTAGAAGCGCGCCATTTCCATCGAGCGGGGCAGAATAACCGTGTTGATCAGCAAAAGGCTTTCATAATGTACATCTTTGTTGGCGCGTGGACGCTGGAACATTGGGCCGAGGATAGGAAGGCGGCCCAAAACTGGAAGATATTCGGGCGGCTGCGGCGTGGACGAGGTGACGGAAAAATGCGACAAATCGAACAGGTCGTATGCACTCACGGCGGTGTCGGTTGCGATGCGGTGCGCCTCCACCGCCGAGGGCTGCGGATAGACAAACACATCGGTGCGTTTGGAATTGTCGCCGATGTCGGTCGTCTTGACACCGAAGCGCGCCTCAATGACCATGCGCCCCGAGCCTCCATCAGGAAAAACGGTGGGTCGAATGTTGACGGCAATGCCCGGCGCGACCCGCGCAAATGTCGGGGGCACGCTGTCGTTCAGCACCGCCGCCAGCGCGAGCGCTTGGGCGGGTGTCGCGGCGGACGCGACCAACTGCGCCCCCGTCAGGGATTTGCTGGTCAGCGCGTCCGACGTTTTTTGCGTGCTGGACTTTTCGCTGTCGGGGCCGGTCGTGGTCGCTTCGCCGTTTTCGCTTATTTTGCTGGCTGATTTTTTCGTTTCGCTTGTTTCCCGACTGTCTGAACGGTCGCGCACCTGTGGAAACGCGGCATCCAGCAGTTCTTTACCAAAGGGACGCGGGCGCGTGGTTTCCACATACGACGACATTTCTCCGGCCAAACGCGCTTCGATGTTGCTGGTAACGACAATGCGTGTTTGCCCGATAAGGGCTACGCCGGATTTATTGCTACCCTGACTTTGGGCGAAACGCAGAAGCGGGACGAAAAATAAATCATTGGTGTCGTCGGAAAAAGCGTCCACGGCCTGCTTGATGAGCCGGTCGGCAGTTGCGCTCGAGGTTGCCAAGCGCGCCGGAGCATCTTGCACCATTCGGTCGGCTTTATCCCGTGCAGCGACAGCCGTTTTGCGCGCTTCTTCAGCGTCGGTTTGCCGTTTTTTATCGGCAGGCGCGTCCTTTGCAGCCTTTTCCAGCCTATCCGCGTCTTTTTCGGCTTCCGTTGCATCGGCGGCGGCTTTCGCCAGTATTTCGCCTTCACCGCGAAAGGTTTCCACGCTTTCCACGAACCGAACGATGCCTTCGATGTCAGGATTGGACAGTGTGCCTAAGGGCAGTTTGGCAAAAACCGTTTCCAGTCCCTTGTAGGCTTCGGGTAACTTTTCGTTGAAGGAAGCGTCTTGCTTCGCGCATAATTTCGCCAGTTGTTCGTCTTTGCGAACCCGTTCGGAAAAAAGGGTCGCTATTGTTTCTTTATCTTTATAACTTCCGGCGCGCATACGGGCGGGGTCAAGCGCGAGAAAGATAATGGCTTCGTTCAGCGACAGCGGGCCGTGGGCGGTTGCGGTAAAACCCATCGCCTTCATGCGGGCTAATAAGTTTCTTGAAACGTCGTCCGTGGACTCAAAACGCCCCGCTTGCTCGTTGATGACCCGATTGAGGAGGCCAAGGGTACGACTGAGGGCGCGACGGGTTTGGCGGGATTGATCCTCGATGTCCTGAACTTTTCTGCCCACCTCGGCCTGATCGCCGCTTACCTGAATAGCCCAGATGTTGGTTTGCACCTGCGGCCATGCCACATCGATAACGGCCAAGAGTTTCTTAATCTTAAGCCGGGTTTCCGGCCCACCGCGTAAAAGAAGTTCGGAGTAGTTCGCGCGTTCCACGGCAAGCTTTTTGTCCGTGCCATAAATGCGGTTCAGGGCGGAAACCAACTTATCAATGGTGTCTTCTTTTTCCAGCGCGCCGGAGGGCTTGTCGTCGGGATCGAGCGGGCGCACTCCAAGCGGCAAAAACGTCATACGCCACCGTTCCACGGTTTCAATCGCGGGGCGGTCGGGTTTGGTTTTGATTTTGATCCCAGTGGTATTCAGTGCGAGTATGGGCGACGGGTTCAGCGGGGCCAGCGAATCTATGGCGTCATCGAGCGCTTCCTGATTTGCCGCTTCCCCGTACAGGCGGACGACGAACCGGTGCGCGTCCACCTGTTTCACCGTGGCATGAAGGCCTGGTGCTTCCGCTTGCTTCCCGGGTACGGCGGGATTGTTCAACAAACTCTCGATGAGGGCCTTGAGGGATACTTCGGTTAAAACGGAGGGATCCTTTGTGACTTTGAGTTCTGAGTTGATGGCCGCGATGGGACTTGGGTAAAACGCCTTGACAACCGCAATTGCTTTATCGATGGCCTCTTGCGACTCCAGTGTGCCTTCCAACCGAACGGCGTACAAATCGTCGGTAACGGGAACAACCGTCACCGTAATATGAGGATTATTCAGCAGTTTTCTTAGCGATTTGGCAAGGGGCGGCTCCGCCGCAACGGAATAGGTGGGGGCAAGTTGCTGTTTCGGAGGGCGCGGCGTGGCGTGGCAGGGAGCCGCCAGTGCGGCGAAACAAATGAACGAAATGGCCAGGGCAGGGCGCGTGCCGTGTTTCCACAACAAGGGCGACTTAATCAACAGTGATGCCATACTAATTCTCCAATCTCTCGATACTCACCCTGATAGTGGGGTGGATCAAAGTCAACCAGAATAGTTGCTGCCGTAGTTATTCCTCGGCTCGCGCCGGGCTATGCGGACAATGCGTCTCAAACAATTGTGCTGTAAACGGGTTACGAAGTAACTGCGGTATTTCCGTGTAGCACAAATAATCGCGGAACAAAAGTAAAGTTCCTGCTTTCGATAGCACTGCAAGCAGGAGCCTCACTCCAAAGTGAGGCTTATTCATTGGTGACCAAGCCTCACACTTAGGTTTATTTCAGACCCGTATTTGCGACAGTTTTTCTATTGGCTCAACAAGCGGATTGCCGGAGACGCTTTCATGCTGCGAAAAACCATCGTAAATCGCCAAGGCGCTGAAATCAATGCCAGTCGCGTCCATCACCTGTTGAATGCTGATTTGATAGGTCTTGAAACCCGCATAGACAAATTCCAATTCCCTGAGTTCTTCGTCTTGGCTGACTTTGTAAGCGGTAGCCGAAGGTCGCCCCTGGTCGGTAACGATGGCAACTACCTTCCAATAGGCTAAGGGTATCAAGGCAATATTGCCTAAACTTGTCCGATAAGGTAAGTCATTGTCAGAAAAGAACGGGCCGGTAAAAACGCTGACTCGCATCCCATCCGCCCGGGCATTTTGGAGTACGTAGTTTTCCAAACTAAGCCACGTTTTTTGGTTCATGCCCGCCATTTGTGGGCAGCTATTGGTGAAGTGGAAGGTGTCACGATTGGCGCGTTTGGCTTCATCCATCGAGCCGTAGACCGGATCTTCCCGTCGCACCTGATGGCCTCTGTCCAATGAGTTGCCTGCGTAAAGCTCGTCTCCCCATTGATCTTCCTCATCCAAACGCCCGTCGTAACTCCACGTATTGATGCGGGGCAAACTACGCGACGCACTGCCGTCGATATTGCAGGCAGTGAGCATCGGAAGCCGACGGGACGTCGACATGACAACCGAAAAGTTCTGATACTTCAATTCCGCCCCGGTTCCGCCCCGCTTCAGCGTGCATATATCGGCGGCACGCGAACCGGTGGGAGTAGGCAGTGGTATATCCCATCCGTTGAGGAAGCCCGGCGTGTAGCCGTTGCGCCCCGCAAAAAGTTCGGAAGAGGTTGTAGGCTCCCCGCCGGGACGCTCTATCACCTCCAAACTGTCACCTCCAAGTAACATCATATCGGCGAGTTTTGCTTTTAGGGCAAGGTTAGCTGTAGGCATGGCAAATTCTTTCCTTTCAGGAACCGCAGTTAAAGCAAGCGAAACTGCGTCGTCCCATCGTTTGTGCGCCTCATAAACACGGACGAGTTTTTCGGAGTTGGGCCGGTCGGCAACCGTTCGGCGCAGCAATTCGGGAAGCTGCCAAGCGCGATCTGCCAACTCGATATAGCTTTCAAGCGCGTGTTCGGCATTTGCAGACAACGCTTTGGCGAACTGCGTGGGCGATAAATCCCGAAGCGGCAGATTAATCACGTCGGTGAAAATCGCGCCCAGGCGCACATAATCGGCGGAGCCGGAGTAAGCATCAAGAAGCGCGAAGCGAAAAGGGTCGCGGAACTCCGAGTCGGGGCCGCGAAACAAAACGGGCAAATCGAGCGAGATCACCTCCCAAACCGTTTCCAATCCAAGGGGCGAACCCGTAAAAGGCATTTGCGCCTGACCGTTGCCCAAACCATCCACCGCACGAAGCAGGCCGCGTAGCGTGGAGTTTTTGGGTTTTTGGGTCATAAACGTGTTAATCACGGTATCTATCAACGGCGTAAGGGATAAGCCGGTCGGAGGGTTCCGCTGTTTTGCCATCCACCGGTCAATGTTGGCTGCAACCGTGGTAAACCAGTCGCGGTCAAGGCGCACGAGCAGGGTTCCGCGCCGCAAATCAAAATAAGGCGTACGTATGCTGGGAAAAGGAATACCAATAACAAACGCCAGCAGGCATAGCCTGTGCGCGGTAAAGGGTGAGGTCAGGCGCACCCCGTATTTTTCGTCGCCCAAAAGGTTGAGCAAAAAAGCAACGGGGGGCTTCATTGCCTCCGTCAAACCAACGCGGCGATGCACAAGCAGCAGTCCGACAGCGATTTCTCGTAAAAACTTGTCCACATATGGGCCGGTGAGTTCGGCGCGAAGGTTTCTCTCGTCATTGATGCTTTGGCTTAACAACTCCTCGATGAAGCGAATATCCACTCGTCCCGGCGCGACGACTTCTCGGGGATAAAGCCATGATGCCAGCATCCGCAGGGGTGCGATGGGGCGCATCTTGGGAGTTGCTTGTCGCGGCGGCAGTTTATCCCACGATGCGGTGGCAAAGAACGTATCATTCTCCCAACTCTCGAAAAGACTGACATCGTCGGCCTGCTGCAACTGCGACGGTTCGGCTTGCCACTGTGTAATCAAGGCCAAAGCGCTGCCGAATTCGCCCCCGCGCACATACCGCAATCCGATGTCTTTGTAGGCACGGAACCGATAGCGTTCCGGCAGCAGCCACACCTTCGCCGCCGCTATGGCCCGCCCTTTTGCTTTGGCAAAAGAAACCAGCGCGGCAGCACAGGGCGACAGGTCAACCACGTCTGGCCCGATAAACTCGGCGGTTCGCCTTACCTCCTCCAGCTTTAAGGCGTCCGCCTCTTCGGGGGTACGAACGAGCAAAAGGCGATGATAAAGCCCTTCGGCAGTTTCGGGCGGGGTGGTTTTTTTCGCGAAATATAGAGCGGCGGCTTCGCTGATTTTACGGGCTTTATCCGGCTCCTGAGCAAGCATCGCTTTGAGCGTGGAACGTCGCAAATCCTTGCGATGCCACACTTCGTCGTTTTTGCGGTACGCCAGCCAGCCATACGAGGCCATCGTATTTAGCGCATTTTGCGCCTCGGCATCGGTGAGGGGGTTCATACCAAGGGCGGGAACCAGCACCTTTTGAATAAGTTCCTGTGTAACGAAACGAAGCACCAACCCTGGATAAGCAAGCAACTGGGTGGTGGGGTCGCCGATGCGTAGCAAAACGCGCCGGTACACAATCCCGACAAAAAGGTCTTTGGCGGCTGCGCCCCCGGTACGCAGTTCTTCCTCAATCGCGTCCAGTGACTTGCCGGAATCACGCTTGACCACGCGAGCAAGCAGTTTTAGCTCCAACGGGCGACGGGGAACCAATTTAGAGGTGGTGATACGGCGTGCATTTTTTTCGGAGATCCCCTCTTGTTTAAGGAAACGGTGTGCCTCAACCAGCGTAAAATCGCCCACCAGTACGCGCTTCTTCACTTCCTGCTGGCTGGTTAAAAAATTATGCGAACCACCGGTTGGTTCATCAAAAATCCGTCCCGAAAATATAACCTTGATAGGCACTGGATATAAGGCATCAGCGAACTCATAAAGCCAGCTTATAAGCGTGCCAACGTGGTCTTCCTGGATGACCTCTTCAAACGTGTCTAATATGATTAAAAAAGGACGGGATATAGCCCCGGCATTTTGAAGGGCTTGTTGTATTGCGTAAACCACTGTGCTGCGCGAAATCCGGTTGTCGGACGATTTTTCCGATTCTCCACGGGTATTTCCTTTACCGTAGTACCGGGCTTGTTCCCGCGCCTGACGCCGCTGGCTCCGCAGGTCTTCCTCGCTTTCAGGAAATTGGTGTCCCACCTGTCGCGACGCTTCGGCTTCCAGCCACGGCAAATCACGGGGCGTCATTCCGGGCCGGTCAAAATCGAGAATGACCACAGTTGTCTTGTCAGCGTTTTCCTGCATCAAGCCGCGAATGAAATGCGCCAGCAGCGTTGATTTTCCCGATCCGCCGCTTCCGCTAAGAACCAGCCCTTGCCACGCCGCACCCGCACGATTCGCGTCGCGGGCGTCGTTCAAAAAGTCACCAATCTGTTTGAGTTGCTCCTTTCGTCCGATGAACGGCTGTTCCAATAACGTTTCGTACTCATCGAACGCAGTCGCCTGACCCAAACGCCGGCGCACATCGCCCGCGTCCGGCAGCGGAACGCCCGTTCCTTCAAGGGTTTCGATAACGGCGGAAAGCGAACGCAGTTCGTCTTTGTTGCATTGTTCCAACGGAACGTTCGCCCCGTCGCTAAGGGTGCGACGAAGCATTATGCCGAAGGGATCTGTCGGGGGCAGGGGTTCGATCAACCGCTGCGTAATTTCCTGCTGCTCTATAAGAGATTTCAAAACCGCGTCCCGGCGGTTTTTATTAAGCAGCCAGCGCACGGAATTATTTCGTATTTCCACGGCACATTGGGAAGCCAGGCGGCTGAGTACTAACGGCTGCACATCCGGGCTAAGGCCGGGCATAAGGAGTTGGCTTGGCTCCACCCAGCCGGAAAGGGCGGCGGCTTCTTCCGCACGCGACAAAGCCGGGTATAAGGCAGAGTCCACTTGGCGGCTTTCTTCTTCCCGTTCGCTGATCTGCGGCAGGTCGCTGCTGGTAAACCGCGCAAGCAAGCGTTGTTGAACTTGGAGGGAAGCATCTGCGTTTAACACAACCGTGTCAGCCATACTCATGGCTAAGCTACCCCTCCCGCAATCAGGGACAGCGTTTTACCGGTTTCTTCGGCGATAGCCCCCACCAGTTCACGCACTTCTTTAGCAAGCAGATCCGCGGCGGTAGCAGGCTTGGTAAAAAGCACTTTTTTATACTTCCCGAACCAAAATGTTGCGAAAAATGGCGAGTCCAAAGTCATATCAAAACTTGCGGACACGCGCTGAAAAAACGTTTCCAAATCGTACCGGGTGATTCGTTCGGTAAGATGCATTTCCGTGGTTTCTTGGAGCGATTCGAGAATATCGGCCTGCATCCCATCCAGCACAACGCGCAGCCAACTGACGGACAGCGTTTGCTCATACAACAGCCACAAAAATTCGGACGTATTCACGCCTTCAATCGTGAAGCGGTTCAAGTCGGTTAAAACAAGCCAAACCAACCGCCCGTTTCGGGCGGCTTCCAAATGTGACATCACCTTGGGAACCACCTCGCTTCGGAGCCATACGGTAACGGTTGAATGGTACTCGGCAGGGCTGATAAACGAAGGAAACGGGGAAGAATCGGAAAGGGCGGGGGCGTCAGGCAACGAGGGAACCTCCGGCTTGGGGGCGTTTGCGCAGATTGCTTGGGCGACCAAAGCGGCTTCCTGCTTAGCAATCGTTTCGGCAGGGAGGCCCACGATCAAGTGGGAACCCACGGGCAGCATCGTAGGAAGAAGACGAGTACGAAACGTTTTACCACTCCCTGCTTCACCGGAAATCGCAATTATCTTAGGATTGCCCGTCAGCGCGGATTGCCAAACTATGTCTTGAAACGCATCGCAGCCAATGACCGGAGCGAAATTTTCTGCCCCGTTCAAGTGCCATGTCAACATTTCCGACGGGTCAGGCGTGGGCAGGTCACCAAATTTTGCCTTGATATGGCCTAACACCGCCGCAAGCGGGACGCCCCGGTTGACGACCTTGGGTTCCACCGCAGAGCTTCCCGGCACAGGCCATACCCCTTGATGGATGCCAAAAAGGTTAAAGTCTTGATCAAAACACGGGCCGCCGGACGCGCCATCGACTGTGTTGGCGTAATGCAGAAAGCGCAATCGGGGTACAACCGCCTCATATATTGGTTCGGCAGGAGCAGGGGCGATTGTATTGGAATCGGTTCGCAACGGCTGACCTGCGGGGTGCTGGAACAACAGTATTCTCGCATTGGTGTGCGGCACGGCGGCACGGGCATCGGGAGAACACCAGCGCCTTTCTAAGCCGGGAACGACAGCCAGGCGAAGAACGGCGTAATCCCAATATCCATCCAATCCGGTGAGAGGGTCGGGCAGATGGGCTTTCAGTTCATCCTCGGTACAGCGGCTGTAAGCCACACACCAGTTGTCATCAACGGCGACGCGTTGCGGCCTGGCAGGATGAGAACGACGATTCGTTAAAACTAATACGTCGTCAAACTCTACAAGCAGCTGTCCTGCCGCTTTGGCCTTCGGGGTGTATTCCCCAGCCGCATTCTTGTCAAATAAATCTTTGACAACATGCCACGCCGTTAAAATCAAATGGGGGGCAATTAGAATGCCGGTTCCCTTGGCGTCCTCATTTATCAAAATTTTAACCGTCCACCGGGTCGCGTTAAAAATGCCCCGCATAATCGTATCGGGCTGCAGAAACCCTTGCGCCACGTTTACCATTGCTTGCAAAGGCGCGGCGTCCTGCTCATTTTGCGCGGCTCTGGCCTGCTCAACTATTGCGGAGGCAAGGCTTCCAGTTTCACGCCCCTGCTCCACAATCAGATTGATGAGTTTGTCCAGCCAGCCCTGTTTTTGAGCCACATCAAGCGCGGCGGCAAAGGCATCCCGGTCAGAAGGAATGGCGGCAGCGGCGACCGCGACCGCTTCAAACTCCAAACGCTTTTCAAGCGGAACGTCGGCTTGGCTTTGTGCCAGCAAAAACAATGCCGCGAACTCGGTTCGGGAGGTACGCAGGGCATCGGCGATTTTTTCTGAGGATAAAGGGAACATAGTACGGGCGCGTGTTTCTCCTGATAAAGGGCGTCTTTGTCGCTAACAATGTTAGGGTCTGCGACATCTAACCTACTGTTCGGTTGGTGAAATTGACCTCTTGCTTTTGAAGACATTCGCTCAGTGTTTCCGCAGTGACGCCGTTGGTTTCACGAAGGATGGAGCCAAAAACGTGGCCCCAGTTTTCACGGGGCTGACCAATGCGCCCTCCATAATGCAGGGCGGCAACCGCGTTTTCCCGTCCGGCGACCAAAACCACCGAGCCGGAGTTTCCGCCAAGCGTGGTTGCATCATGTGCCTGACTCCACAAGGGAAGGTTCGCCTGCGTTTGCATAATCAAACCAGGCGCAAGTCGTTTGTATCCGAACGTGGATTGAAACAGCATTTCCAGCAGCGGGAAAGGATCGACACCGAACGGTGGCTGGGCAGGATACCCAATGGTATATACGGGCAAGTCGGTACGGGGCCAGTCGGCGGCCTCGTCAACGGCAAGAAGCACCAGCGGCTGGGCGTGCGGTTCGCCCGGCTCCAACTCGATAACGGCAATATCAAGTTTGGCATGGTCAACAAACCCACTTTGAAGGTCGATAGGCTTGCTGCCTGCAAACAAGACCCGCTTCAACACCCGACGATTCAAAGAATCGTTGGCGCGGAACTCATGCCCGAAATCAATCGCCGCGTCCTCCGAAAACTTCCACTCGCCATTGTTTTCAAAAGTGGCAACACTCTGCAGTACGTGGCGGTTGGTGATTATAACGTTCGGACCAACTAAAAAGCCTGTTCCTTGAAACGGATTACGTTTTTTGGGCGTGTCGATGCGCCCAACGCACGCAATAGCCTTTTTAAGACTGTCGGAGGACGCATCCAAATTCTGACCCCAAATGCCCACAGGGCTGGTACTTTGATCAACATTGCCGTCCCTTATCATAAACGAGGGACGTGACCCATCGGTGCGAACGATGCCTTCTAAACCTTCCAACAAAGAAGGGTTGGCTTGGAGAGCTTGCTCGTTTCCGTCAGCAAGGGCGTTCAATGCCCGATTTGCCTGCTTGATAAGCCGGTTCGCCACGGCTTCCAAGGCTTCGGCTTTAGCGGAGTTGTTTTCGGCGAGATTATTTTTGATCAACAAGTGGAGATTGTCGCGGGTGAAGCCAAGCCGGTCGTTTATGGCTTCGCGGGACAAATCTAGGTCTTGGTCTGCGTCCGCTTCGACGCCTTCTAAGGAGTTTTGCGCGGTTGAGGCGTTTAACCTGCGCTTGTAATAGCGAACTACCTTTTTCTCAGAGTTTTCACCTGCAGGCGCACCGTTTTGATTCGGTAGCATTGAAATTCTCCTGATTGCTCGATCTCCGAGCGTTTATGACCATCCGGCAGAAGATCTGTATATGGACAAGACACTTTTCGTCCCCAAACAACGAAATTCCTTTTAATATGTTTTCAAATTTTATCGAACGTAAGTGAGTGAGCGAGGACCAATTCAATATTTACTAGATGTCACTGCTATACGCCATGAACCGAAAGTATGACTTGTATACAATTTGGTTTCCGAATTACTCTGTCGTACAAATGGCCGCTTAAAAAGCTTAAAGATGCCCAAGCACCAACTCATGGCTCATTGTATTCATAACCGTTGGCGCGCCGTAGGTCATGAAGGGGGTTACGAACACCAATCCGAGCAAAGCTTAATTGATTTTGCAATTGTTGAACACTTTTTAAGCCTTTTGAAATAGAGATTAGTTGTCATGACTTTCACTTTCAACGCCCTTTTAGTGGCAAAAGCGAGCTAACAATTAATGCTGAATCCTTGCGCTGCTGCTCCACTTCAGCATTTTTAAACTCGAAAAATCCGATCTTCTTTAAGTACAGCTGTACACGCAACGAATAAGTCAGCTTAATGGCGGGTATAACAGGTTGAGCATTCCAAACAGGCAAACGCTTGTTTCGTAAACAGCAGGTCACCGGTTCGAATCCGGTCGTCGGCTTCCCTTATTCTTATTCACTGAGAACAATTCATACAGAAAAAGGCCGCCCAGTGGGGCGGCCTTGTGCTTTTGACGACCAGTTGACGACCACTTGGGTTACGTGGCCTCTTTTTCCTCCGATTCAACCTCCTTTGGAGCCGCTCCAAACGCAGCGTCCAGCACCCGCGCCGCTTCTTCCCGCGATTCGTCCAACGTGTCTGTGTAATGGTCCATCGTCACGCTGATTTGGCTGTGCCCGACAATGTCTTTGATCACATTGGGTGGAACCCCCATCGCGTGCAGAAACGTTACGCACGAACGCCGTAAGTCGTACAGGCGCAATGCTGGTAGTTCCAAGCTGTCGGTGAGTTCGTGGAACCGCCGCACTACGTACCGCTCTTCAACCGGGTTGCCTTCCTCATTTTGGAAAACAAGGTCGGCCCATGTTGCCGGTCGCTCATGAAACGACGGCATTTGTACGTGTTCCGCCTGCTTCTCTCGGTGGCGCAGCAATGCTTTTGCTACGAACTGCGGCAATGCCACCCACCGCTTGCCCTTTTGCGTTTTGACTGGCACTTCCTGAAACACGCCACTCACGCGCTGGATTTGCCGGGAAACCACCAAACGGCTTCCCGTTTCCATAAACGTGATGTCGGCCCATTTGAGGCCCCGCACCTCGCCGGGGCGCAGTCCCAAGCCTAGCATCAGAAGATAGAACACCCCGAAGGGATGGTTATCCAATGCGCTAAGTAGTTGCTTTGCTTGGGCAACCGTAAAGGATTTTGCTTCGTACCGCTGCGGGGCAGGGATTTCCGCATCTTCCACCGGGTTGACGGCAATCACCTTGCGCTTGCGGGCCATGTCGAGCGCCCGTCCCAGTACCATGCGGATCTGATGAACCGTGCGTGGTGCAAGGCTTTCCTCACCGACCCGTGTTCCTGTGTCACGCAGTTTCTTTCGGGTCATGAGAAAGCGCGTGATCGTCCACGCATCTAGCGTTTTCACCTCCTTGTCGCCCAGCACGGGAATAATGTGCAGGCGGCTGAGTTGCTCGTAATTTCTAAGGGTTTTGGGCCGAAGTCCCTTTTCTTTGGACAGGGCAAGAATCTCGACCATCATCACCGCCCCTGTCAATGTTTGCGCCGTTTTGGAGGTGTCCAGTCCAGCCTCTTGTTCGGCAAGCCACGTTTTGAGCGTGGCTTTTGCCTCCTTTTGCGTTTTGCAGGTGGTGGATCTGCGAAGCCGCTTGCCCTGTGCGTCATAGCCGAGGCTTAGAAGCACTGACCAGCGTCCGTCTTCGCGTTTATGAATACTGCCTTCGCCTTGGGTTCTACGGGCCATTGCGTTTCCTTTCATTGTCGGACAAGGACGGGTCAATAGATGCGTGTGCCATCTTCTCCACCCATGCCGTAAGGGCTACGAGGGGAACTCGTAGACTTTTGCCCACTCGGATGGCGGGCAGTTCCCCGCGCCGGATGAGGTCGTAGCATTTCGACCTGCCAATATCGAGCAGGCGAGCCGCTTCGGGGACACGCACGGCGAGTTGCCGTGTTGCCATTGGCTCCGACCTCCCCTCCGGCGTTTCTTTATTTGGTTGTGTCACAGACTGCATTACAAGCCCGTCCTTTCTACCGGGTGATTCCGGCGGGGGTAGTATGGGAAATCGTCAAACTAGCTGCAATGTGGGTTGCGCAAGCTCCCCAGACACAGGGACATTCCCCTCGGTCGCGCTTACGCATCGGCTTTCCTCCGCGCCGCGTTCCAACGGCGAAGGTTGCGCTGGCAGCGTCGGTAGAACTTTCGCATTCGGATATTTCCTCGCCGTGCGAAGCGAATAAGGAAATCTTCCAAATCGTCCAGAGCAAGGAAGCGGCCTTGCTGCGCCAACGCGCGCAGCCAAAGCGGTGGTGTCTTCTTTCCGACTATTAGGGTGTGCAGGGGAATAACAAGAGCCGGAGAAAGACAACAAAACCAACAGGCAAACAGCCACCATATAGGAAACAAAGTTTGATGGTGCGCCACCGCATAGTCTGAACGGCTCTGCATCCACGGCTGTATCCAGCGAGGGTAGGCGTACAGCATGGCCGAAAACCGAATCAATGCCCAAAATAGTTCTCGTCGCTGAAAAGCGAGGTCTATGGTTTCCACTCCCCGGCGTATAGCGGTACTATCGGCGCTGCACTGCTGGCAAAACGCATGGTGGCTACCTACCGGAGTGAGAAAATGACATTTGTCGCACCGATCATGGCTGCCTTTGCCACATCGTTGGCAGAAAAAGAAGACTGGCGCACCGCCGCGCGGGCGGTGCTTCGCGGCGACTTGATTTTTCGCGCCGCAGTCGCAAAGATAGATAATTTTCATAGGTTTATTCCTTGTGGTTGTGGTAGCGGGTTTGATACCGTTTGATAGGTCATCGCAGATCATCTCCTTTGACCGAGCGGGCTTTGGCTTTGGCAACAGGCGCAACGGCTTTGCCCGCATGAAAGCCTGCCATCCGCAAAATGCCACCGACGACAAACCGAAGCAGCCGGGGCAACCAGCGCAGCAGGGTACGCAGTGCAAACAGGGGAAGTCCGCGCAGGAACTTACCAATGGCTCCGCCACTGCCGGGCATGAGCTGAAGTCCCAAGCCAAGCAGCCATAACAAAACGGCGTAGAAGAGGCTGGTTCGTATTATGAATTCCAGCGTTGAGGCGTTGGTGTTGGTCACGACGCCAAAGGTATATGCGGTGACGGTTCCTCCAACGCTCATCAAGCCACCCAGGTGCGCGAGGCTGATCTTCCAAACGCCGAGCAACAGTAGCGCAATAACTGGTTTCGCCAGCCAACCGGTGGGAATACCCCTGGTCATTTCGGAAAATTCACTGTTGCCACAGATAGGGCAGGCTTGTAAGGACTTATCTACAGGGCAGCGATGCCCACCGGCGCAAAGCGGTGCATTAAACGAGCACGGGCCGGGGCAATACGCGCAGTAGGCGGAGCCGGACGGGCTAATTTTTCGACACGTAAGGCAAAGCATATTAAAGAAGATTCCTTTCTGTCCCCAGCGCGGGGATATGCCAGATGGGGCTAATCAATCCGTGATGATGCAACTCGTTGAACGTGGTGACGGCGACGCCGGGAACTGTGGCAAGATCGCTTTTACGAACCAGCTCCACCAGCGTGTCTCGGCGCGTCGTGGTAGTGGTCACGATCAGGAGGCGAAACGGCGCATCTCCAAACCGCCGGGCATAGGTTCCTGTCGTGCGATAATCGCAAAAACGCTGCAATTTAGTGAGGAAAGCGGCTTTTGATTGTGAGGCCAAATCGGCCTCCATGAACCACGGTTGGGCGATGCCTTCCCGTTCAATCCATACCAAAGCGTCGGGGCGGATTTCCGCCCGCTTCCACGGGACGTCCGGCTTTGGTCGCCACTCGTAGACGTGGCCTGCGTCTCGCTCCAAATGAAACGATTGCACGCGGTAATTTTGCGGTTTTTGGTATGAGCGCAGGGCAAGTTCTACACAAACCACCGCAACGCAGTGGCCGGTATAAGACGGTGCGTTCCGCAGCCGTCGTCGTACCGCCGCCGGTACTATTTCCAGCGCGCCCGCAACTAAATCAACCGCCGCATCGGAAGTTGATAACCGGTAGGCGAGCTGTCCGGGATGCGGTAGGAAGCCCTCGATTCCCAAAGCGAACGCGCCCAGCGGCAGCGTGTGGGCAACAATCAGCCCGTGTTCTTTGAGCGCCAAGAACCGGCGGGTGGCCCGCCGAAGCGCGCACTCGGAAAAGTACAGCTTCCAAGCATGGTCGCGCAGAAGGAAGCCTCTCTGATACAGACCGATCAAAAGTGCCTGATCGCGGGATTGGATCCAAAACGATTTCATAATTTTTTCTTTCGACGCGCGCGTTTGGGCGCGTCCAAAACCTCTCGGGTTTCTATGGTTTCAATGGGAGCGGCGAATTTTGCCGCATCCATCGGTTCCGGCGACGGTGACGCCGCTGGTGTGGTTAGTTGACTTAGTGGCATGCTTCCCCAATGGGCAAGGGAGGCGCGCCGTAGTTCCCTCACTTTCTCGTCCGCAACGTTCGGATAAGGAACCATCGTGGTTTTGATTCTTTGCGGGGCGCGGCTACTCTGCATTAATAGGGCCTCACCCGGCTCTGCCTCAGCTAAAAAAGTGCGCACCACGGCTTTGGGCACCGTGTCGCTGCTCACCCAACCGGCGATGATTTCGGCTTGATTCTTGCCTTGTGAAAAACAACAGAACGAACCTGAAACATCGATCAGCATATTGCGCACGGAATTGCTAAAGTCGCCGGGTTCTTGGAAGCAAGCGCTGGCGAACGCCCCGTGTTTGCGCCCGATGCGCCACAGTTCCGATAACGGTTCCTCAATTCCCGAAGAATATGCGGGCAGTTCATCCAGCATAAAGTGGACTCCACGCTCTGGCTCCTCGGCCACCACATGGTCGGTTCTTATAACGGATTTTATGGCTGCCGATAGCAAGGTAGCGCCGACGATTCCGGCAACCTCCTTTTTGGTTTCGTTAATAGCCAAGCACACAAGCGCTATGAGATCGCTGCGCTGCTCGATATGTTTGCGGAACGAATAGGAATTATTCGTACCACCGACCATCTGTCGCAAACGCAAGTTAGAGTCGGTCAGTGGACTTAGCTTGTTGATGACCGGCAAAACACGACTTGACGGATCTTTCACTTCGTCAAAATTCTTGAAAAGGGAGGTCACCACGGGATCGGTGATGCCGGACACCACCATGGCGCGAAACGCCGGGTCGGTGAGTACCTTCGCCACGTCCAAGATTGTAAACGGTCCCGCTGGTGACAAGGTGAGCGCGAGCAGCACATGGCGCAGGTCGTAGGTGAGCTGCACCCCCATTCCGCCCTCACCCCAAACTTGTCTCAGTAAATCTAAGATGAAGGCGGTGGTGGCGTAAGGATCGCTGCCAATTTCGAGCAGATTGAACACCACCACCGGTTCGTCCGGTTCTCCGTAGGCGCTTGCCTTTCGTAAGTCGATGATAACGAGCCGCTCTTTCAGCTCCTCCTGGCTATAGCGCTCTGCGAGATAGGCGAGAAACAAATCGGTGCTCTCGCCGTAGGCATCGATGTTGACTAGTCCGTTTCCGCGCGCCAGGTCATCGAGGAAGAGGATTCGCATCAGCGAGGTTTTGCCTGCCCCCACCTTGCCGCTGATGGCAAACATTCGCAATCGCGTTTTGAAGCTCACCCAGACCGGCTCCGGGCTGCCGCGAGAGCGAGCCGATGGAATGGTATGGCCGATTAAAACGCCGGATTTTTCGTCGTCTAATTTCGCGGCGGAGTGGATTTTTTGGCGATTTTTTTGTTTCCTTTCAAATCTTTGAACAAGCGCATTGAAGAGGAGCCGCGCCCAGGCTTCGAGTAGTGCAACCATCGGGTTTATGATGTGTAATTGTCAGCAGATAAAACGGTATCGTTTTGTTGTACGGAAGAGATGTCGTCGTGATAAGCGTTGCTTTTGTGGGGGATAAAAGCGTTTTTCATGAACCAGTGTGCGCCCGGGTTCCGGCCCGGTGTCCCGCCCCACCGCTCAAGGATCAGGTTCTCGAGCATTGCCACTCGGTAATGCGGTGGGGCGGGGCGACGTGCTGCTGCGTGCCCCATGCACAAGGCCGCGCACTCTTCCTGCTTTGATTATTGGGCGCGCCGATCTACAAAATCGCACTCTTCGCGCGCGTACTTGAACGCTTCGTCCCACTGCGCTTGCTGACCGAGCAGATCATCCAGCCGATCTTGGAGCAACTGCTCGTTTTGTGTCTTGCTTTCTTTGTAAGCCCTGTGTGCGGCATTGATACGCCGGGCAGTTTCTTCCCTGCGAAGTACCGCCGCTTGGCGTCGATTAAAGGCGTGGAGGGCGTCGCGCACCAGTGGGTCCGTGCGCCGCTTTTCTGCCTGTTTGGCAAAATCCTTTTCAAAATGCGCTTGAATTCGGTTGCTGAGGGCGGAGTGGCGGCCTATCCGCGCGCCCCAATAGGCATTGGCGATTAAATAGCCGAAGGGTATCCACACGGCAGAGGCAACAAGCACCCACGAGATTGCCGCTTCGGCAGGACGTGTCTGCCCGCCGACTAATCCGTTCAACTGGTCTGCCTGCGTGTTTTGCCACGTGATTAGCCCCTGATACTGGGTGAGGGCATCCGCAGCAAGGAGTACCCCGCCAACAAGCATCGCCAGCGCCACGGATACCGCAATCGCGCGGCTCCATCGTCCGGGTGTATAAAAGAGGCGCGCGGTAAAGGCGAAGCTTTCCCGGACGGCGTACTTGGCGACATAGGTGAGGGCAATCCCTAGCAATATCCAGAAGATCAGTATGGTGAGGGACTGATCCATTTGGTCTGCGGTGAGAAAGTTCCAAAGCAAGCCCGCTGCTATACCGCCCGCCGCGCCGACGGCTACGGTGCTTGCATGGTCTACCCACGGCGGAAGCAGCGGCTTACCATCGTTTTCCGAATACGGCAGTTCCAATTCCACCGCCGCTTCGGCAGGCGACATCTTTTCAACCGTCAGCAGCATACTATCGCTCGGATTTTTCGCGTCATATGGGATGAGGAGGCGGGAAAAGCGAGCTTCACATACGCCGCTCCACGCACGTATTTCGGCATCGATCCGCACCGTTTCTGCGAGATCGTCTTTGGTTGCGGCAGCCAGCGCTTCCTGTGCTGCTTTTGCCTCGTTGTCGAAATACGCCTGTTGGGCATCGAGGCGAGCGCGGGTTTGCCGGAGCCGCGTGAACCATTCCCGGAACTCTGCGGCCCGCGCCGGTTCGGTCGCCTCAATGCAGGCGCAAACGCGCTCGACTTCGTTGCTGTTTGCATCGGTTATAAACGCGCTATGGAAAGTGTAATCGCGCGCCTTTGTACTATGACCATCTCGTTCACGGGGAATGCGGGAAAGGGACGAACTGGTGGCTGAATGGTTTGGGAAATTTTCAGGAGAACTCGGTTGCTTCACCGAGTCGGCTGCTGTAGGAACTGGCTGCGCGCCGTTCCTCTCGACAGTCGGTGTCGTTGCGGGATCTGTATGAAATTGCATAATGCGTTTCCTTTGAAATATAGGTCAGTGGCCGGAGGCAACGTGGGCGCTGCCATCCTGCCGTCGCGGGGTCAGTGACGAACCGCGTTGATTTGTTCGAGCAACACGCGAAGCGTGGCTTCGGAGGGGCCGAGAATTACAAGGCGGTCGTGCCCCAGCGGGAAGTCGCGCTGTATTCGGGCGCGGTTGCTGCGTTCCGCGCCGCAAAAGATGACTTTCTTCACCCGAGGATTGTCGGCGAGGGACTTTCCGGCGGCTCGAAGCGTGCGCCACGCGGCGGGATCCGGGTTTTCGTCGCTGGCATCGCCGAAATACACCACGACCACGTCACCCCCCTCGGTTTCGGCGCGCTGGGCGACCCGTTGCCAAAACAAACCTGACCGCGCTCCGTCTTTGGCAGGAAACGGCTTAAGTTCTCTTGCGATAACCGCAAGCAGCGCATCGGAGGATCCAGTTGCGGTGTGATTTAAAAACTCCTCGCAGTCCCAATCCACGCGGCTGAAGGTTACGCGATCGGATTGTTTATTCAGCCGGGCGGCAAGCTTTGCGCCCAGCAGAGCGTAGTGCCCTAGATGGGGACGGTCGCTCAGGGTGGCGTCAATGCCGACATCAAGCGTGATGGCGTCGGCAGAGGCCGTGGAGACAGTACTGGGGCGGGCGGCGGAAGAAGAACCAACAGCCCGCGGTATAGTGGAATCCGGAGCAGAAGGCGACGAAGGATTGCATCCGGTTCCGAGCAGCGCAAGGGCAGGCACGGCCATAAACACACAAGAACTGCGTGATCGATGCTTGAAAAAGGCAAGATGTTTTCGCAATGAGCGAGGCATATAGGAACTTGTCATGGTCTAAGTCTCCATTCAAGATAAAGAAATGCAGGAGTCGGTTTTATGCGTCGTATGCGCCCTGCGGAGCCGCGCCCGGCACTTGTGGAACGTGGGAGCGCGTGCTATATTCCGCCCTGCGATGACGGGATAAATCTAAGTCTGCCTTCATCGCGCCTCCAAAACCGGGCTGAAACAGGTTCAGGAAAAAAAGGAGCCTCCCGCTGTTCTACCAGCGG
>CAXTBP010000020.1:0-44783 GCA_964241985.1 uncultured Armatimonadaceae bacterium | reverse complement strand
CGGTCATCCCGGCGGCAGGAAAATGCGTGTGGTCGGGATGTTCGGGCGGGCGCACGGGCTTGGTTGCGATGCTCGCCGTCACGCTCGCCGAAACATGAACCGTGACCGAGCGCGTCTCACTTCCATAGCGGTACATCATGGTTTGTGCCTAAATCTTCTCTGCCACATACGCGGCGTCGCGCACCGTGACGCGCTGCCCCTCGCGTAAAGCGTCGATGATCCAGCGAATGCTCGGAATCTCCACGATGCGAAAATTGCCCAAGCTCGCGCCGCCCCGGTCATGTAGCCCGACGACATCGCCGATCCACAAGGGCCGCCCACTGGGCGAATGCACGAGAAACTCGCTCGTCCATTCCGCCGTCACGACTTCGACGCCCACGCGGGCCGAAACCATATCGCGGGCGCGGTCGGCTGCCGCTTGGGTCGAAATATCGGGCGAAATCACTTGTACGCGCGCGAGCTGCCCACGCCACGAGGCGGGCCGAAGCGCGGGAGCCGTTTCGGGATTTTGGCTCGCTGCGTCATCCCACTGGCTCGTCACGTACTGCCCGGTTTGCTTGTCGTAGCCAATAACGATGACTTGGTTTCCTTCGGCCTCCGTTCGCGTCAGAACAAACGATTTGCACACGCGCCGCCCGATGAGCCACGGCTTGTCGGTTCCGAGCGCGGTTTTGGCGTCTTCGCGCGACAAGTAAAGCTGAACGCTCGCCGTCGTCGGCAAATCGTCCGGGCGGGCAGCACGGTACTGATAACCGCCATCGGCGGGGAGCCGGGGCCGCCATCCCGCAAACCACGTTTTGGCGTACTCATCGTGGAATTTTTTGCTCCACTGCCCGGCGGTATCGCCGCGTTTGGGCACGAGTTGCCAGTCCCCTTGCGAAACGCCCGGCGAGTAGGGCAAAACGAACGTATCGGCGGAAATGGAAATCACACTCGGATCGTAGCCGGGCAGCGCCTGAACCTGCCCCCACGCCGTCGTAAGCGTCAAGCCGTCGAAGGCGAGGCCGTCCGCAAACGAGTAATTGTTGTGGAGCCGCTGCCGGTCGCCGCCCGTGAAAGCATAGCTATCCGCGTTCGCCGATGGCCCGCCCCACGTTTTGCGTGGTTTATCCAGCGTGCCGCGAATCAGGTCAACGGCGGGGCCGAGCGTCTCACCCATTTGCTCCGCGTTCGTGATGCGAAACGGACGGTCGCCGGTTATGGCGGCTTGGGGCAAAAGCGTGTCAAGGCTTTTGAGCGTGTTGTCGCTGCCCGCAAACTGCCGCCGCAGCGTCATCGAAACGCTCGCCGCGCCGCCCGAACGGGGAACCGAGAGCGTCAGCTCGCGCACGAACGGCGTCACATCAATCGGCGCGTTCGCGGTCGTCGTTGCGATGCGGTCGGCGAGCATATCGACCGCGTACAAACCAAACGAGCCGGTTCCATCGCCACCGAACTGGGCCTTGACGCGCACGGCCTTGTCCACGCCGTTTGGCACGAACGGCGAGCCGTCCGGCTTCACGAGCGAGAGGGTCAGCGTATTGTTTCCCGTGTCGTGGCCCACAATGCCGCGTGCCTGAAGCGGGCTGAAAACACGCCCTGCCGCTGGGGCATAGCGCAGGTTCGTGACTTTGCTATACAGCGTGCCCGTGGTGGCAAATCGCATCGGTGCGACTTGGACGCAGGCCTGCCCACCCGTTCCGCCCTGATCGGCGGTCGGCACGCGGAACCAAAACTTACCGGCGGGTGTGATGGTATTCTCCAGCGAGCCGACGGGCACTTTGTCCGGCAAGTGGCTAAACGGAAACGAAAAGCCGACGCCATCGCTATTGACGACGAGCAGCTCGCGCACGCGGCACGGGATGAGCAAAAACGAAAGGTTCTTGCCCGCGACCGACTGCCCGACAGATTGCTGCCGATTGCCCGCCGAAGCGCTGGGCGTGACGCCCGCGTTGTCGATTTGGGAAACCGGCGTCGTGCCTCGGTATACGGTCACTTCCCCGGACATCCAGAATCGCAGCGAAACCGTATCGGTCGCGCCCGGCTCGCCCCAGCCGCATTCCAGCGCGATGGATGCGCTCGAACTGGACGCGCCCTGAATGAGCGTGTTGATGACGAACGGCTGGTTGACCGGGTAGGACGCCGCCGTTTTTACCAGGTCGTTTGCGCCGAGGCTCACGAGGAAGCCATCACCCGCCCCGCGCCGCTCGACTTCGACCCAGTTATCCGCGCTGCCCGAAAACGTGAAATCGCTCTTGTGCAGTCGCGCCCACGAGGAGGAAAAGTTGTGCTCCCAGCCCGGCAGCGTAGCTAAAGGTGACAACATGGCCGTCTGCGTAACAGGGTCGATGAACACGCCATCGACCGTCACGCTTGACCGGGCTGCGACGGTTGCGCCCCGATCCCAGGCCGTGCCATCCGCCGACACAACAAGTCGGTCGAACTTCAAACGCGGTTCTGCTATGTCGATTTCGATTTTCAGAGGCATGGGATTTATGCGCCTGCGAGGCGAGGGTTGAAGTCGCGCGGGGAGCGCTGAATCGCATCCTGAATGAGCGACAAAACGGCTTCTTCCAACTTGCTGGAAACCGAGCGAGACGCACCGCCCGTGCTGCCGAGCATGACCTGAAGCACGGGCTGGGAGCGCTCGCCGCCGCCCGATGCCGCCCGCCCCCCGAACAGTTCCGCAGGCGTCACACCCAAACTTGCGAGTGGGCCGCCGCCGAACACGCTCCGCATATCCAGCACGTCGGCGGTTTTCTTTGTGTTGGTTTCGATGGATTTGAGCACGCCGACCGTTTCGGTTTCGCCCGCCGGTTTCTGCGCGCTACCGGCTCCACCGCCAAATGGCAGGCCGTCGGGAAGCATGGGCAGCGGCTTGATTTGCCCCATGATTTTGGCGTAGTTGTCGTCGATGCCGTTACCGAGCATTTTGATAAAGTCCGGCAGTCCGGGCAGCTCTTTAAGTTCGAGTTCGGGCTTGTTCGGGTTCTTGACACCGTTGATCTCGCCTTTTCCCGCGAGGCCCACGAGTTTTTCCAGATATTTGACAGCGGGTTCAAAACGCTTGCCAATGGCATCGTTTAGCTGGCTGATTCCCTTGATGGACTCACTAATAAAGGTCACATAGTAAATCGTTTTGCGCTCGATATACTCAAAGATGCGCTCCATATCCGTCTTTATCGTCGTAAAGAGGTTGTTCGCATAGTCCTTAGCGGCTTTGAACGCAGTCGGAATGTTTCCGATGACCGTGAGTACCGTCGCGGCGGCGCGGGCTACATTGGCTTGAAAATCGGCCCCAAACATCCCGTCGGTCATGCCGACCAGCTTTTTGAGCGTATCGTTCAATAAGCCCGATGTGCCGACGGCTGCGATCACTTCACCGATTGCCGTGGACGCGCGTTTGGCGACCGAAAAAACGCTTTCAATGCCGCCGCTCATGCTGTCCAGCGCGATACCGATGCCCTTGCCCAGTGGCAAAAGCGTGTCGTGCATTGTGTCCGCGAAGTTGTCGAGCGCGTTCTGTAAACCGCCGGACACTTTCGCCGCTTTGGAAAATTCACCAATTATCCCGTCGGCGAATTGCTTGGCGGTCACTCCCATTTTTTGGAGCTGCTCGCTGTCGGCGGATCCAAAAACTTTGTTCATCGCCGCGCGTATCTGTGGCACGCGGTCCGCGATCTGGTTAATTTCCTCGGCGGAAACTTTCCCCTTACTGAGCATCTGGGAAATACCGAGCAGTGCGCCGCCCAGCTCGTCTTTGCCGCCGCCGCTCGCCGCGACGGCATTGCCGAACGCGGCAATGGCTTTTTCGGCTTCCTTTGCGGACATTCCGACGGCCTGCAAGCCGAGCGAACCTTTGACCGCTTCCTCGAAACCAAGTCCGGGGAGTTCGGCCATTTTGCGAAGACGCGCAAGTTGGCCCATGAGGTCGTTGCCGTCTCTCGCGTAAATGGCGAGCGAGCGCGTCAGGCTGTCCAGCTTAGTAGCGGCATCAAATGCGCCCCCGGCGACCGGCGCACTAAGAGCGGTCGCAACGGCCCCGGCTCCTGCACTGGCAAGGCCCGCGCCGACGGTAAACTTGCCCAGCGATTCGGCCATGTGGAACACGCCGGTGGAAAAATGCTTGGCTTTCTCGCCCGCCTCATGGGCAGCCTTCCCGGTTTCGCCGAGGTCTTTTTTAAGGTTCTTCAGCTCGCGCCGAACGAAATCGACACCCTTCAGGCCAATTTCAAAAACCAATTTTCCGAGGCCCATATCAAGTGTTCCTTTAACCGACGATTAACCGATGCGGATACCACCGCGCGCCTGCGCCATCTTTTCCATTTCCGGCGCGATGGCGGCGACCTCAGCGAGTTGAGCGAGCGTGAGCGGCACTTCGGACGGATGCCGCCCGCCCAGATACGTGAGGCAACAAAAGAGGAGGTGCTTCTTTGTTGCCGTTAGGCGTTTTTTGTTTCTTCGACCAGCGTCTCGAAGCTGCGCACGGGGAACGCACCGTTGAAGGTGTAGAGAATATGCAAAAACGCATCCCGTGCCTCGTTGGCAAGCCGGGCCAGCTCATCCACGGGCGAAATACCGTCTTCGTCCTCGTCGGGAATGTAGCACGAGGCCATGATGAGAATTTGATCGGCTTGGTCTTGGAGATTCGGATGGTTTACCGCGAGCCGGAGTTTGGCTTGATCCGGCGGGAAGAAGTCGGGAACTTCCGGGGCGCGAAATTTCACGACCGCGCCGGGGCCGAGCTGCTTGGAGAGGTCGATTGTCAGCGACGGCGACACGATCTGCTTTTCTTTGGCCGCTTTGCCGAGGATTTTGAGGCCCATTAGTTTGCACCGCCTTTGATGGTGATCGTTTCGGCTTGCGCGTCCTGACCCGCCCACTTATGCGAGGTCACGACGCCGACCAGGGTCTTTTCGGCAAGGGTGGCTTTTTCCCGCCACTTGAGCGAAACGTAGTGCCCGAACAATCCAGCGAGCTGCGCGCCGGTGTCGGGCACAAAAAGCTCCACCGTGGCCTCGTCCGATTCGTGGGTGACTTGGGTATACGTCAAATCATCCGTGACGGCGGTCATGTCCGTTTCCGATGCGTTGCGGTTGACTTCGATGCTTTTGAGCACGGCAGTCAAAACCGTTGCCGTGCCAGGCGCGGTCGGCGAGCCGTTTTGCACGCCCATATCGCTGATCGAAACGGTCATAAATTTTCCGGGCAGTTTTGAGGTTGGCATTTTTTAATGTCCTTAGATTTGTCAGCTTTTGGGGCAAACGGTCACGACGTACACGCCGCCGAGCTTGGGGTAGTCGCGGTACGCGGCATCCATCTCATCCTCGTGCAGATTGCTGTTTCGCTCGACGTGAATCAGCATCACGTCCGGCACATCGGCTTGGTAGCCTTGAAGCAATGTGTCGATGAGATTGGCGGCGGGTGCAAGGTCGGAAACGAGCGTGCCGACCGCGCCGATGACGAACACGCGAAAGCCCAGCTCGCACCACATTCGCACGCCGGTCAGGCTTTTTTCGTCCTCGCCGTCGCTGCCGGGATCCGCCTCGATAATTACGGCGGGATACGGATTAACACCGTCGGTCGGCTCGCCCAAATCGTCGATACACACATCCGTCACGCGATTCATCAGGTCGAGGCTGGCGACGAGCCGGGCGCGGAGCACGTCCTCGACGGGCAAAATTTCTTGGGCCATTTTTTAGGCTATTCTTTGGTTTTGAAAACGGCCTCGATAGCGCGCAGGAGCGGCTTTTCGACGAACCGAACGGCGGGGCCGAGGAACGGACGGTCGCGGTCTTCTTCGAGGGTTTTCGCGTAGTTTGCGGAGAATCCGACGCGCCAGAGCGTTTTGCCGATGCGCTTGGCGAACCCGGAGAGGGCGAGAAAACCCTTGTCCTTTGCGGGCGCTTCGCCCTTTGCGGAGGCTTGGTGCGTGATTTGCGAACCGGCCTTGAGGAACCGTCCCCCCTTGCCGCGCTGCCCTTTTTTCGCCGTGCCGCGCTTGTAAATGCGCCCCGATTTTGGGCCGGTCATGGCGGCCTGCGCGCGGGCGAGCGCGTCGTGGGCCACTTTATTGACGACGGCATCAACCTTGTTGAGGCGCTCAATCAGATCGTCGAGAGGCTTGATGGAAAGGATAGGTTTTATATCCATTTGTGGCTTTGCAGCTATTGCGCAATGGGGATGGACGCCGGGCGACCCACGCGCAAAACGCGGAGCGTCAGAAGGGTCGCGTCGGCCCGTTCGGCGTCATGGCCCACGATGGAAAACTGCTGCCCTTCGACTTGCACTTGGTCGTGCTCGGTTATGGGCGTTCCCCACGGCAGTTTGATTTCGCCGTCTGCGACCGGCTGGATTTGCTCACCGATCTGCGCTTCACGCTGCCCTTTGGCGGTGAAGCGGCACGCCACGGGTTCAGCATCGGGCGTGTATTCCGTGTGCGGACGCCCGCCCACTTTGGTTTGAACGGCGCGGTGAATGACGGCCTGCTGTGAAAGCGTTTCGGCTTGGGCCTCGCGCATACAGTCGAGTTCTTCGGGGTCGAGTAAGGGCATGTTAAACCGTCCATTCTCCGACAAACTCTTTTGCCATCGTCAAGCAGTTCGCGTGGACTTGGCCGCGTGACAACGTTTGCCCCGCGTCTTTGAAATCGAAGTTTCCCGCGACCGCCGCCGCCTTCATTTTCCAGCCCTTGTTCGCCGCGCCCTTCAAATCCCATTGGCAGCCGTTGTAGCTGCCGAGGAGCCGAAGCGTCAGCGAGCCGCTCGCGCAATCCAAGCCGAGCGCGGACGGGAAGACGGGCGCACTTTGCCCCGCCGTCCCGCCGCTTGTCACCAGGTAGCACGGCACGCCGGAGGCGGTAATGTCCGCGCCCGGAGCAATCACTTTTTGACCGGTTTCGTAAAACGCGCCCGGCGTGAAGACAACGACGCGGATGTGCGCCTCCAGCAGCCGACGCACTTGCGGGTCGGACAGCTTGGGATATTTGGAAGCCGCGACCAGATCGGTCAGCTCTTCCAGCGCAGCCCCTTTGTCCACGGGTTACTCGCCCTTGTTCTCGTCGTCGGCGGGCGCTTCGGCTTCCGGCTCGTCTTCCCATTCGCCCTTGACGTAAATGGGCGCGCCGTCCTGCCAAATGCCGTGATTGCTCTGCATACCGCGCAGCAGGATTTTTTCGCCTGAAGGCGAATCGACCAGCGCGATGAGCGGCGTTTCCACTGTTTCGGTTCTCTTGCCCGTGGAATCAATCGGAAATTCCTGCTCAATGGAAAGCGGTATTTCCTGTTCCCCGACGCGCACGCCCAGCACCGTCACGAGGCCCGGCACATGAAGATAGGCCGTGCCATCGCCGGTAAACTGCCGCACGTCACCGGCTTCTTTTTCGGGTTTCGTGATGCCGGGAAGGGCGTGGAAATCGCCCGCGCTGAAGGCGAGAGCCGCAGCGCCCGCGACGGCGGCAACGGCGGCAATGGAAACGGCAGTTTTGCCTGCTTTGCTACTCATTTTGTTTCAATGACTTTCGAGGATTTGAGGGGAGCAACTTAACATCTTTGTTAAGTCGGTAACTTGATAATTCGTGGATGGAAAACGCGATCTGCTTTTCTGGGGGAAATGGGCCGCCGGTCGCATTAGTTAGTGCGAGCGGCGGATCACTCTGGGGAAAACTACGCCCCAGCGGCGGGCGTCACACCCGACGACTTGGCGACGTGCAAGCCCGATTTGAGCTTGAGCGTCTCGTAAACCGTGATGATGAACGGGAAGACCTGCGGCGATGTCGCGGCGGGGGCGATTTCCTGCGCGGTGTAGCCTTGAATCTGCTCACCGGCGGCAAGCTGCGGGAGCTGAACCTGCGGCAGCACTTCCACCTCGAACACGTTGCCGCCGTTGGGCAGGCTTGCGGCTCCGAATATGATTTCGCCCGGCATCAGGTCGCGGCACGGGAGGATTGCAACCGTTTCGCCGGTCACCGGGTGAACGTAGCCCACGACCCGGACGCCAAGCACGACGCCATCGGCAGCCGCAGCCTGCACGCGGATCACCGAACCCGAACCCGCAGCAAGCGCCGCGAGGGAGCGGCATTCCTGCTCGTTCATCAACATATACAGTGCCTTCGCGCCCTGCTTATACAGTGCGGCCAACTGCAAGTTGATATGGGCAAGGGTCAGCGCGCCCACGGCGGTCTGAATCTGCGCGGACGGCGTGCCGTTGCCGGTCGTGATGAGGTTCCACATACCATCGAAGGCAAGGGCGCTTGTGCCATCGCCCCACGGCTCGGCGATGCTGGTGGAGTCCGCTTTAATAAGCGCATACTCTTCGCAGATCATCAGGTTTTGCATGGCGAGGGCTTTTTCCGTGCCGTACTGGTTTTGGAAATTCGCGCCCGTCGCCATAGCAAAGCCGGTCACGCTGCCCATTTGGCCGAGCAGCTTGTAGGACGAACTTCTATCGCCGTACACGCTCGTTTTTTCTTTGGGCGCGCCGGTTTCTGAAAAGAACATCCGGCCCGACTTGCCGCCGAGGCTCGTGAGCTGCTTCCACGCGGCGGCTTTACCGGCTCCGGGCACGCGCGGCAGCATATTCCGAACGGGCGTGTCGAGGGGAAGCAAAATGCGCGCTTCGGCTTCCAAGTTTTCACGCACAGGGAACCCGCTCATATTGCTCGTGATGGCGCGCTGAAATTCGGCGAGCGTCACGCCGAGCTGGCGCGTGACTTGCTCCATATCGCCGGTGACTTCGCCGCGCTGGATGGAGGCGACGTAGTTGCGCGCTTCGTCGCTAATGACGGGAGCGGCGCGCGTAAAAAGAGGATTGGACGGGCCGGTTTCGCCGCCGAGGGCGGCGGGGTCTACGAGCATAAAACCGTTGCGATTCATGGCGAGGATGCCTTTCGGAGAGGGGCTTTCGCGCGGCCCCTTAGTGGGTGCGGCGCGAAGCGGGAGCGAGAGGGTGACCAAGAAGGTCAAGAAAGCGAGAAAAACAAGGGGGGACAAAAAGCGAGCGCGCATAGCGTTAGCCTTTCTGGGATTGTCTTTCACGCCAAACCGTCAAGCGCGAGCGCCTGAAGGACGTGAAGCCGAGTGGAAAGCGATATTAAATTTGGCTATCTGAATTAGGAGGTTGATAGTTTCAAAACGTCAACCTGTAAATGCGATTTCCAACTTTGCGTGATACACAACCACTAAAGGATTTTCTTCAATGGCTTGGTATGTTTGCATTGCATCTGGCGATGCTGTGACACCCACACGAATCGCAGTCGCTGAGGTGGAAAGCGACGATGAATTAGATGATTTACCAGCGTGTAAGCCCTTCCCAGCGCGCTACGACCACACTGTGAAGGGCATGGTTACTGGGCGACTGTTCGACCAGTTTTTTGGCCCATTCGGCGAACACGATGATGCGAAAATGGTGGCATCAGAACAAACAAAAATTTCTCGACTGTTAGGCTGCGAGGTTGACGATAGCGAAATATCAACCTCCTAATTCAGATAGCCTTAAATTTTTGGATCTAAAAACTACAAAGGAGAACCAGCAGCGTTGCACTGGGCTTTGATGACGCTCATGCGTGCGACGCCTGCGGCCCGCTTCACGGCGTCCTTCTCTTTGGGGAGAGACACGAGCAGGCCCGCGTATTCCGTGCGGAGCGCGTCCACTTCGGTCGCGTCTTCGCCTGCGGCATTAGCAAGAAAAGTCCGGTCAACGGCCTGCGGGAAGCGCACGGCGGGCGTCATAGGAGCCGGTTCTTTGGCGAGCTTGTCGGCACGCTCAATAGCGGCGTCGCGCTCGCCCGTGAGTTTCGTGACCGAGGCTTCCGCCGTTTCGGCGCGCACGAGCAGGGCGGCGCGTTCGGTCGTCATCGTTTGGATTGTCCCGTCTGCGGCTTCGGCCCGGCGCGTCAAAGCGGCCTGGTCGGAGTAGCACAGTTCATCGGGGAGGTCACCGCGCTGGGCGAATAGGGGAGCGACGTAATCCGTAAATTCGGCGCAGGCTTCGCGGGCGGCAGCTTCGGGATCGGCGATAGTGGCATCGCGCATGATCCGGCTGAAGACATTATACAACATATCAAACGCAAGTCCACGTTTCATGTCGTTTTCGCGCGAAGCTATTTTTTCGGCGAATGCGCCCCGCTCGACCGCTGTTTGGTCGCTCGGTTGGTCTTCGAGTTGCTCGACTTCGATTTCGTCGTCAACGTGCGCCTCGTCCAAACCATCTGCCCTTGCAATGGTGAACGGACAATCGGGATCGGCGGGTCGGTCAACCAAGCTGTTTTCAATCCAAACGCACGATTCCACCTTGTTGCCGCGCATAACCTGCGGGCGCACGCCTACGCTGAAGCCCTTGTAGACGCCGGTTTCGCACTTTTCGATGGCGGCTTTATCGACGACGAGGGCGCGCAGGAACGCTCCCTTCTCATCCCAAACGATGCCACATTCTTCCGCCGTTGCCGTGCCTGCGGCGTTCGGCCCGTGCATTTCTCTGATGGCTCCCCACTTGAGATAATCAGCGGACGCGGCTTCCATCGCCTTGCGGGTCAGGTCGATGCCGCCCGCTTCCACGATGGCATTGACATAGGCGTAGCCTTCGACGATTAAACCTTTGTCGGTCTTCTTGGTGCGCTCAATAGGCACGAAGAAATGGATCGGTTTCATTTTGGTTTTCATGGCGTTGCTTTCACGGGGCTTTGGGCCGCGTTGGTTTTGGCTTGGTCGATGGTTGCGGCGGTTCGCATGGAACCCCACCTGTCGCTGTTTTTGCGCTGCACGCAATCGGCGAGAGTGATTTTGCCGCTCGCCCACAGCTCATAAAGTTCCGGGCCGAGGATGGCTTTTTGTTTGGCGGTCGGCAGCGCGTTGAAGAGCGCCTCGCCGGTGGGTATCTCGGGCCGAGTATCAGGTATGGTGGGATCGCCCACGAGTTCGGCCCACGATTTGGTTCTGGGAACCATGACGCAACGGCATTGCGGGTGGCCGTCCAGCCGCTCGTCATTGCTGTGCTCGGTTCCGTGCATGGCCCAGCAACAAACACACGTCCGGCTGTCCGCAGCAGATAGCCATATCCAGCCGGACACGACGCCCGAATTGGCTTGGTACGAAGCGCGCGTCGCTTCCCTTGCGGCGCGGTGAACTTCGGTTCTGGCCCAGTTCATCGCCCGCGCTCGCCCTTTGCCCATAACGGCGTCAATGCTTCGACCGATTTTTTCCGCGCCGTCGCCATTTGCGATGCCCGCGAGAAGCGCGTTTTCGATGCCTTGAGCCACTTGCGGGCCAAGCTCGTCAAGCAGATCGCGCAGTGGGGAGCCGTCTCCGGCGTGTCCGACGAACGCTTCGAGGGTTTGCACCGGCAGCCGATTCCAGTGAAAGGAAACCTCGGCTTTATCAAACAGCGGCCCCACGGCAAACAGCGTGAGCTGCTCGGCCTGCTTCGCCGCTTCTTCCACGCTCGCCTTTTGGGCAGCGGCAATCACGGGAGCCATGCCCGCTGCCATGTTTGAGCGATAATCGGCGCACTGGGCGAGCAGATCGTGATACCGCTCTTCGGTCAGCAGCCAGGTGCGATTGACGTTTTCGCCGTTCGCTTTGGCCTCTTCGATTCGCTTCAGCAGCGCCGCCAGCCGCTCTTTGATGTCGGCTTCTATCGTGTCCAACACCTCGCGCATTTTGGCGGTCGCACCGTCTTCGTTCGCCCGGAGCTGCCGCCTGAAGTCACGCGCTACGGTGTAGATGTTGCCTTTTTTTTTACATCCGGTTCGCGGCGCTGAATGCGTTTTTGCGGCGGGTTGTTTTTGTCGTCATCGCCATTGTCGCCCGGCGGCAAATCGTCATCATCGTCGATGTCGTCACTGCCGTCGTCAGGATTGCCGGGAACCGGCTGCGGCTCCGGCGGCGCAAGGCTGTTTTCCAGCGACACGAGCGTTTTGGACACGAGAAGCACGTCGCCGCCTTCAATCGGGTCAAGGCCATCTTCGGCGCGCACTTCGTTGATAGTGCGCTGCCCGGACTGAATCAGCACCTGATTCGTTTCGGCCTTTTCCTTGGCTTTTTCTTCGCGCTTGGTGACGTTTTGCACTTCCAAATCGTCGAAGCCGAAGCGGGCCAAAAGGTCGTCGTATTGCTCTTTGCGGAAATCCAGCAAAGCGCCGACCCCGATGGCGCTGGTCGCGTCGCGGCTGCCTTCTTGCGCCACTTTATACTGCTCGCCCTCGAAACCAATCGACGCGGGCGAGACGCCCATAATCGCGCACGTCCGGCGCAAAAGCCACAGCTCGAACGCCTGAAAATCTTGGTCTTTGCGGCTGGGGTTCCCGACGCGCTGCGAGCCGCCCGGTACGAATTTGGTCTTTTGACGCTGCTTGGAGTTTCCCGCGAGCATGGCGTCCCACACGCCCAAATACTCTTTGATCTGATCCGGCGTCCAACCATCGGGCAAAGCGAGCATATCGCTCGGCGTGTTGCCATCCGTGAGCCAGTCCGTGTTCCACTGATCCGCCCGGAGCGCCGCGTTGATGACGCGAACCAAATACTCAATCGGCGATTTGAAGTAGGGTGAGTAGGAAACGGGATATAGGCCGTCATAGGTCAGCCGGTCGCGCGAAAAAGCAGCGACTTGAACGCCGTCGATATACTGCTCATAGGCGGCATCGCCTTCGGCGGGCCAGCCATACGCATCGACAACCGGGCGAATCGTCAAAGCGTCAATGGCAAACGACTGGTAGGTTCCGCCGCCTCTGGTGGGATGGTGAAAAATCGCGCACGCACCAACGACCAAAACATCTTCGAGCATTTGCTTCTCGAAGTGGCTGCGCCGGTTGCCGAATCCGCCCACGGCCCCGTCGCGCGCAAATAGCTCGCGGGCGGCCTTCAGGCGCTGCTTCATGCGCGGCGAATTGTCTTTCGGGTCGCGGGCGGCAATCTCCAGCGGCACGGCGTTCGTTTCGCGCTTGAGCTGCTCAATGCACGAGCGCAAAATGTCGTAGGTATCGGCGAGCTGGCGCATCATGTCCAGCGTGATGTTCTTCTTAGGCGGACGGTTCGGAGCCATCGGCGTCGTGAACGCATATGGCTGGTTGAAGGCGTAGGCGAGGGCACGGGGCTGTGACTGCGGCGCAAGCGTGGGCGTCGCGGACGCGATGGTGCGCTCCACTTCGGTCAGCGTTTGCGTCCGGGCCTCGGTCGCGGCTTCGGCCCGCGCGACCGAAACGGCGGCATCCAATTCACGCTGGCGCGCAAGGATGCCCTGAACCGTTCGCTCGGCGGTTTTGGCGGCGGCTTTTTCTTTGGCCCGTTTGTTCTTATTCACGAATCGTTTTCTTCATCGTCGTCAAGCGATAGCCCGGCGTAGTATTTCGCCAGGACGTTTTGCGCGGCGGGGTCGAGCGCCCAGCTTGTGTTGTTGTTTTGCAGTTCGTCGAAAGCGTCGGCAGCCGCGTCTACTTGGTCGTCGTGTTTCGCGCCGGGAAACTCGGCAAGCTCTCGGCGGAAATCCTTGTTCCAAGTGCCCTCGACCATATACACGTTCCCGGCGTTTACCTGCGACGAGAGCGGATCGGCGCGAACCTCCTTCGCGCCGCTGACCGTTTCCGTTCTGACTGGAAATCCCTTCAGCAATCGGACGAACGCTTCGGCATCCGACTTCCCGGCAGCACCGGGGTCTTGCGGCCCGCGCACAACGACCTTTTTGCCGTCGTCCTCGGCGGTGCTGCGGATTTTGCCGTCGCGCACGTCCGTAGACCATTGGCCGCGTTCGACGTGCATCACATAAAAGTGGCCGTCATCGCCCAGCGCGATTTTGACGCCCGCGCTATAGTCACCATCGTCTTCGGTCGCGGCCTTGTCCCACGCACGGCAAATCCGCAGCAGTTTGGGAACCTGCGACGACGTGACGACGCGCATTTTGTCCGCTTTGAAGAAGCCGCCGGTGATTTGGACTTCGTGCTGCGCTTCCCGCAAAAAGGCTTTTAGGCCCCACTCGTTGATCTGCGCTTCGCAGGTTTCGAGGTTTTGGCCGAGCCATGTGGGCACGCCCTTGACGATATGGTGCAGAATGCGCCCGTCCGGCTGAACCTCCGGTTTCGTGACGAGGCCGCGCACCGCTGGCTCAACCGTCGCCACTTCCAAATTGAGGAGAAAATCAGCGGTTCCGTCCACGAGCTGCGACACGATGCTGTTCGCGTGGATCAGGTTTTGCAGAAACAAAACCGCGCAATCCGCCGAGCCTGCGGGCAGCAGGTTCTCGGTGATGATGTCGGTCTTCTTCTTGACCGTTGCGGCGGTGTCGTGCCGCCCGTCGATGTCGTCGAAAATGATGAGATCAGGCCGGAAATTATCCAGCCGGATACCACGGGCGGCAGTGTCAAGCCCAACGGCGATGACGTTGAAACCATTCGCCGTTCTTAACTGGTCGCACTTCCAGCCCTTCGACGCGCCGTAGGTGTTGATGGCGCGCCCGACGCCCATTTCCTCGAACAGCGTCGCAATGGATTGAACGTGTTTGTTGGCTTGCTCTTGCGTTTCGGAAACGATGAGCACGAGCCGCCGGGTGAGCTTGACGCCACACCAAACGACGCCCAGCTCGCCGCTTGACGATTTCGCGCCGCCACGCGGCCACGGCTCCACACGCGGGCGGGGTTTGATGCCGGGTGTTAGGCTGTCAAACCATTTCCACAGCCGCACATGGCGCGCGGCAAACGGCTTGCTGGTAACACGCGGAAAGGTGGAGCTGACCCACGTTTTCCACGGCAAATCGTGACCGGGGAGTTGGTATGCCCGCGCGTCAGCTTCCTTCAGGCGACGACGCTGCTTCTTGTTGAGCGGGGCGGCGCAAAACGCTTGCTGCTTAATCCGGCTGCTTAGTTTCCCCGTTCTGCTCATCTAATTGCTTTATGAGGTCGTCCAGACCTATCGCCTCGGCTTCGGCGTTCATCGCCATCTGGGCCGCGCCGGTTGCGGATCGCAGATACTGGGGAATCAGGGCAATCGGGATTTCGTCCGGCTCCAGCTTTTTCACCCGGTCGGTAACTTTTTGCAAAAGCAGGATGGAAAGCTGCGTACCCGCGCTGGCGAGTTGGCGCTGCCGATTGCGGTAGGCTTCGAGTTCGGCGAAATGGGCTTTCTCGTTTTTCTCGCGGTCGATCTTGTCGAGGTGCGCGTCATAGGCAGCGGCACGGGCTTTCCAGTTGAAGCGGGTGTACCAGCTCGTCCATGCACCGTTCGGCGCTCTTGCTTCTTTCTTGCCTGTTTCTTGCTGAAACGCGAGAAGCAACGTGCGGCGGCCCAGCAAATCGCGGTAACGGGTGAAGCAGTTCCACGCGATTGTGCCTTCTTTGGGGAGACGCTCCCACGGCTGCGCGACCGGCGCGGTGGCATCGGCTGCGTCTTCTTCGCCCGCGTCGCTTAAATCGTAGGCCGGTTCTTCGGTAGGCTCTTCGGCGTCGTCCAAAACCTCTTCAGCAACGTCAGCGGCAGCGTCATCAGATGGTGAGTTTGGTACGCGCATTCAAATTCGCCTTTGCCGGAGAATAACCGAGCGAGGTGATTTCCTCGAACATTTCGGCCTGCTGGTCTTCGTTCTCACACACGAGCACGATGGCGAGCTTTTCTTCGCCCTTTTGCTTTTTGGGCTTTTCCTCATCCGGGTCGCGCCGGGTCGCGGCGCGCGTCAAGTCGTTGATGAGGTCGTTCAGGTCTTCCGGCTCGAAGCCGGTCGCGCCCAGTTTTAGCTCGGTTGTGGTTTCCAGATCGGTCAGCGTTTCCACGAGGCGCTGAAGGTTGTAGCTGGCCTTGTCGGAACTGCGGTTGTCGCGCAGCATGATCCGGCGGGCGCGGTCGTCGTCCACCTCGACCCAAACAACCGGGATTTTTTTCATCCCGATTTGCATGGCCGCCAAATACCGGTGGTTACCGATGAGGATAAAACCCGTTGACCTTTGGCAAACGATATGGCCCCAAAAGCCGTTCTCCTTGATGCTCTCGAAGATGTCGCCAATATCGCCCTCGCGCGGATTTTCCGGGTGCGGGCGCACAGAACTCATCAGCACGAGTTCGGCTTCTTCGTTGATAATTTTAGGAGCGGGCGCTTGGTTCATAGTTAGAATTGAGGAATTACACCATAGAACGTTATGGTGTAATGGGCGGCGAGCACGAGGAGAACCGGCCCGAAGTCACAGAGCCAGTCGGCTGTTTTGGCGGTCATTTGTGACCGAACTTTGCGGCCCGGCGCTCTTTGCGGTTTTGCCCGCGTGTATCGCCGATTTCAAATTTGGGCACGTAGGGCGGCGGTATGACGGGAGCTGCCGGGGCTGGCAGTGGATTGTCATAAGGGGACGGCCCATTGCTATACAAAATAATCAAACCCGCTTCGATGGAAGCGAGTATAGCGGGTGTGAGCCGGTCAGACTTGGAAAGCAGAGCAATCATAGAAAGAGGGTGGAGCTGCATTGCGAGGCGCGGACACAATGCAGCAATTTGTTTTGCTTGCGGTTCGGCGGGGATGCCAATTTCGAGGAGGGGCGAGGGATCAAACGAGGACGCCTTAGAGGGAAGCGATATTCAGTTTTTCGGTCGATCAAACGATAGTGAGCGGAGGGGTTTGAACCCACACGCGGTATTCACCCTGTATTGGTGCGCGGCCCTACGCGGTAATGTTTGGCTTTGGGCTGCCGATCCGGTTCGGCGGGCACTCACTGTTTTTGGGAGTATCTGCGTCCGGGGATGGACGCTTTTGCGGGTTCGGTGACGAATGCGACGCTTTCTCCTCCCCCACGGCGGCTTAAGCGCAGCAGATTCGGTAACGGCTTCCCGCGACAATTACACTCTACGGGCGGCAAAAGAAAGCGGCAAACCGTGAAATCGGTGCTATAGCACCGATTTCAGCCAAAAATAATTCAATTATTTTTGAAAAACGTCGTTTAAGCGGGGATTTTGGGCGTGGGTTTATTGGCCCAGCGGCGGGGATTGCGGCAGCGCGGCGTCCATTGTTCCGGCCCACCCTCGGATAATTCGATTTGGGTTTGCCACATTTTGATGCAGTCGGCGATAATTTCATCCGAGCAGCCGATTTTCTCGGCCATTTCGGCGATTGTCAGTCCATCAAGGCGCATCCATAGAATGTGCGAGTAAAGGTCTTCGCCGTAGCGATTCCGAACGCGGGGGCTGCCACATTCGACCATGAGTTCGACTTGTTTGACGCGCACGGTTCGGCGCGCGATTTGTGCGGGGGTTGCGGGCAGAGGACGCCTAATGAGATGGCGACCGGCGGCAAGGGCTGGAGGTGAAGAGGGGGACACGAGGCGGCGAACCTTTCCTTCAGGGGGAGGAGAAAGGGCCGTTATAGCACGCGGATGGTGGGGCGAAATAGTGCGATCCACACCGCATTATAGCAGACAACCGTGGGGCAAACAATCAAACTTTGCAGCATTGCTGCAATGGCACAACAATAGCGCAATCACTCGGTTTTGGCGCGCACGTCGCGGAGCCGGTCACCTAAAAGCCGCGTCACTTCGCCCTGCCCGTCGCGGGTCGAATGCCGGTAAACCATAACCGTTTCGGGGCGTGCGTGGCGCGAAAAATCCTGCACGAGCGGGATGTCACCGTTCGTCGCTTCGAGCGCTTCGGTAATACCCGTGTGCCGGAATGCGTGCGGATTCAGCGAGCGCTCCAGCTCGCGCAGGCCGTAGGTTCGCACGACATCATAGAAGCCGCGCCCAGTCAGGCGGTTCTCGGTTTTGTCACGCCGGTCGGACGTCGCAAACAAGGGCGCGGACAGCGACAAGTCTTTTCGCTCGTTCAAATATGAGACAAGCGCCGCGCAGGTTTCCGGCAGCAGCGTGATCCACTCGGCCTGCGCTCGCCCCTTGCCGACAATCCTCAAGCGGCCTGTGCGTCGGTCGAAATCCCTGATGTCACAGCCGAGCGGCTCGCCGCGCCGCAAACCGTTTGTCGTCAAAATCATCAGCAAGGCGTAATCGCGCAAGCCCTTGATGCTCGTTTTGTCGATGCTGTCTAAGATTCGCGCAATCTCGGAAAGCTCAGGCCCGCGTGTGTCGCGGTAATCGACCGTGCGTTCGGCCTTCACCAGATGCTTCGGGTCAGGGCACGGAGCACCGAGGAGCCGGGCCGTATCCACGAGCTTCTTGACCGAGTTCAAACGACGCTTGACCGTTGTTTCCGCGAGGCCTCGTTTGCGAAGGTCGGTCACATAGCCGCGAAGCGTGACGGTCAAGCGCTGGGCGTCCATTGAGACAATGAGTTCCACAGCGGCAGGGGACAAATCCGGCTCGCTGAGGTGTCTCATAAAATCGAGCAGATCGCTCTCGTAGGCGCGGCGCGTGTTGTCCGAGCGCGGCGTTTCCAGCATCACGCGGAGCGCGTCAGCGGCAATCGACAGCAGTCCGGTCGCGGCGTCATCAACAAGCGACGCGCCGGTTATCACGCGCGTATCAGTTGTTGCCATTGTCTTTTCGCTGCAAAAGCGCAATGCACCAGAAATCAGAAAAAAACCGAGTTATGGTTTTGGTGCAATGGTTCCTATAGCGGTAGTTATGGGAACCATTATTCGAGGCCTGTGAGGAGGCGTTTCGCTCGCTCCAAGACCCATCTACGACGACAAGACTGGGCGCTATTCGTGCTGGGCCAACGTGTCCAGCACTGCCGGACACAATACGAAACAGCCGGAAAAGTGTCTCGTAAAGAAATACGTGAACCCATTGCGGTAACACGACAATGCACCGTGGTTTTGACCGCAATGCGAACAATGCACCGTAAAATCTCTTATTTGTCTCACAAATAAAAAGCAGCATCAGTCTTGCTCCTCGGTGTCGTCCGTGTCGCTGTTTTGTGAAACAGTTTCTGGAGGGGCGGCAACGGGCCGAGGAAGGGCCTTCACAGGCGCATAGCGCGGGATGCTGCGGGCGGCAGCCTTGAGATCGGAAGCCGCATATTTCTTGCGCCCGCCGTCTTTGATGGCCGGTACGGTGTTGCGGATGGTTTTGGCCGATAAGCCGGTTTCTGCGACGGCTCCGGCGAGAGTGTAGAAATGCTCGACCGGGCCGGACGATGCCGCCGTGGACTCGCGGAGCGCGTCCGTCAAGTCGCGCATGGTGCGAATCATTTCGGCGGCAACCGGCCCGCTAACCGGCGTGCTCGCAAGTTTCGCCAAAGCGCCGCCTAATTCGCCAAGCGGCGCATCGCCGGGTGAATTGTCACCTTCCGCTTCGGCAGCGCCGCTTTGCCTCCTTAAGAGCCATGCGGCGGCCTGTTTGGGTTCCGTCTCGCCCGCGTCCTGCGCGGCAATCAGCGCGCGAAACAAGTCGAGCGCGAACGGCTCGTAGCGCACGCCCTTGACGCCCGGCGGCTCCACGGCCCCGACGGCTTCCTTCACGCCGGGCGCGTCCGCGAATCCGCGCAGCCGCCCGTAGGTCACGCCGACCTGTTCGGCTATCTGCTTGAGGGTGAGGAGGTTTTCAGCGGCGTTCATCTACTTGCCCTCCACGATGATTTGAACGGATGCAGGCGGGCTGCCGAGCGCCTCTTTGAGCGCGGCTTCGATGTCGGACTGGTGACGCGCGGTGACCCAACCGTGCGTGAATTTATTCGGGGCGGCAAGTACCGTCGCGCCCCCCTCGGAAATGGAAACGACACGCAGCGCCTTGAGGTGCGTCTCCAGCGTCGGCTTGTTGACTATTTCCGCCAAGTGGCCCAGCGCGACGTTCCATGTCGCAGCAAGTGGGTCGAGGGTCGCGGCAGGCTCTGCCGCCGAAGGCGTCTGCTCTTCATCCCCTTGGGGATTTATAGGGGGTTCGGGCACGGCCTCGCCGTGTAAAGAATCTATAAGTAAAGACTCCGAAGGTAAAGAGTTTACATTATAGGAAATCTCATTTTGAGATTTGCGCTCCCCGTTTTGAGATTTGCGCCCTTCGATTTGAGATTTGCGCTTTTCGTAAATCTCAATTTGAGATTTGCGCTTTTCCTCTTCGCTTTGGGCGCGATCCATCTCGTTTCGCCCGCGAAGACGGTCGTATTCTTCCATATCGTCGGGGTGAACCGGTGTGTCCATACAGACGCGAAAACGAGGGGGAAGACGGCGCGTGCGACCCTCGACGAAAACGGCGTCGGGCAGGCGCTGCACGAAATTTTTGAGAGCCTCGTTCTTTTCGAGGACGCGGTACAGCGTGGGCCGAGTCATACCGCATTTGGCGGCGAGTTCATCGACCGTGAGCTGGCATTCGTCGCGGAGCGCGCCGTCTTTGGGGTTGAAGTAGCAGAGGGAGCGAAGCGCCTTGACGACCGTGAAGCCGTCCGGGCCGAGCGTGGGGAGCCAGCGTTCGATGAGATACCAGTCGAAGCGGTGCGGCTGCACCACCGCGTTATAGGCTTCCCAAAAATAGGGGGTAAAGGTCGCGGTTTCGCGGCTTGTTTTTGCGGCGGGGCGGGGCGCGTTGACAGCGGCCCCGGCTTTGGGATACGATGAGGCAGACATAAGAACCGCCCTCCATCGGCGGTGTCGAAAGAGCGCTCTCGCATCCCGGCCAAGGATTTTAACGCGAGGGCGTTTCTTTTTGCTTTGTTGATTGTTCGGATTGTAGCAGGCCGCGTTCTATGGTGTCAAGCCTTGCGGCGAAACGGCGGCGCGCTATTGCTGCATTAGCGCATTAGGGGGACAAATGCAGGCGCATTGCGGCGTCATTGCTCCGTTGCTGCATTGGCGCAAAGGGGCCACGGAATCCCCAGCGCGGCGCACACACCCTTTTCCGCCATCCGCTGAAGCATCGTCAGCGACGTGCCGCCGGTGGCTTCGGTCGCGGCTTTTTTGGCTTGCTCCCAAAGGGCGTCGTTTTTGATGTTGGCGAGAAATTCCTGACCGGCCCACGTGAGCACATAGTCGCCGCTGAATCCGCCGAGATTCCAGTCAGGAGTGAACTCTTTGACGAGTTGGGCTTCGTGCAACAGGTCGAGATGATACTCGACGAAATCTTGCGCAAAACCATCCACAACGTAAATGCGTTTGGGTAGTGTAAATTTGGCGATAGTGACTTGAGTAATTTGAAAAAAATCGCTGTCGTCGGCTTCAATGAGCAGCATGATTTTTCGGCATAGGTCAGCATTAAATCTCATAGTTTTACTTTCTTGGTTTGGCGAAAATGGCGATGAGCACGAGCGGTATGAGCACCATCAGCCAAACGGGAAACCACAAGCCGATGCCGACCAGTGTGCCAAGTGCACGGCCCTCTGCTGCGCCCGGCGCGGTGTTGTGTGGCGCTCTCGACTGCGCAGCAACGAATAGTAGTATATGCAGCGGTAGGTAAACCGCCCACAAAATCGACAATCCGACAAAGATTCGATGCACCCAAAGCCGCACGGGGTTCACGCTGGGAGCAAGCGCGGGTTCTACTGTGGGCGCGCCAAATGGGGGCGATGCTTGGGGCCTCGCCTGGAAGGGCTGCGTTTGGGTGCTGGGAGCATTCTCACGCGGGCGGGCGCACAAAGGGCAAAAGCGAGCCGTGGGCGGGTATGCGTTGCCGCAGCCGGGACAATAGGTATGGGTAGGTGAAGACATGGGCAAATCTCCTTATCGCGCAGGATAACCGAAAAAGCGCGCGGCTGTCAACGCTTTTTCGTTTTGCCCTTGCCGCCCGTTTTCGCGCCGCCGTCCTCGCCTTCGGTTTTGCTCGCCGTTTTGAACTGCGCCCCGCCCAAATCGGCCCCGCCGTCGCTGAACGATTCGCCGCTCGCGCCATCCTCCGCTGCATCCGTACCCTCGCCCACGTTCTCCGTGCCCTCTTTGGGAAGCTCGCTGGCGTACCAGCATTCCGGCTCCTCGGAAAACTGTTTGGTGCACACGTGGAACTGCTTCCCCGCCATGCGGGCCTGCGCGACCGGCGCGCCGCATTCGGGGCACGTCACGCCCGGCAGCAGAAACGCACCATAGGGCAGTTTCTCCGACTTTTTCGGGGCGGGCTGGGAAACGGGGTGCGATTTGGTTCGCTCCGCTAAAACCTCGCCCGTGTCGATGTCCACCATCATCGCCGCGTCCGCGATTTTTACCACCTGCCGGTTCCGCTGCTCGGTCGTCGTCATCTGTTTGTTTTCCTTTCGTTTTCCTTCGTCAAAGGGGCGAATATAAGTTTGTTTCGCTAGTCAAAAATAAGCGCGTCTTTGGTCGCACGGTCTTTGTTTTCGCGGGCGTCAGACGCTTCGATCTCGGCGGCAGGCACGGCCATGTATTCGGGTATGGGATTGTGCCAACCACAGCGCAGAATAGGCCCATCCGAAACGGGCGCGGCGAGCTTGCCGTTTTTTTGCGTCCGTTCGGGCAGCGCCCAAATGAGGTCAGCGATGCAATTGCAGATCGCTTCCTCAAAAGCGTTGATGTCCATATCGAAGACGGCGGGCCAGCGCCAGCGCCATCCGAACGTTGTCCACCAAAACAGCCCGTGATGGCCCAGCTCGTGCGCGGCAGCGCGGATGATGAGCATATCGCTTTGCTCGCGGTCGATAGCCGCGAGGCCGTTCGGTTTGGGCAGGTGCTTGTCCGTTGTATAGGAGGTAGTGCAAGGGTGCAGCTCAATTTGACAGCCCATTTCCTCAGCGACAAAATGCAGGCCGTACCACGAGTCCAATGGGAGTTTGGTGATACTTTTCCAGCGCGTGACGAGTTCGCGTGCCACCTCGTCAATAATCCTATTGGTCAGAGCGGAGGGCATCGTCGCCGTCCTCCTTTTGCCGAATGGATGGATTCTCGTGCCGGTCGGCGCGCTTGCCGATAGTATCGGCTTCCTGACGCTCGCGCATGATGTCCGCTGCCGTTTTCAGATTCTTAACCGCACTCACAGCGTTCGGGCGAAGCTCTGGAGGAATGCCGCGCAGGTATTTGACTACTTCCGCTTCGTCCTCATCAAGCACGTGTACAACGCCTTCATCAGGTATGGCATATCCTGCTGCGGCTAACGCTTCGGCTGCGGGACGCCCTAATGCTTTCGCAAATTTTTGGGCAGTGCTACGGGTTATCTCACGCTCGGAATCGTTTTCAACGGCTGAAATATACCCCTGCGTCGCGCCGTCGAGAAGATCACCCAATTCTGTTTGAGTTAAATCTGCGTCGCGGCGGCATTTCCGAACCCATTTACCGAACGTCATGATCCCATTTCCGATGCAAAATGCCAGAGTGTTTCTTCGTTCATATAGATACATATCCATTATGACACACGAGTAATAAGAGCAGTTGCGTCACAAAGGTATTATTTTGTGTTAAAAAAATACACTGGTGTTATAATATAGATATGGATATGCCAGTTCAAACGATGAATAAGTGGGTTCGGCTTTCTGAAGCGATGGCGTCTAAGAACTTGACCCAGAACGATCTTGCTGCCCTTTGTGGCGTCACGCAAGGGGCGGTGAGCCATTGGTTGAATTGTGACCGTGTTCCGCAAAAGGGGCAAATGAAAGAACTGTCGCGCGTGCTTGGCATTCCTTACGAGTTGGTCGTCGAAGACGCCGCGAGGATATTCCTTCAAATAAACATTATTTGAATATGTTAAATTATTACTTTGATGTTATAATTTAATTATGGAAAATAATTTTTGTAAGTGCAAAATATTTTCCCACGGCAATAAATCCCGACAGCCGTGCGGTTTTTTCATAACCAAAGGGGCTTGAGAGGCGTCAAGCCCAAACAAAAAGCCCGCACCGGTCTGATTCACCGGTGCGGGCTTGTCGTAGGCGGCGACTTGAATTTCCGCTGTTAGCCACCATCGTACCACGGCATTTGCTGTGGGACTGCCCGCGAAACAAAGGACTGAATTATGGCGAGAGGACTTTTGGCGGCGCTGCCCGCCGCGCAGCTTCAGGCATGGCTGCTCCAAGACACGAGCGAGAAAGAGCGCGCGGCCCAGGCCGGGCGGCAAGTGCTCGACATCATCGTAAAGCGACAGCTACCCGGCAGCGACATTTGGGAGAAATTCAGCGACGGTGACGCCGCTTTCAAATGGCAGGAAGCCGTCCGCACGGCGGCCCTGACCCTTCCCGGCGAACAGCGCGACCTGACCGATACGGATGGCACGAAATACCGTGTCATGTCGCTTTAGGAGGCCAAGATGACTGTTTTGGCTCCTCGTTCACATACCTGTGAACCTTCCCGTCGTGTCCACCGCGCCCTGCGCCGCCGCGTTTCGCTCCTTGAGCTAACCCTTGCTCTGCTTGTGAGCGTCGTTTTTTGCCTCGTTTACCGAGTGCCGTTTCGCGTGCAGCTCGCGCTCGTGTGTGTGCTCCTTGCCGCTTTGGGCGGCATCGTCGGCAATCTGCTGGGCGGCGCGGACGCTGCCCGTGATCTGGGTTTGGTTCATTAGTCACTCATTAGGGCCGGGCTTCTTTCGTGGAAGCCTGCGCCCTTTTTCTATTTCGACCATGAAAGAATCGAAAATGCCTGAAGCTGTGTTTGCTAAGTTTGCCGGAACCGGCGAGTTGCCGATCTGTTTGACGCCGCGCCGCGTGGATGCCGTCGTCTTCGCTTTACCCGCAGAACCTGCCCGCATTTGCAATAAATGCGGCATCAAAAAGCCTGCCACTGATTTCTCCGTCGTCAAGGGAGCTGCCGCCCTGCGCGTTGATGGCCTGCCCTGCCCCGCTCGCCTTTGTACGACCTGCGAGCGCGCCGCGTTCGTCGATTCGTTGAAGGTCGGCAGCACCGTCTACCTGCGCGAAACTGTCGAAGCGACCGACGCCAAAGGAAACCCGGAATTTGCCGCGCCGGGCACGCCCGTCAAGGTGCGCGACGTGATGAACACGGTGCAGCCCTACTACTGCGAGCTGCGGGTTTGCCGAACCGTTCACGGCTCCGAGAAGCGGGTCACGGTGCGCTATGCCCTTGCGGCGCATCAGCTTTGCAAAACGCGGGCCGAAGCCCTCGGAGAAGGAGCCAACCGATGAAATCGCCCCAAACTCTGCGCTTGAAATTTGCGCCGCAGCCCCTGCCGATTCCCGAACCGACGACCGTGGACGCTCTCTTGCAAGCGGGTGGCGTCGCGGGCAAGGGATATTTTGCGGCCCGCTGGACGAACGGTTCGGCCCGAAACGGCGATTTGTCCACGCTCGCGCGGTCGCTCCCTAAATACTGCCGCAGCCGGTTCTACCTTGTCCTGTGGCTGGACGAGATGAACGCGCCGGGTGTGTCATCTGCATCGACCGAACCGGCAATCCCCGCGAGCAAAAACCCTGCGATCTGCTGGATATACAAGCGATTTGGCGGGACTGGGATGCCGAGCGCGCCACCGAAAAGGAGCTGCTCCGTGCCGCGTAACGAAAAGCCCTCCGGCCCGCTCGTCAACCGCGAGCGGGCCTTCCCGCTGACGGCGGCCAATTCCAACGTTTTGCGCTGGATCAACGCCTGCCCGCACGTTCCGTATGCGACCGCCCGCCATATCGCAAACGCGCACGGCGAATCGGTCGCGCTCGCCTACGCCGTGAGCCAGTTTCCCGCCGAACACAAAAGCGCCGCGCGCCTTTATTTCGCGCACGGAATCGACGACGCGGCAAACTGGTGGTTCGTCGGGGAAGCGCCCGATCTCACGCCGGTCACCGGCCCGATGGAACTATCCGCCGCGTTCCTAAGCGAAAACCCGCAATTCGACCGCCAAACCGATCAGCACGCCAAAGGGGAAACCGAAGATGACCGCCGCTGAATATGCAGTCCAAACGTTCGCCGCGCTATTTCGACCCTACGAAAAATTGTTCGGCGTGACGAGCCTGCGTTTCGAGATTCGCTGCCGACACCCAAAGGGGCGCGAATCCAAAGGCGTGCCGCCGCGCGAATGGTTTCCGCTAACACCCGAAGGATACGCGCAGGCCGCGCTCCTCGTGACGACGGAGGGGCGGTTTTACGACTGCTACGTGGGCGTGCTGCCGCGCCTCGGCAATGTCGGAACCAGCGACCTCGTGCCGGTCGCCGCGACCTTGTGGGCGTCGGTAGACAACTACGAAGCCGGGCCGGACGGCGCGTTCCAGCGCATCAAAGCCGCCCGCTTTTCCGCTATCGAACCGCTGCCGCCGCCGCACCTCGCACTTTTTAGCGGGGGTGGGGTGCACGCCTGCTGGTTCCTGTCCGAGCTGCGCGATTTGGTCGAACCCGAAGCCAAGCAGCAGTTTAACGCCACCGTGAACCGACTGGCACTCTGTATTGGTGGCAGTGCGCCCGGAGCGACGGCGGAAACCAACACGGGCTACCTGTCCTACATGATCCGCGTGCCCGGCAGTTACAACCGAAAGGCCGCGTATGGCGACGAGCGCAAAGTGCAACTGCGCCGCCTTGAGCCGGATGCCGAAGCCAAACCCTTGACCTGGTGGCGCGCCCATTTGCCGCCGGAGCCGCTTTCCGAGCGTGAAAAGCGGGCCGCCGAAAACCGGCGCAAATATGGCGACAAATACGGCGGCAAGGAATACGGGCGCGAGCGGATCGGCGAAATGCCGCAAAAGGCGCTCGCCCTCATCAACACGCCCGCGCCCGCGTCCAAGCGGCACGACACCGCCGTAGAGATTGCCGCGATTCTGTTCGCCGCCGGGTGGGGCAAGCAGAGCGCGACCATCGTATTAGAGAGCTTCGCCGCACGGAACAACTGGCGAACCGAGAAAAACGAGATCGATTTTATTGTGCGACATTTTGAAAAGAAACACCCGAACTAATGCCACTGACTGACGACGCATTCGCCGCCCTTGCCGAATGCGACCCTGCCGACGTGCCCCGTGTTTTCGCCATCCTGCGCCAGCGGGCGGGCGATGACGTCGTGCGTAACGGCTTTTTCGATTCGATAGGAAAAGCCGACGAAACGAGCTTGGTTCGCCCGCGCTTTTTGCAGGTTTCCAAATTCCTCGAAACCGTGGGCGATCCGCCGCCGATGCTGGTCGATAAACTCATCCCCGACTACGGCCTCATTTTGATTGCCGGAAAACCGAAGTTCGGCAAAACGTTTCTCGCTCTTGACGTAGCCGACTGCGTTTGTCGGGGCCTGCCCGTGTTCGGCGAGTTCGCCGTGTCGCGTAGCGGGCCGGTTTGCTACTTGGCGATGGAAGACGGCAAGTTCGGCATCGCAAACCGGCTTTTGGGCCGAGGCATCCGAAAAGAGGGTGCGGGCGCGGACGGGCGGCCCTTCTATATGTGCTGCGAACGATTTACGGTCACGTCGCCGGAGGGCCTCCTTATTCTGCTGCAAATGCTGGATGAGGTGAAAGAAGACGCCGGGCGCGAGCCGGTTTTGCTTTTTATCGACACGGGCCGCGAAGGGCTGGGTATCCGTGACTGGACTGACCCCGCCGAAGTGGGCGAGAAATTGCGCCCGCTCCGTGAAGAGGTCGCGCGCAAACGGTGCGCCGTCGTCATCGTCGTCCACAACCGCAAAATGGGCGGCGGGGATAGGGGCGATGAAATCGCGGGCACGAACGCGCTGCCGTCGTCGGTGGACGGCTGGATCAGCGACATCCGAGTGGAAAAGCGCGAGAACGGCGTCCGGCGGCACTTTCTCTCGACCGATAACCGGAGTGCGCCTGCGATGGACTTCGGGGCCGATATGGACGCGGGCACGCTGGGCTTTACCTACGTTGCCGAGGAAGACTTGGAAGGCGACCGAACCGACGCGGCCCAAGAGCAGCGAATGCGCCGCTACTTGCCCGTCGTGGAAGCCGTGCGCGAATCCACGGGCCAAGTGGCAACCGTCAAGCAAATCGCCGAGCGTATCAAAACCGGCGAGAAGACGATTCAGATTCTCGTGCGGGAGATGGTCGAATCGGGCTATCTCGAAGAAACCGGAGACAAGCTCTCGCAGGGCACGGCAGGCCGTCCCGCGCCCCTCTACCGCACCTGCAAAGGGGTCATGGAGCGGTTGAACAATGGAACCGGCTCCACGGGAGAAGGCCACAATTCCAAAGCATTCGACCCCGCCGATAAATTCGGAGATTTAGCGGGCGGGCGCGTCGTGGGAGGAGGAATCGAACTGTGATTGTTTCCGCAATTTTCCCTCGTCAAATGAATTATGGAATATGGAATTATGGAATCGCCCCTATACATAAATTCCATAATTCCTTAATTCCTCAATTAGCTGAAGGGGGCGCGCGGGTCGTTGGGGGAGGGGTGGAACTGTGACGCTCGCCCTTGACCATGCCCCCAAAGCCGCGCCTGCGCCGGTTTCCTACGAGTGGACGCTTGACGCCCTTTTATACGAGCTGAACCGCCGGAACGTGACGCTGTGGCAAACGCCGGACGGTCACTTGCGGGCCGAGCCGGAGGCAGCGGTGCGCGGCCTCGTGCCCGCTCTCAAAACGCACAAAGAGGGCCTGTTGGAGTCCATCCCGTTCGAGCGTTCCGCTTCCGCTAAAAAGGTGCGGCTCGCGTTGCTTGGTGAAACCATCTGGCTCGCTGCGGATAACTGGGAATACACGCCCGACGACCCCAAACGTCCGCAGCTCTGCGCGGGCCTCGTCGTATACCGCTGCCGCGAAATGGATCAACTTTTTGCCTTCTCGCCCTATTTGCGCGATTTGGCCCAAACCAAGCAGCAAGCGACCGGCGCGTGGGCCGAGTCGCTATCGTTTATCCACACCGTCAAAAAAGACTTCGGCGGCGAGTTCGTCGGAGACGGAGAGTAAAACCGCCATGAACAAACCTTTACCGAAGCCCTTGAATTTGCCGCGCCCGCCGCGCCCGGTTGACCCGAACCGAATCGGCGATGGCAAAAACAGCTACGCAGCCGAGGTGATGCAGCTCTTCCAAAACGAGCGGATCGGCGAGTATACGCACCGGGCACTTTTCTTTCTCGAACAGGAGGGCAAACCGCGCCGGGAACTCGCCCGGCGGCTTGGCTCCAGCCCGGACGACGCACTCGACAACCTCATAGTCACCGTGCAAGGGAGCACGGGACTGACCGCCCACGCCCGATTTGTTCGGCCCGCCGTGCAGGCCGTGCGCGACGAAATGGCGCGCATTCGAGAGACAAGAAAAAAGCTGTACGCCGCGCTTGAGGAAACGGCGGCGCTTTTGGAAGCGGACGCGCCGCAGGAGATCATCACGCCATGAGCACCTTGAAAAATGCTGACAAAATCTCGACCCTCGAAAGGTTCCCCGCGATGCTTGCTAACTCATTCGATACCTTTAACTTTGATGAAAACATCGACGACGCGACGGGCGACGACGGCTTCGGGCGCGTCCGCGACATCGGCAAAAAAGAACTCGAAATTATGCCACATGGCATAAAAGCCGAAAACGACGAAGCGGCGCAAGCCGGTTTCGTGCTGCTCCCCATAACGCAGCTTTCCACGTCTACCTTCAACCCGCGCACGCGCTTCGCATACGAGCCATTGGAGCAGCTCGCCGAGTCTATCAAGGCCCACGGCATTTTGGAGCCGATTATCGTGCGACCGGCGAAATCGTCGTGGAAAATCGAACCGGGCCGCCAGTCCAGCATGACCGGTATGCAGGACGGCTTCTTCTTATACAATCCCGATCTGATTGATTCAAGCGTCAAATCGGGATACCGAGGCTATGAGACGGGCGCGTTTCCGCATTTCATCCGAAGCGCGACGAGGCCGCAGAATTGGCCGCGCTTTGAAATCGTCGCGGGCGAGCGCCGGTATCGCGCCGCCCTGAAGGCGAAGCTGGAAGCCGTGCCCTGCATTGTCAAGGAGCTGTCCGACGCCGATGCCATCCAAATCGCCGTGACCGAAAACCTCCAGCGAAGCGACTTGTCGCCCTTTGAAGAAGCGCGCGGCTTCGAGCTGATGCTTCAGCTTCCCGAAATGACACAAACGCTGGTCGCGGAAAAACTGAAGTGCCCGCAGTCGCGGATTTCGCGCACCCTCGGCTTGCTGAAGCTGCCGGAGGCCGTTCGCACGATGATCGAAAAGGACGAGCTTTCCGCAAGTCACGGCACGCGCCTTTTACCATTCGCCGATTTCCCCGACGTTTGTATTGCGCTCGCCCAAATCGCCGTCGCTAAAGAGTGGCCGGTTTCCAAGCTGGAAGGGAGCAAGATTTCCGACAACATCTTCTACGAGCTGGAGCGGCTCAAACCCTCGCCGGTCGTCGCTCTGAACCACTGGACGACGTTCGACTGGAAAAGCGTGTGCGCCGTGAATTGCCCTTTCAGAGCCTACCGGCCCGGCGAGTATGAATCGCGGGGCGTGTGCCTGAAGCCGGAGCACTACAACGAACTGCAAGCCGAAGGGCAAAAGATAAAAGATGCAAAGCTCGCCGAAGCGAACGCTCAAGCCATCGCCTCCTATCAGGAGCGGCGGCCTATGCTGGTGCTGCCGGTCATCGCTGCCGTGCCCGCCGCCGTTGCGGAAATCCTGCCCAAACCGCCCGAAGCGCCGATCCTGCACTGGGACGACCATGCGACCCGCGCCGCCCAAACCCTCGTGAACGCTTGTGTCCGGCTCATCGAAATCAAGAGCGCCCAGCCCGCGCCGGTCGAGCTGATAAGCACGAAGGACTTGGAGCACTACCGGCTCATCAGCGCGCCGCCACAAGGGTGCTCGGAATCGTGCCCGTGCCGCGCACTCGCTACGAATTTCCACGGCGAGGTCATCGAAATCTGCACGAACGTCGCACGGTATGACGGGTTCGCCAAAGAGCAAAAAAAGCGTCAGGAGCAGGCGCTTCGGGTCGAAGCCGAAGCGCGGCTCGCCGAATCGTTTCGCATTTTGGACGCACAGTTCCCGATTGCGCCCGCCTTGTTTGCGACCGGCAACGAGCCGTACCCACTGCGCCAAGTCGCGGCGATTGCCGTGTGGGATGCGCTCTTCACCTACGGCGAAATCGACGACATCAAGCTCGCGCTCGCCCGGCGGGCCATTCAAATCGACCCGGCTTTGTTCGAGCACGATTACAACCTCAAAAACCAAGAAGCGCGTCTCGTTGCCGAACTCGCCCAGTATTCTTCGGCGACGCTGCTGGGCCTCTCTGCCGAAGTGCAACTGCGCCGCGAGGCCCGCAAATCGCAAAAATTCAGCAATGCAAACCTCGGACTGGCTGATTTTCTGACCGGACAAGGGAGAAGCAGCAATGGCTAAAACCTCAAAGCTGACGGCGCGCGACATACCGGACGGCCCGAACCTTTTCGACGACGTGCCGGTTGTTGGCTGGGATAAGGCCGAAGGCGCAGACAGATCGGTGACCCTGCGCCTGTCCGACATCTTCGGCTGGGATGAAGACGAGTGCGACATTCACCCCGTTTCGGGCGAGCTGCTCGAAGCGCCGTGCCCGATGCTCGCAAAGGGCAAAGTGTCCGGCGAGGAAATGATGCTTCAGACCCCTGCTCCGTTTTCGCCATTTCAGGGAGCCGAAGCGATGGAATGGGAAAAAGCCCGCACGGCGTTCGGGCACGCCGTCAAGGCGGCGGGGCGAGAATCGGAAATCCTAACCTATACCGGGCATTGCATTCCGCCCGGCGCGCTGGATCATCGGAAATTGGCCCGGCTCGCCAATTCGCTTTTGGGCCGGGTCGCGTCCGACAAACCCGAACCGACGACCGAGGAGTGGAAAAAGGCGGCTGCCGCGCTTCAAGGAGACGCGAAATGACGCAGATCGCGCTGATAAACCTCGCGGCGCTGTGCCTGCTCTGGTACGCCCAGCAAGGCGCGCAAGAAGACCCGCAGGCCGTATGGGAAGGGGAGCAGCGATGGCTCGCGGACGTGCACGCCGTCGAGAAGCTGAAGGCGAAGGGGTTCGTCGCCATCGACCAGCACGAGATTTTGATAGGCGGGCCTATGGGGCCTGAATGGAGTAACTGATGGCGGAAGTGAAATTCGATTCTCTTTTGGTGACGCTCCGTGTTGCCACACGCGGCCTACTGTTTCCCAGTGAGTCAGATAAACCGATTAAGGCGTTTTCGTATCGGGGGGATAGCAAAAAACGGGTTTTGGTGTCGCGGATACTGAATGCCATCGCCAAACTGCCCGCCGGGGCGATTATCAAAACGCCGACCGTCGAGGAGTTTTTCCAGCCCGTGACCGAGACACAGGACTGGTTCGGGCCGGACGAAATAAGGGCGGCGGCCCGGTTTCAAACGCTCGTGGACACCCTGCAAAACACGCTGACAAACGTGCGCGTGTTCCACGTCGAGAACGCACTGCCGGACGATCCGAGCGTCATCGCGGTGTATATCGTTGGTCAAACGCTGTGCGGCGACGGCTGGGCAGGCGTCCGAACCCAGCTCATCGAAACGTAAAAAGAAAGTAAACGGCCCGAACAAAAACGCCCCTCTCCCGATGAAGGAGAGGGGCGTTTTCTATTGTGCGGTTTCTACCTCACAAAACTCCACAGTTTTGAGTTAGAAATCCACTTGAATGACGCCGCCGCCAATGCCCAGCTCGGACAACCGGCGGCTCTTTTTCCAAACGCCGTCACCGGTCGTCGATTCGCGCGAAACGCCATAACCGGGCTTTGTATTTCCCTCGACCGAATAGATGATTTTGTCATCTGCGTCGAAGTCGCGCACGATGCCCGTGTGATCGTTTCCGGGCACGTCGTCCCAGTCGAAAATTAGAATGTCGCCTTCGCGCGGCACGTAGCGACCAGCTTTTATATCCGCGACGCTTCGCCATAGCTTATGCTTTTTGGCCCACGCCTTGAGCACCGCACACGCGCCGGTTATGGGGAAGTCTGAAGGCAGCGCGCAGGCCACGCCCAGCTCGTGCAGTCGCGCGAGCGCGAGCAAAAACCGTGCGACCAGAAACGCGGCGCACCACGGGTTGCCTTTGCCCAAACCGACCATCTTCAGATACGTTTCGACGGCCTTGCCTCGGTTGTTGCCGCCGGACTCGCGGACGCCCTTGCTGGGGTCGTTAGGGTCGCAGGCGTTCAGAATGGCATCGGCGCAGGCGCGCTGGGCGATGGGCCGAAACGGCGGTTTCTTCGTTGTCGCTGTAGTTGTCATCGGGAGTTCCTTATAATTTCGCGGGCTTGGTCAGCCATATAGTCAATGGCTTCGGGTTGATACTGAAGGCCCCACGGCAGCCGGATCAGGCAGTCGAGGTTTATGGTGATTTCGCGGATATAAGCGGGCGGCAGGCAATCGGCTTGCGCTTGTTTCTGCGCGACCGCAACGAGTCGGTCACGTCCGCCGGGACACGTCACGCGCCGCTTGGTTTTGAGCCGCGCGGCTTCGTCGTCGATGGCGGAAATCAAACGGGCTTTTTGCGCGTTCGCTTTGGCGAGGCCCGCGCTGCCCGGCTCCTGCAACAGATAGCCGAATGTATGCGGCGCAGGAGCTATGAGCGGACGCGCGACCGGCGGGGCGGGTTTGGCGGCCTGCTTGGGGCGCAGCCATTTGGGGAGAAAGCGTGAAAGATTCACGGGTTATGCGTTCCTTTGAAATGAGCAGGAATGACTGGGGTGGAAGAGCGCCGCGCCAAAGCGCGAAATTAGTCCACCCGTTTTTGTGAGGGAGAAAAGGGCAAATGGAAGAGAGAATTAAATGCCGCGTAGTTTGGGCTGTTTTGGCGGTGGGCCATCCAGCCAGCGGGCGGAGGGACACCAAGCGGGCAGGGGAACCGGGCCGGTGGAATCGGCGCAGTAGAGCACGCACGGCGCTTCCATGCTGTTCGCCGGATACCAAACCACGAGATTGATGACGCCCGGCGGCACGAGCTGCTCAATGGCGGTTTTGTATTCGCACGGCGAGGGCTTTGCGCCGCGTTTCACCTGAACGCAGACAACCGAATCCGCCCGGATGCCAATGAGGTCGAAGACGCCCTGCGACGCGGCGGCCCGCATGACGCTGAAGTTTTGCGCCCGCAGCGTGTCGCGGCAGTTGTATTCAGCCTTGACGCCGTATTCGTAGTTGGTCGCTTTGCGCGCTTTTCCAGCGTTCGGCCCGGTTTTAAGAAGCTGAAGTTGTCCCGCTGCCATCGGCATCGCTCCCTTCTTTCGGAGCCGCCGCCGCACCGGGCGCGTTCGCCAAAGTGCTGGTCGAAAGGAAACTGGTTATCTTGGCGAGCACGGCGGCAAGCGGGGCCAGCGCTGGGCCGCCGGTCTTCATAATGCCCGACAAATTCTCGGCAATCGAAATCCCTTCCGACGCCATGACGGCGTACCAGCCAAAAATAAGCCAGCCCCATTCGCCTGATGTTGCGGCGATGCCCGCCGTCAAGCCGAGCGTACCCGCATAACAAACCAACTTGGAATTGAGCTTTTTGCGGAAGGCGGAACTGCTCATTTCGCCACTGATCCGGGCGCACACGACGCCGGTGAGGGTGTCAATGAAGATAAACCACACGGCGGCGGCGGCGATTCTGTGCAGGGTGACCGGCGCGTGGGTGATGAGCGAAACGAGGGCCGCAAGGGCGGCAAGGGCGAGCTTGTAAAGCATGGCGAAACTTTCGAGGCCGAATAAATTGGCCCATAGAAAAGAGGGGGAGGGGGAAGAGGCCGCTACGGGGTGAGGGTGAGGAGGCCGGACAAATCGCGCACGACCTTCGGGCTGGACGCGACGCGCACGGAAACGAGCCATGCGCCGCTTGCGAGGATGATGTCGGCATTCGGCCCAACGAGGAGCGAGAAATAAAACGAATGGCTGGCGACGGTTGCCGCGAGCGTGTTGCGCACCGTGTCCGGCTGCATGGCGTGATAAACGAGCGGCGCGCCATCGCCTTTGTGGTAAGCGATTTCGATGCCGAACGCGGCAAGCTCCAACGCGGTGAGCGGCGGGCCATCCGGGCGAGCGGCTTTTACACGCACCAAATGACGCTCGGTGGACGCGGCGGGAAGGCTGATGCCCGGCGCGGGCCAAAAGCGCACGAACTCCCACGCCAGTTCCTCGTCGGGGTTGATGAACACCACGGGAGGCGGGCCGAAATAGCCCACAGAAAAATACGACACAAGGGCCTCCTTTACACGCTGCCGATGGTGCTGCTCGTGCGATTACCTTGCGCGTCGAAGTCCACCGAAACCGCGACCGTCACGCCGTCGCGCCGCAGGAACTGGACGCCGTTCTCGGTACGAACCGCTTTGCCAAAAAGCACGGCGCATTTAACGCGCAGCACTTGCAGCAGTGTCAAGCCGCCGTCCACGACCGAGTTCAAAAGGCCGTTTATCACACCGTCGCGGGCCACGGATGTAAGCGCCATCGCGTTGCCGGGCCGGGCCGCTTGGTCAGCCGAATCCTTCGCCGCGACGGCGGCCCCATAGGTTGCCGCAACCGCGCCCGCGAGGCCCGCGTTGTCGGGTGCTATGTAAGCGCTCGTGGCAAGCCGGGAACTAACGGGTGCGTCCAAATTGACGAGGTTGTTTCCCCTTGCTGCTGTGTAGGCCGCCTCGGGGTAGATCGTCGCGCCCCACGCTTCGAGGCCCGCACCCGTGTGTTCGATGGCGAGCGCGGTGCAGTTCATTTGCGCCGCTGTGAGTGTAATGGCCCATGTGAGCGCCATCCCCTCGACAAGCGTCGGGGCGGCAAGCGCGCCGCCCGCCGCGCCGTCTTTGCTAATCGTCAGTGTCGGGGCAACGGTGGAGTTGGCCGTGCCGTTGGCTTTTCGGCTTTGAAACAGCAGGGTCAGCGGTTGATTTTTTTCGAGTGGCATTTTTATTTCTCCGTCATTTCTCCGTCATTTTTCCAGCGTCACGTTGTCGAAGCGGATGCCATCGTAGCCGCCCGCGCCGTCGGCGGTTTGCCCCATCGTGCCTCGCGGAAGTTTGCTATAATCGGCAAGCGTGGACGCCACATCGACGCTGAACGAATTGACAACCGCGCCGGTTGCGATAACGGTAACCAAGCCGGTAACGACCGTGCCGCGTGTTTGGATCAAAAGCCGCAGCCACGTTTGCGTAGGCGACGCATCGAACTGTCCGAGATACCGCGCGGGCGAACCATTTTGGAAGTAGTAGAAAAAGGCGTCCATTGGCTCGATGCGAAACCAGAAGCCGCTTGCGGCTGGGCCTGCGTTCTCGACCCAGAACGCGCAGTTAGCGATGTCGCGCCCGCCTGACGCAAGATACACGTCCCACGAAAAATCCGCGTCGCCATCGGCCCAAAACCTGCCGGTTTCGCCGCCATTGAAATACCAGTATGCGCCGTAACCGTTTGACAGCAAGCAGCCGTCAGGATTTCCGCCCGTCGCGCTCTGGTGCGCGTAATTCGTGATAATGTCGGCAGGCATCGTGTCAAAGGTCTCCGCGACCTTTATTTTCGGGCGCGACACGCTGGGCGCTATAATCTGTCCAAACGCCAAGCCGGGCACGAGGCGCAGCATTAGAAACTGCCCCCGGTCGGAGCCGCGACCGCGTAAACGAGCGATTCCGGCTTGACGTTGCCAAAGCGCGGGTCGGGCGTGGACAAGAAACCGCCCACGACCGCGCCCACTTTGATGATGCCGATGGCGCGGGCCACCGTCACGTCACTGCGTCCGATGCTGATAATCGTGTCCGGCCCGTGCTCGTCGGCGATGGCTTGCAGTTTGGCGAGAATACCTTTGGCGTCCGCCCGTTTGGCAAGTTCGGTGGCCGCGTTTCCCGATTTGGCCCACTGGTTCGCGGCGGGTACGATGACCTGCTGGGTAAAGGCGACAAGTTCCGGGTCGGTGACGGCAAACGGCTCGCTTTGTTGATTTTCCAACGGTTTGGCTCCTTGTTTTAGGAATAGGTGCGCCCGTTATCGGCGCTAATAGCAATGATAATTTCGCCCGCGTCGTTGCGATAGTGAACGAACACGCGGCGCGTCAGCGGGTCGCACGAGGCCGCGATGGCGTCTTCGGCAACGCCGCCCGAAACGACGCTCAGCGCGCCGGTCGAGGGATACACCACGTTGCCGCGCACGTCGAGCACTTTCCCCGCGATGCCGCCCGCCTCCGTGCGCCAAAAGCAGTACAATAAGCCCGTCGCGCCGATTGCGAGCGCCGGAAAGAAACCTGAATTTGAAACCGTCATCGGGGCAAGCCATGTCCTCCCCTGCGAATCAGATCGCAACAAAGCGATGCTGCCCTCCTGCTCAAACAGCAGGGCTAATTCTCCGCTTGCGTCATAGCGCACGCAAGGCCGCGCTCCGGGGCCAATTTCGCCGTCATTCCACACGTTTGCGGCGAACACATTAGACGCGCCCGCCATAAGGGCGTCGCCTCCGAACGCGCGCACGTGCCGCCCCGTGGGGCCGATGTCCGCGCTGATCCAACGCCCATCGGGTGTAACGACAACGACGAACACGAGCCGCTGGCGTTTGCGCCCATACGCCTTGAACGCGCCGAGCAGGCTTCCAATTTTGCCGAGCGCGGGCTGCACCGTTTTGGTAAAGGGCGCATCGTGCATCACGTACAAGCCATCCGCACCAGATAGTCCCGACGAAACGATCGCGCCCGGCGAGGGTTCGCCCTGCCGCAACTCAACCGTTTTGCCACTGGCCGCTTTGCGCTGTGTGGAAATCGTGAGGCCCTGCGCACTGCCGCGTAAGATGGTCGCCGCGCGTAGGATAATCGCTTTGCCATCTCCGCCGCCGAAGTTGAAGAAGTCGCCACAGCCCGGAAACCATTCAATGCTGTCGAACATTTGCTGTGCATCGTAACTGCCGAGCGCCCTGTCGAAGCCGAATTGCCAACCACCGCCGCCTTCTATGTCCGTTCCCAGTGCCATCGCACCGCCGCCAAAAATCCACGTCGTGGGCCGGTCACTGTTTAGATAGCAGGACTCGAAGTCGGGCAAGGCGACATCGCACCCGCTCGTTGGCGCGGGCTTGTTATCCGTTGCCATCCATCCGGGATTGGCCCAAACGCCGTTCACGTTCGTTTGATTGACGCTCGCAACCAATCCCCAAATCGGCGTTTCCGCCCATGAGATAGATTTTATGGTCGGGGTTTCGGTGATCTGGCAAGACGAATCCTTTTCCTGCAAGCCCTGCCGCCCCGACACATAAGCGAGCACATGCTGCCGCGCCCAGTAGATCGTTTTGCTTGGCGTTTCCGGTACGCCGTCTTCGCCTTCGCGCGAATCTTCGTAGCCATCGTCCTCGTCAACGCTCCCGCTCAAATCTTCGCGCAGTGCCCCGTCGTCTGGGGGCTGTTCGTACCCGTCGCCAAAATAGCGCGTCTCGAATTCGCGCGTGGGCCAGTGCCGATCAAGGTCGGTCGGCGGGGCGTCCGGCCCGGCCTCGTAGATGAGTTTGCCGCGATAAAACGGCGGGCAGAATGTTACGGTCGGCGGCGCGGCAGTTACGCCCTCTTTATCGTAGAAACCCCGCCGGGACAATTCCACGCGCAGGATCGTGACTTCGGCCTCGCTGTTTGATGCCGATAGCATGAACGATTTGCACCGCCCGATGCCCAGATACGATTTCTCATATTTGGGCATTCCATCGCTGACAACAGGGAAATAGCGTTGTTTGAGCGGCCACTTGCTACCCGCCGCGCTGATTTGCGGCCCGCCCGTTTCGGCGCACAAATCGACGAACCAATAGTCGGATGTGCCAACACGCCGAACCGGGAACGTTTTGCCGCCGATGGTGATTTGCAAAACCGGCGCGGGCGCGTCTCCGTCCGTGGGCGGCGCGATGTGCAGGCGCAGATAGCGATACGAACTCAGCGACACATCGTGCGTGAACGAGCGGCGCACCGAACCCGTGAAATGAATGCCGCCGCCCGCGCTTGTTGGCGCATCGCCGCTGCCGACCGTTTCCCACACGCCTTGAAACGTTCCACTGGACACGTTCAGCGCGCTGCAATCATCGATGAGAAAATCCAATGGCAACGACAGCGAGAGTGCGTTGAATCGCCTGCCACGAAATTGCAGGCGCGTCGCGCGAGGCGGGCCTTGTTCGGCGAACGGATCGACCGCGCCCGTATCGGGGTCGGGAGGCGGCGCGGGCGGGCTTAAATCTTCACCGAGCGCTTCGAGACTTGCCGCGCTAATCGCACAGGACACCGGCTGCCACTCGTTGATGAACGTCGATTTGAATTTGCCGTAGTCGGAACCCGTTTCGCCATAAATCAAATCGAAGCTGGTATAGGTCGCATCGAACGAGGCGCGGCGCTGATCGTAGCTCGCACTGAAACTGCCGCCCGAAATCGGCATATCGGCATCGGTATCGCCTGCGAACTTCGAGCAAATGCCCATGAGCGGGTCGGGATAGGCGGCCTCCATCGCGCGCACCACGCCGGACAAGCCAAAGCCCTTTTTGACGTACCACGCGGTTTGTACAACCCCGAACGCCCCGCCATCGCTCGCCGAGGAAAGGGTTACATTTCCCGCCGAAGCGTCCAAACTGCCGTACTGGTCGCTTGCCGAAAGCGAATCGGGCATTGCGTAGAAATCGCCGCCAACGGGCGATACCGACCACGTGCCGCCGCCGCCGTCGCCCGCATTCACCGCCATATAGGCCAAAATGCGATAATCGGCATTCCCTTCGACGGGGTGACTGGTTACGGTTTTGCCCGCGCAGGACGCCGTGCCCATTGCTGTCGTATCGTATTTTTGCAAAAGCGTGACGGCAGACGGGAACGGGGCGTCAAGAATTGAAACCGGACGCCCGGCGATGTCGATGCAGTTGATAACGGGCACACTGACCGAAAATGTGCCGTTCCACGTGCCCGATGCCGACCCGACCGAACCTTTGGGAATGAACTGACTGCCGACCCAAATCGTCGTGGTTTCGGTCTCGCTGCCGAAGCCGACGGAAACTTCCACACCGACTTGCAGCGTTACGTCCGCGTCAATGAATTGCTGTCCGGGATATTCCGGCTCGGGGTCGGTGCGAACGACTTTGCGAACGGTTATGCCCGCGCCCTCCATCGAAACGGAAAACGCGGTCATCCCGGCGGCAGGAAAATGCGTGTGGTCGGGATGTTCGGGCGGGCGCACCGGCTTGGTTGCGATGCTCGCCGTCACGCTCGCAGACACATGAACCGTAACCGAGCGCGTCTCACTTCCATATCTGTACATCATGGTTTAAGGTTCATCCGCCCGGCGGGGTTGTGCCCGGCCCGATTTTGATAAGGCGATAGGTCGCAGGCCGAATCGGCACTTCGCGCTCGCCTTCGAGCATGAACTCAACGGATGGAATGGACAAAATGCGATAATCACCGCGCACCTCGGTTTCTTCGTAGGTTCCGATTTGTTTCCCGCTGAAGCCGATTTCCTTTTCGCCCTCGTAATGCTTGTATATGCGAACTACGTCGCCTTTCCATAAAGGAAGGTCGGTGCTTGCACGAATGAGAAAGTCGCAGTCAATCTCAATGATTTCACGGTCTTTCGTTGCTCGCTCAATCAAAATGTCACGCGCACGGTCAACGACGGCTTGATTCGTCAAAATTTCCGAATCAATATACTGGTAGGAATGGACGCGCCCACGCCAGTTGTCGGGCCGGGCCGCAGGTGCGAGCGCGGGGTTTTGGCTTGCCGCGTCATCGTATTGGGCCTGCGGGTAGGTATCCGTGCCCTCGTTGTATCCGATGACCGACACTTGGTTTGCAGGCGCAAATTCGCGCATGATTTTCATGGAGCGAACCACGCGCCGGGTTATCCAGTCAGCCGGGATCCCAAATGCCGCCGCGCCTTCGTCGCTTTCAAACAGTTCCATAAGCGGCGTTTCGCTCAATGTGTCCGGCCTGCGGAACCGGTACTTGTAGCCGGTCGCTGTGGGCGTCCAACCCCTTACCCAGTTCCCCGCAAAATCGTCACGCATTTTCTTTAACCACTGCCCTACGGTATCGCCGCGCTTAGGAAGTAGTTGCCATTTGCCGAACGAGACATCCGTGCTGAATGGCAAAATAAACGTGTCTTCGGTCACGTCTAAATCGTCGTCTGTGTAGCCCGGCAACTTGGCGAGTTGCTTTACAGAATTTGAAAAACCTAAACCGTCGTAGGGGAAGGTATCAAGAAAAACGTATTCGTCAAACTCCTTTTCGCGGTCTTCGGCGATCCATTCGATGACCGTCGCTTGGTCGATATAGCCCGGCGCTTCGCTGTACATGGGCTTGCCAGTCGTACCGCGAAATATGTCTTTGCCGTTGATGCGAAGCCGAACGGGAATGTCGCCAACGACGCGCGCTTTGGCAAGCCCGGCGGCTTCCATGGCTTTAGGCGACTTGCACGTTATGCGAAGCTGGGCTGGGCCGTCTTCAGGGACTTCGAGCGATAGCTTGGTGCAGTAGTATTCGCCTTCGTCATCCGTAAGATTGAACGGGGCGTTATAGGTTGACGTGGTTGTGCGCGGCGTCACCATATCCACGGCGTACAAGAATCGCGTCGTCAGTCCGTCACCAACAATGCTTGCCTTTAACCGAACTTGCTTTTGCACTCCATTGGGCGTAAATGCCGAGCCGTCCGGCTTTACGAGCGAGGGGAAGACCGTCGAAACCGTGTTGGCAAAATATCCGTCGGCAACCGTTCCCGTAAAGGCTTGGTCGGCAGACGGCGCATAACGCAAATTAATAACCGGCGAATAAACCACGCCGGAAGTTTCATAGCGAACCGGGGCGCATTGAACGACGGGCAAGCCGGACGGCACGCGCCAAAAGAACGCCCCCTGCGAGGTGATCGTGTTATAAGCAACCTGATAATCAAGGTCGCCGAAGGTATGCTCGAACCCGCCCCCGCCGTTCGACAGCACAATGAGCGAGCGGGCCGGGCGCGGAATCAGTGTGAAGGCGAGCGTGGTTCCCGATGTGCCTCGCTTCTTCTTCTTGCGCTTTGGTTTGACGCGCTTGAAAACTTCGCTTTCAAAATTACGAAAGTTGTAGGAGCCGACGCGGGCCGTGCCCTTGTAAACTTCCGTTTCACCGTTCGCCCGAAATCGTAACGAAATGGTATTAGGCGCGCCAACCGGCCCCCATCCGCATTCGAGGATGATCCGGTTTTCCGTACCCGTCCCGGCAACGACGCAGGCAATATACATCGCCTGATTTTCTTCAAATTCATCAACGGTGGTTACGACCTGCCCGGCGGGGTTATCGCCCACATATTGCAGAAACCTATCGAAGGGATCGGTGCGCCCGAATTCTACCCAGTCGGATTCATTTGACAGATTGTAGTTCGCTTTGCCATAGCGCGCGTAGTTGCCCGAAAAGTTCGTTTCCCAATCGTCGGAAAGCGGCAAGGGCATGAGCATCATAAGCCCTGTCAAAGGCTCAATATAGAGTTCTTTGTCCCCGCCAAACAGGGTGTCATAGTCCCATGTGGAGCCGTCCGCGCTTACCACCAGTCGGTTTTTGGCAACGCGCGGCTCGGCGATATTTGCGGAAAGTTCTAAGTTTGTTGACATTCTGGCTTTTTATTTTGTATAGTCAAGCCATTGAAGGGAACCGCACACAATGGCAAGGAAGCGAAATAGCACGTCGGGATGTATTGGTTCGGCTATTGGAATTTTTATATTTTTTGGTTTGATTAACAGTATGTGTTCAAAGCGCGAACCGGTGAAACCCGCGCCCGCGCCGGCCGCATATATTCCAAATGCAGAAGAAAGAGCCGCACAAGCAAAACAAGCGGCAAGCGACGCAAAATTCTGGTCTGCAAAAAACGCAAAAGAACAATCCGAAGTCAACTCGTATAACAAGTCGCAAGATAATTTGCGAGATGCCCGCGCAGATGCAATGGCAGAAATTTATAAAGCGCAATCAGCGGAAGCGGCAAGAAACGCGGCGTTCCGGGCGCGCGCCGAACAGGGGAATGCCCGTACAGGCGCAGTTTGCCGTGACGGCACTACCACCGACGCAACTGGACGGGGCGCTTGTTCCGGTCACGGTGGCGTCAGAAGATGGCTATAGAGTTGACACGCGCGGATTAGATTTTTTAGCATGGAGTCCTGATATGGGCAGATTGTGGATACACCGAGTTTTCGTTTGGTTGTCGATACTTTGGGCGGCATTTTTTCCGTTACGTATAATAGTTCTCTTCATCGCTGAATCGCAAAAAAGACAAGATGGTGCATACTTTACCGGAATGTTGATCGGGGTAGTACTCCTCTTACCTATTTGGTTGATGATCTTGATACCGCTTGTTGTTGTAGCGATTCTCACAAAGCCTAAAAAGAATTAAAAAGCCCTTTCGGTAAAGCCGGAACCCACCCCGCCGTTTATAATTTGAACGGCCATCTTCTTGATCAGTCTACTCAACTCCGTTTCAAAACCTGCCGTTTCTACCACAACTCGTCGCGTTCCCGCTGCCCCGCCTTGCAGTTCCGCCGCAGTCGGCCCGATGATGTTTGATGCGCCCGTGCCCGTTGCCTGCGCTCGGAGTGAAAGAAAATCCGCAGATTTTTTTGTGTTGTAAGCAATTTCTGAAAGCGTATCTTCTTCCTCTTTGGGCTTTTGCATCGCGTTTTCAAGCCAGTTGCCGCGCGCCTCGGGCACACTGTTGTCAACTGGTTTTTGCATTGCCATCATCAACTTGCCGTAATACTCGTCTTGCTTTCCGAGCAAGTTAAACTTCGGCATATCAGGCAGGCTTTGAAGCGATGGCATATCAGACTTCATTTTCTTGTCAAGTAGACCGACCGCTTCACCTACTTTAGTTGCGATGTCTAATCCAAAGTGGCCGAAAGCAGTCAGCACCGTATAAATCCCAGAAATTAACGCACTGGTTTTTTCACCAACATAATCGAAAACGGTTTTGACGTTTGCGCCTACGACTTTGAACGCATTGACGAGATAACTGCCGGTTTCGTGCGCCGCATCGGGAAGGGCTGCCGCAACCGACAGCGCCCCTGCGACGAAGCGCGTCATCAAGTCGCCACCGCCCATGCCGCCAAGCAGGCGCGTCATACCATCCGCCGCTGCCGTCACTGCGTCAAGGGCTACGCCGCTATCGCCTAAGCCGTTGATGAGCCGCGTCAAGCGTTCTATACCGGGCGCGGCCACTTTCAAAATGCCGTCGCCGATTATGCGCTCGAGCTTTTCCCAGCTATCGCCGAGGCTTGCCAGTTTCGCGCCCGGCGTGTTTCCGATCTTGTCGAAAATTCCGCCATATTTCTCGTTGACGATTTGCTCGAGGGCTTCAAAGGTCTCTGTAGCCGAAGATAGCAACTGCCCTTGACCATCGAACTTTATGTTTTTCGACTCGAAGAGCGACCTGTTCAAGCCAAACGAAGCAGCAGTGTCGGACTCAAGGAATTTTCCCGCGCTGATGTCGCCCAGTCCACGAACAAGAACCGCCAGTTGCTCGCCATCGGCCCCGAATGCCATGCCGAGCCGTGCGACGGTCGGTAATGCACGTTCGGCATTTATCCCAAACGCCTGCAAAATCGTTGATGCGTTCGCCAACTCTGAAAAACTGAAGTTCGAGGGGTTGGCGACAGCCTGCGCGTATTGGAGTTTGCGCGCCGCCTTGTCGGCATTCCCAGTGACGGCTTCAAGCCGCGCGGATAGGTTCGAGTAAGCGAGCGATGCCTGCACGGCGGCATTCCCGCCCAAACCGGCAACGAGGCCCGCGCCGCTTGCCGCAACGCCGCTTATCCGTCCGAAGACGCCCAAAACCTCTTTGCCGACACTGCCGACGCGCTGCAAAACGCCGACTGTCGCACGACCTGCGGACTGGACGCGCTTGAACGGCCCGGTCAGGCCGCTGTCAATGTCGCTGCCCGCCTTCTTGGCGGAATCCCCTGTTCTCTTGGCTTCGTCACCGACGCCCTTCAAACCGGCGCGGCTTTCCGCTGCGCCGGTTATTTGGAGTTTTGCAAGGAGGGATACGACTTTTCGCATTTTATTTCAAGTTCGTTACGGCAACTTTTTGCGGTATTTTGGCGCGCCGGGCGTCTTCTTCACCTAAAACAGCGGCAATTTCCGCCGCCATTTCAAGCGTGAAACCGGGCCGCTCCGACGGATGAAAACCTAACTGGGCACACGTTAGGATAAGCTGTTTTTGTG
>CAXTBP010000019.1:40176-46162 GCA_964241985.1 uncultured Armatimonadaceae bacterium | reverse complement strand
TCCATTCGCTCGCGCACATGGACACGCACCCGCAAACGGGCGCGCCGGGCTTTTATCCGGTTTCATGGTGTAAGCCCTACGGTGAGGGCCGCGTTTTTTATACGGCACTTGGGCATCGGCCCGAAATGTGGGCGCAGCCGTGGTACAAACTGCACGTGCAAAACGGCATCTTGTGGGCGCTCGGCCTCGCACCGGGCAGCGACGCTTTGCCCGCCAAAACGGGTGGCGTCGGCGCGCAAACCAAATAGAAAGTATTTACTTAATGTCCGATAAAAATAACTCGAACGAGGGTGTAAGCCGCCGCGCTTTAATTGGGCGCGGGTCGGCCCTTGCGCTGGGCCTGCTGGTCGGCGGGGCGCAGGGCGTCCATGCCGAGGAACTCATTCCCGAACCCACCGGTCGTTTTTTAGACGACGCGCCCAGCGTTCCGCCTACGCCCGTCGGTATTGCTGTGATCGGTTTGGGCGAGCAAGGGCGCGAAATTTCCAAAGCCCTGCATTACGTGCCCGGTGCGAACGTTTTGACTTTGTGCGACACCTACGCCAAAGCCGTGGAAAAAGCGCAGGAAGACCACCCGAAGGCCAAAGCGGCGAGCGACTACAAAACCGTTCTCGACGACAAGGCCGTGCAGGCCGTGTACGTGGCGACACCCACCCATCTGCATAAGCAAATCGTGCTCGACGCGCTTCAAGCCGGAAAACACGTGTATTGCGAAGCGCCCATAGCACACACCGTAGACGATGCCCGCGCGATTGCCAAAGCTGCGCAAGCGGTTGCGCCGAACCAGATTTTCCATACGGGTTTGCAGCAGCGCACGAACCCGCAGCACAACCACGTTTTAGGTTTCGTGCGCACCGGCGCACTGGCGAAAATGGCGCAGTCCAAATCGCAGTGGCACAAGAAAACGTCGTGGCGGCGGGCCGCGCCGACCGACGAGCGGCAAAACGCGCTGAACTGGCGGCTTACAAAAGATGTGTCGCCGGGTTTGATGGGCGAAATCGGCATTCACCAATTAGATGTGACGAACTGGTTTCTGAAAGCCCTGCCGACCAGCGTGTCCGGTTTCGGCGCGATTACCGCATGGCGCGACGGGCGCGATGTTGCCGATACGGTGCAGGCCTTGTTCGAGTACCCGGGCGGGGTTCATTTGGCGTATGATGCGACCCTTGCCAACTCGTTCGACGGCGCGTATGAACTGTTTCAAGGAACCGACGCCGCCGTTCTGCTCCGCGACGGGCGGGCATGGATGTTCAAGGAATCCGACGCGCCGTCGCTCGGCTGGGAAGTCTACGCCTACAAGGAAAAGGTCGGCGACGATACGGGAATCGCCCTTGTCGCCGATGCGACCAAACTCCTTGCCGCCGGTTTGGAACCGGGCAAAAACCGCGAGACCGACCCAACTAAAGGGTCGCTGTATTATGCCTCCGTCGCGTTTTTGGACGGTATCCGCACCAAAAAGCCCACGGTATCCGGGCCACTGGAAGGCTTTACGTCAACCGTCGCGGCCCTCAAAGCCAACGAAGCGATAACCACGGGCAGCAAAATCACGCTCGCCCCCGATTTGTTTGTCATTTAGTTTGTGATTTAAGTACGGAAGGACAGTTAACAGCAATGCAGCAATCAGAAACGACGCCCGAACCCGAAATGGAAACCGGCGCAGCAACCAACGAGGAAACGATCTCGCCCACACGGCGCGGCTTTTTGAAAGTTGCCGGGGGCACGGCGGCGGGCGTTTTAGCCAGCAGCCTTCTTGCGGGCGAAGCGACCACGGCCAAACCCGCCGCTGCCGCCGTGCCGAAAACCATGAGCGGTGTGCCGGTTCCCTCCGCCGAGCCGAAAAAGTTTATGGCGGGCAAATTCCCTAAAGGCCCCGTCATGGCGACCGGACGCGCCATAGGCGCGAACGACCGGCTTAATATCGCGTTCGTCGGGGTGGGCGGCATGGGCGGTTCGCACGTCAATAACTACACCCGCGAAGCCGCCGCCCGCAACATTCAAGTCGGCGCGATCTGCGATGTCTACGGCCCGCGCCGCGAACAGCGCGTCAATCAGGCCAAAGAGCGAATGGCGGCAACCGCCGACATTATGTCCGAAAAAGATTATCGCAAACTGCTGGACAACAAAAATATCGACGCGATTGTGATTGCCACCCCCGAGCACTGGCACGCGCAGGTCGCCTGCCACGCGATGGAAGCGGGCAAGCACGTGTACATCCAAAAACCCATGACCCGCTATCTGGACGAAGCCTTTCAGGTGCACGACACGGCCGTGCGCACCAAGAGCGTCGTGCAGATCGGTTCGCAGGGATGTTCGGATATGCGCTTCCACGCCGCCGCCAAAGCCATCAAGGCCGGGCGTATCGGGCCGATTGTGCGGATGGAAGATTCGTACACCCGCCAAGTTTCGCAGGGCGGCAAAAACCCGTCCGGCGAATGGAACTACGGCATTCCCGGCGATTTGAACCCGGAAACCATCGATTGGAATTTGTGGCTCGGCTCGGCTCCGACACGCCCTTGGGACTTCAAGGGCGGCGCGGGCGAGCATATCGACCCGATGCGCGACGATTCCGGGGCGCGTTTTTCAAGATACCGCAAATACACCGATTACTCGGCGGGAATTTTGGGCGACTTGATGCCGCACCGCTTGCACCCCTTGATGCTCGCGTCCGGCAATCCCGAATACCCGATTCGCGTCACCGCCATCGGTACGCAGGTTTTGAAAGACCGCGAAGTGCCGGACACCGTGCACGTCATCGCCGAATTCCCATCCAACTGGTCGATGCTGTTTATCGGCTCGACGATCAACGAGCGCGGTTTGAGCCGGGTTATCCACGGAACCAAAGGCAATTTGCTCTTAGAAGGCGACCCGGAAATCCAGCCGGAGCGCCCGTATTCGGAAGACGTGGAAGGCGGCAAGCTCACCGTCGATGGCCCGAACTACGAAACCCACGAAAACCACGAGAAAAACTGGCTGGAGTGCATCCGCACCGGCAAAACCCCGAACTGCAACATCGACCTTGCGACCAAAGCGCAAACCGTCGTGTCGCTCGCCGAAATGAGCATTCGCACCGGCAAGTCCATGCAGTTTGACCCCGCCACCCGCAAAGTGACGATGGGTTAGTTTTTGGAGGCCTCTCCCCCCAGCCCCCCTCCCCTGAAGGGAAGGGGGAGCCTGTAACTCGTTAAGGGTGCAAACGTGCGTGCGTGCGTTGCAGCAAACCGTGCGCTTTGTGCAAACTATCGGTTATTGGCTCCCCCTTCCCTTTTAGGGGAGGGGGCCGGGGGGAGAGGCCCGCGATTTTCACGCAATAATTTTCAATAAGGAACGAACCCGTTGAAACGGAACCAACTACTTTCTTTGCTCGCGTGTGCGCCCGTGCTCGCGGGCCTTCTTTTGGCAAGCGGTGGCTGCGGCGACAAGGGAGCCGACAAGGACGGCACATCGGGAACCAGCCCCGCGCCGGGCAGCACGCCCGGCGGAAAAACGGACAGCGGCGCGACGACCGGCGATAAAGCCAAACTGGTCATCGCGTGGGCGGAATGGGAACCGGCAAAATCTCTGGAAACGCTGACCAAAGACTTTACGCAGGAAACCGGCATTCCCGTCGAAATTCAGCAAATCCCGTGGTCGGACTTTGAGAACAAAGTCAAACTCGCGTGGAGCGCGCAAGACCCGACCTACGATATGATTATCGGCGATTCGCAGTGGCTCGGAAAAGGCGCGATGCAAAAACACTATGTCGATTTGACGGATTGGACGAAAACCAATATCCCGGTTGCCGACATCGCCCCCGCCGCGCTGAACAGCTACGGCGAGTATCCCGCCGGTTCCAAAAAACTGTACGCTATTCCGTGCATGAGCGATGCGCTCGTGTTCGCGTACCGCAAAGATATGTTCGAGGACGCCGCGAATAAAACCGCGTTCAAAGCCAAATACGGGCACGATTTAATGCCGCCCAAAACGTGGGACGAATTCGCGCACGTCGCCGAGTTTTTCACCAAACCGGAGAAACAGCAGTACGGCTGCGCCGTATTCTTTTCCAAAGCCTACGACGGCGTGACGATGGGTTTCGACCCGGTTTTGTGGAGCTACGGCGGCAATTTGTCCGAGGGTAAAAAAGTCGAAGGCGTCATCAATTCGCCTACCGCCGTCAAGGCACTCGATTATTACGCCAACTTGAAAAAGTTCTCGCCTCCCGGATCGGAAACGTTTTACTTTTCCGAATGCTTGAGCCAGTTCCAAGAAGGCAAAGTAGCGATGGCGGAATCGTGGTTCGCGTTCTGCCCCGATTTGGTGAAGCCCGATAAAAACAAATTCGCCGACAAAACCGGGTATTTCGTGGTTCCCGAAGGCCCGTCGGGCCGGTTCGTGTCGCTGGGCGGACAAGGACTATCTTTGTCAGCGTATTCCAAGCATCAGGACGAGGCCAAAAAGTTCATGGCGTGGTTCAGCAAGGAAGAAAATCAGATCAAATGGGCTAAGTTGGGCGGATTGACCGCGAACAACAAAGCGGCGGCAACCGACGAGTTCAAAAACGCGACCCCGTATAACGCGACGTTCAGCGCATCCGTTCCATACCTGAAAGACTTCTACAACACGCCGAACTATTCGGAACTCTTGACAGTTTCGCAAAAAGAACTCAACTTGGCCGTTAGCGGCGCGAAACCCGCCAAAGAGGCCCTCGACACCATCGCCAAAACGCAGCAAGGCGTAATGGATTCCGCCAACTAAGCGCGATAAAAACCGAAACGGGCGACTGGATAAGTCGCCCGTTTTATTTGCTGAAAGGAAAATCATTTGTGAAAAAGGTTCTTGCGGGCTTTTGTTTGGTTATCGCGGGCGGCGCGTGCGTCCTCACCCTTGTTCGTCCTGTTGTTGTGGGAACTCCCGCGCAGGCGCAGTCAAGCGCGGTTTCTACGGGCGGCGGGGGACGGTATCAAATGTTGGCTCCCAACCCGTCTACGATAGCCGTTATCGACACCGCGACCGGCAATGTGCGGGTGCATAATCTGGTCACCAACGAAAAGCGGGACTTGAGTATGACCGGTAGATAAACACCCAATATAAAGTTAGTTATTGAGTTTCACCAACGCTGTCAACGATGCTCTGCACCAATTGATCAAACAAAAAGAACAAATTTGAGATTTTATGGCTGATCTTAACATTTTGCCCCATCTTCCAAATGCCGAAAGAGCCGAGGTAGACATTCGCAAACTAACCAACTACTGCCTTGACCCTACGCACACCAAAGGCGGTTCGGACAAGGCCCGAGTGTTTGCGTCGGCTTTGGGATTACATCAAGAGCACGGTGAACTATTACGGCAGGCAATTTTAGATGCCGTGTTGCGTGAGGTCGCGTTTGAACGGGAGCGATCAAATTATGGAGCGCGGTATACGGTTTATTTTGCTATGACCGGCCCAAACGGGAAAACCGCCGTTGTAACAACGGGTTGGCTTGTTGCTACGGGAACAGACTACGCTCGTATGACAAGTTGTTATATGGAAACCGATTAACTCTGTACACACACGGTAAAATGTAATAAGGAAAACGCCCATGCAACTTTTAGACGTTGTCGCAACGCTGACAGATAAAACGATTACTTTCCCCTATGGCCTCACCAAAGAAATCACGGCGGGCAGCGAAGGCACGCTCGTTGACGAACTGGCTCCCGGCGTTTGGGAAGTGGAATTTTCCCGAAGCAAATCCGACGCGCAAATCCACCATTTAATGACCGCCGAATTTGAAGAAACTGAATTGCGGCTTGTTGCGCCTATCGCAATAGCGGAATCGGAAAATGCTGTTGTGCCTGCCGCTGCTTTCTGACGGCGGGAAGGGGTAGAACGGCGGGCCGTCGTATAATGGGAATATGTCCGTTTCGCTTCCCCGTGGCGACGCCGCCCAAGATAAAGCCAGTTCCAAAGAGGTTGTGACGGCGGCGCAAACGCCGTATGTGCCGCCCCGATTTGCGTTTTCCGACCGCGCGAT
>CAXTBP010000019.1:0-40166 GCA_964241985.1 uncultured Armatimonadaceae bacterium | reverse complement strand
ATTGCCAATCTGTTTTTGCTGCCGACGATATTGCGTTTATCGGCGTTGAAGGTGTTTGTGCCGTTTTGGTCGCTGTTTTTATCGTTTACCGAGTACCACGCGGACGCCCCGCAAATCGCCGCCAAATGGCTGGGCAACGCCAATTATAACGACATGCTGGGCCGGGCCGAAGTGTGGCAGGCGTTTACGACAACCGCCTCGTTCGTCGTGCTTGCCGTGACGCTGCAATTGTTTTTGGGCTTTGGATTGGCCCTGCTCCTTAATCGCGCGTTTCGCCTAAAAAGCATCGTCACGACCTTGTTTTTGCTCCCTATGATGCTTTCGTCGGTGGTCGTCGCGCTGTTTTGGAGCTATTTGCTGGACACGAACTTCGGGCTTGTCAACTATTTGCTGGGCAGTGTCGGCTTGATGGACAAACTCCAGCCGATTAACTGGTTCGATTCCAAACACGCGCTGTGGTCGGTGGTTATCGCGGATACGTGGATGTGGTCGCCGTTCGTGATGCTGATCGCGCTCGCCGGGTTGTCCAGCGTTCCCAAAAGTTTGTACGAGGCCGCGAGCGTGGATCGGGCGAGCGAATGGTTCAAATTCCGCTACATCACGTTGCCGGTCATTACGCCGCTTCTGATGGTCGCCGTGCTTTTCCGTTTGCTCGACTCGTTCAAAATGTTTGATTTGGCGTGGATTATGACCGAAAAAGGCTCCACGGTCGAAACGGTTTCCATCCAGATTTACCGCCAAGCCCTGCGCAACTGGGACACCGGCAAAGCCTGCGCCCTCGCTTATATCGTTTTGCTCGTCATCATCGGCCTGACGAACCTGTATTTGTTGCTACTCGCCCGCGTCAAGGGCGAAGCAGCGCCGGACGCCGGGGCGATTTTCGCCGGGCTTGCCGACAACAAAGCCGTTCGCATGGCGCAGCGCGTTCTCGTTTGGACGGGCGGCGCGCTTTTGCTATGGGGCGCGTTTCGTTTGGGCGGCGCACCGTTTCTCGTCCTTTTGGCCTTGATGGTACTAGCGGGTGCGGGCATTTTCAAACTGCCCGCCCGCGCCCGTACCCCGCTCGCATATGCCGGGCTAACGCTCGCGCTAGTCATGTATTTGTTCCCCTTGTACTGGATGGCGGCGACATCACTCAAGCCCTACAACGTTATCAACGCTACGCCACCCAAATTTATCTTCACACCGACAGCCGAAAACTTCACCGAACTACTGCACCCGGAATCGTCGTCCGCGAAAGCCTTTCCCGGTCAGTTGTTGGGCAGTCTCATCATCGGCGTGACGTCAACGGTTCTTGCGGTGGGCATGGGAACGCTTGCCGCCTACGCCTTTTCTCGCTTCCGCATCAAGGCCAAAAATGACGCCCTGTTTTTCATTTTGTCCACGCGGATGCTGCCACCCGTCGTGGTCGCCGTGCCCGTGTTTTTGATGTTCAAGCAGCTCGATTTGCTCAACAAGCATTTGGGCCTGATTTTGCTCTACACGACCGTCAATGTCGCCTTCGCCGTGTGGCTGATGAAGGGCTTTACGGACGACGTGCCGCCCGAATACGAGGAGGCCGCCCTTTTAGACCGCTACACAAGGCTGCAAGCCTTCCGCAAAACGACGCTTCCGCTCATCGTGCCGGGCATGGCAGCAACCGCCGTCTTTTGCTTCCTGAACGCATGGAACGAGTACGCCTTCGCGCAGTTTTTGTCCACGGGTCAACTCTTAACGGCCCCGCCGTCGATCACGTCCGTTTTAGGCGGCGGCGTGATTGAATGGCAAAAAATCGCCGCCCGCGCCCTCGTCTTCGTCTTTCCCGCCGCCTTGTTCACGTTTCTCATGCGAAAGCACCTACTGCGCGGCGTGACGTTCGGCGCGATTAAGGGGAAATAATGGATGATGTGGTGTAAAGGATCGCTTTTATGACTGTAACCGTTCCGTATGGAAAAGACCTAACCCTTCCCGACGTGGTGCGCGACCGTCTTGGTTTGTCGCCAGATACTCCGGTTCGTATGATCGAAACCCGTGACGGACTGTTGCTAATTCCTTTAACGGGTGAGTCGATGCCGCAGGATTTGCTTACCGAAATTGCAGATTGGCAAAACCTTAGATCAGACACCTTAGCGGACTTTCCGTACGACGATGAAGAGCAAGCGGCATCATGAAGTCGGGTGATGTTTGTTGGGTTGATTTCCCTTCGCGCGGCGGGCACGAGCAGGCGGGTCGTCGCCCTGCCGTTGTTTTGCAAAGCGCGCAGGCTTCCGCTGTTTTGCCCACCACCCTTGTTATTCCTTTAACGACACAAATAGCCGCTTTGCGCTTTCCGGGAACCGTTTTGGTAGAAACGGACACGGAGAATGGACTGCGCCGCACGTCTGTTGCGCTTGTTTTTCAGTTAACCGCTGTTGATCAACGATTCGTAAGTTGTGTAAATGGTGCGATTTCCGAGGCGGTATTCCGCGATATTTGGATGGCTTTGAACGAGTTGGGCCACGAACCGGAAACCGAGGCCACAGAATAATGTTGCCTCGTATACGCGGCGTCACCTTCGGCGCGATCAAGGGCAAATAAAAATCATGGCGACCATTGGACACATCGACGGCTACCCGGAAGGGACGCTTTTCCTAACGCGCGCTGACCTTAACGCTTCCGGTGTGCATCGCCCGCCGATGGCTGGGATTTGTGGCACGGAACATCATGGAGCCGAGTCTATATTGCTTTCCGGCGGCTATGAGGACGATGAAGACAGTGGCGACAGTATTCTCTACACGGGACAGGGCGGCAACGATCCGCTGACCAAAAAGCAATTTGCCGACCAAGCATTGACACGGGGCAATGCGGCCCTTGCAACCAGCAAGCGAAAAGGCCTTCCGGTGCGTGTGGTTCGCGGCTCAAAACATAAAGCAAAATATGTCGATGCACCAGATGATGGGTATCGGTACGACGGACTGTTCCAAGTAACCGAATGCAGGCAGGAAACCGGAAAGTCCGGCTTCAAAATTTGGCGTTTTCGCTTAATCAAAATTACCCTAACCCAATAAAATACAGAAAACAGAACTTTTATGAACTTCAATACAATCCCTGGCCGCGCCGACGTGCCCCGCGAAACGACGTGGGATACCGACAGTATTTTTGCCTCACCCACCGATTGGCAGGCTGCTTTTGACGCTTTGCAAACGGCTGGGGCCGATCTTGCTGCGCGGTTCGCGGGGAAACTGGGAGAAAGCCCACAAACACTCGCCGACTATTTCCAAGAAAGCGAAGCGGTTCAGCGACGATTGAGCCACGTGCTGATTTATGCAAGCCTGACGTATTCGGTCGATACCAACGACAGCGAGGCCGTCGCCCGATATGACAGAGCGCGGGGATTGTTCGCGCGAACGTCGGCGGCTCTTGCGTTCGCCGAGCCGGAATTACTCTCAATCGGAGTGGAAAAGCTGCAAACATGGGCGCGCGAAAATCAAGCGGGACTTGGAACCTACGCGCATTATTTCGATCAGTTGTCCAAACGCGCCCCGCACGTGCGCTCGTCCGAAGTGGAAAGTTTGCTCAAGCAGTTGGGCGAACCGTTCGGCGGCGCGGCGAGCATCCACGGTGTTTTAACGAATACCGATTTGAAATTCGCGCCCGCAACGGGCGAAACCGGCGACGAACACGAAATCGGACAGGGAACGATTGGCAAACTGCTGTCGGACGCCGACCGGGCCGTGCGTCAAACCGCGTATGACAACTACGCCGACGCGCATCTTTCGCACCAAAACACGCTCGCGGCCTGTTATGCGACGGGCGTCAAGCAAAACGTGTTCATGGCGCGGGCGCGCGGGTATTCGTCGGCGTTGGAAGCCGCCCTTGCGCCAAACCATATCCCGGTCGAGGTTTTCCACAGCCTTCTGCAAACGTTTCAGGCGAACCTGCCGACGTGGCACAAATACTGGGACATACGGCGTCGCGCTTTGGGATTGGACAAACTGGCCCTGTATGATGTGCGGGCGTCCTTAACCGGGCCGGACGCGCCGGTCGTACCCTACACGCAGGCCGTCGAGTGGATCGCGGACGGTATGGCTCCGCTTGGCGAGGATTACGTTTCGGCCCTCAAAGAAGGCTCGACAAGCGGGCGCTGGGTGGACGTCTACCCGAACAAGGGCAAGCGCATGGGCGCGTTTTCGTCGGGCGGGCCGGGCACGAAGCCGTTCATCATGATGAGTTACAACGACGATTTGCCCGGTTTGTCCACGCTCGCGCACGAGTTGGGGCACTCGCTTCACTCGTATTTCACGTGGCAAACCCAGCCGACCGTTTACAGCCGGTACGGGTTGTTCGCCGCCGAGGTCGCATCCAATTTCAATCAGGCAATGGTACGGGCGCACCTGATGGAACGGTTCAAGGATGACAAAATGTTTCAAATCGCCCTTTTGGAAGAAGCGATGGGCAACTTCCACCGATACTTTTTCGTAATGCCAACCCTTGCCCGGTTTGAGCATGAAACCCATGAACGCGCATGGCGTGGCGAAGCATTGACGGCCCCCATTCTTAACGACTTGATGGCGGATTTATTTGCCGAAGGCTTTGGGCCGAGCGTCGAGATGGACAGAGCGCGGGTCGGTTCGACATGGATGCAGTTTTCTACGCATTTATACTCCAACTTTTATGTCTTCCAGTATGCGACCGGCATATCCGGCGCGCACGCCCTTGCGGGCCGTGTATTGAAAAACGGTGAGAGCGCAGCACATGATTATTTGGGATTTTTGAAAGCGGGCGGTTCACTGTATCCGCTGGATGCCCTCAAGAACGCGGGCGTGGATCTAAGTGGGTCGGCTCCGGTCGAAGAAACGTTCGGCGTATTGGCAAGTTACGTTGACCGCTTGGAAGAACTGCTGGGGATATAATTCTCCCACGCACTTCCAGCGGATTAGGGAACCACGCGGGCTGCTGCGTGGTTCTTTCTTTGGATAATCACCTAATTTATGGCACGAATTTATTTGAAACGGCGCGTCACGTTTTCCGCTGGGCACGCTTATTGGTTTGCGGACAAAACCGAGGATGAGAACCGCGCGCTGTTTGGTAAATGGGCGTCGCGGTACGGGCATGGGCACAATTATGTCGTTGAGGCAACGGTGGCGGGCGAGGTTGACGAAAAGTCGGGCATGGTCGTCAATATCGTGGATGTTGACCGGGTGTTGAAAAAATACGTGACCGGGCCGCTTGCGGACAAGCATTTGACCTACGACGTGCCGCATTTTCGGGACACGCCCGCGACGACCGAAAATATCGCCCGTTACATCGCCGACCGCTTCAACGCCCATTTCAACGACCCGAACGCCAAACTGACGCGCGTTATTTTGTGGGAAACGCACAATTTGTGGACGACCTACGACTTGGAAAAGAATCAAATGCTTTTAACTCGTTCGCTTGATTTCGCCGCCTCGCATCGCTTGCACGCGCCCGCTTTGACCGACGAGGAAAATCTAACTACCTTCGGCAAGTGCAACAACCCAATGGGTCACGGGCACAATTACGGCGTGGAAGTCACCGTTTCCGGCACGCCCGACGAAACGACCGGAATGCTCGTCGATTTGGTCGCGCTGGATAAAGTCATCCATACCGAAGTGATGGAACGCTACGATCACAAGTTCTTGAACGGTGACGTGGCTGATTTCGCAAGCGCGAACCCAACGACCGAAAACTTGACACGGGCGATTTGGAACCATTTGGAGCCAAATATTCCCGCACCCGCCAAACTGTATCGTGTCGTCGTCAAGGAAACCGACCGCAACTTTTTCGAGTATTACGGTGAAGGTTCGTAAACGGCGCGACGGAACTTCGCGCCGCAAAAAAGTGTTTGTATTAGGCACGGCCAATCACAAAACGGCATCCAAGCAGATGTCGTGCCGCGCTTGAAACGAGTCCGATGAGTAACGAGACGAAAACGTCCAAAAAAATGTTTTTCCACCGCACAGCGGATGGGGTTGCGCCAGCCATTCAGCGGCGCTATGATACCGATTTTGTACCGACGGCGGAATATAAAGCCTCCTTGCCGGATATGACGGAAACGATTGACGCTATTGAAGGCGCGAACGTCGCCATTCAGCAGGTCGGCGTATCGAATTTCAAACTGCCGCTCAAATTCGCCGTCGCGGGAACCGATGCCCCAATGGTTTTGGAAGCGTCCGTGACCGGATCGGTATCGCTGGAGGCCGAACACAAGGGCATTAATATGAGCCGGATTATCCGCTCGTTTTACGCCTTCAAGGATGAGAAATTCACGCTCCGCACGCTTCGGCAGATTTTGACAGCCTACAAAAACGAGGTCGGCGGTTTGTCGGCCCGCTTGAAAGTCGTGTTTTCTTATCCGCTTTTGCGGCCCTCGCTGCGGAGCGGCATGGAAGGCTACCAGTTTTACCGCGTCGCGTATGAGGCGTCGCTCCATCAATCCGGCAAAGTGCGCGAGTGGATCGAATTTGATTTCGTGTATTCGTCGGCGTGCCCGTGTTCCGCCGAGCTTGCCGAGCACGCCCGCGAATACCGTTCGGCTTACGGCATCCCCCATTCGCAGCGCAGCAAAGCCCGCATCAAAGTTGAGGTCGCCGATTACGATGTTGCGCACGGCGCGGAACTTTCGATTGAGGATTTGCACGCGCACTGCTTGAACGCTTTGCAAACCGAAACACAGGTCATGGTCAAGCGCGAAGACGAGCAAGCGTTCGCCGAACTCAACGGCGCGTACATGAAGTTCGTGGAAGACGCCGCCCGCCTTTTGTACCGGGAATTAAACGCCGACCCGCGCATCAAGGATTTTCAAGCCGCGTGTTCGCACATGGAATCTCTCCATTCGCACGACGCCGTTTCCGTTATCTGCAAGGGCGTTCCGGGCGGTTTTGAGGCCGACTTCACGGATTTCGGCGCACTCGCGCAGGCGTCGTAGTGCGCTGGGCGGGGCATTTGTGGGCGTTGCCGAACACGCTTGTCGGCTTGCTGTTCGGCATGGGCGGCGCGTTTTCGGTTGACCGCAAAAACCACGTTTTCGTGGTGCGCGGCGGATGGATGGCGCGGCTTTTCGGGCGTTTGCGCTATGCCGGAATGTGCGTAGGCGATGTGGTTTTGTGTGCGCCCGGCTACGATTTGCCCCGCGACTACCCGCGCATCTACGCCCACGAACTCGTCCACGCGACGCAGGCCCGCCTATTTGGCCCGCTGTATTTGCCGCTTACGTTCGTTTGCTACGTCATCGGATTCGTTCGCAGTCCCAAACACGCCCACGACGCAAGCCCGCTGGAAATCTGGGCTGATGTCGCCTCCGGTAACAAAGAACGCAACGCCTACTTACGTGAGCAGCGCGATAGCTAAAACAGCGCTCGCCCTGCCTTGACAACTCATCTGCGGCGCGGTAGTATTTATTCGCTGTTGCGGTTCTGCTTATGGCTTACGCGAACGTTGAAGACCGAAAGGCGTATCATCGCGCTGGTATGCGGCGAACCGTACGCACCGCGTGGAGCAGATTTCGGACTATCAAGAGCGTGTCAAGCAAAAGATAGCTGAATTGAAAGTGGAGCGCGGTTGTGCTCAATGTGGTTATAACAAATGCGCGCGAGCGTTGGAGTTCCACCATAACGAGGGTGAAGACAAAGAGTTTACGATAGGCGGCCTTCGTAAGAACGGTCGGTCGTGGGCGCGAGTTTTGGCGGAAATAGAGAAGTGTACGCTTCTTTGCGCGAACTGCCACCGTGAACTACACGACGCACTTGATAAAGTTTCAGTTGCCGGTGTAGCTCAGGGGTAGAGCATCTGTTTTGTAAACAGAGGGTCGCGGGTTCAAATCCTGTCGCCGGCTTCGGTAAAAATTAAATAGCGAGTGTTTGTAATGCTCCATTATGGGCAGGTTCCTGAGCGGTCAAAGGGGACAGACTGTAAATCTGTTGCTTCGGCTTCACATGTTCGAATCATGTCCTGCCCATCCAAAAACCGGGTGGCTTCTTTATTGAAGCCACCCGGTTTTGTTTTGTGTCGGCCCTTAAACGGCAGCAAAGGAAGCGGGGCGAGGTGCGGCGAACCGTAGCAAGATGACTATGCTAAACACGCTTTCGTTTGCGTTCAACGCGCCGCCGCGCATCGTGATGGAATGGGGCGGCGCGACAAACGGCACATTGGCAAGCGAGGCCAAAACGCTGGGAGTACGCCCGCTTGTCGTGGCGGGCAGGTCGCTGCAAGCCAATGGAACGCTCGACGCGATTGTGGACAGTTTACGAGACGCAGGACTTTCGCCCGCGCTTCATATTGGCGTGCCGCCCGAACCCGACCTCGCCGATGTGAAGGCCGCCGTTTCCGTTTTGGCGTCGTCCGGGTGCGACAGCGTGCTTGCCATCGGCGGCGGGAGCGTTTTGGATGTGGCGAAGGCGGCAGGTGCGCTCTCCCCGTTCGGCTTGAATGTGCGCGATGTGTTTGCAGGCAATGCTTTCGTGCCGGAGATGGGCGGGTTGCCGATCCTCGCGGTTCCGACGACATCAGGAACCGGGTCGGAAGTGACGTGGGTCGGCGTGTTCACGGATAAAGCAACCGGCGTCAAAAAGGCCAGTATTCGGGGCGGCACGATGATGCCCCACGTCGCGTTTCTGGACGCCCGTTTGACGGTTTCGTGCCCGCCATCCGTGACATTCAATTCCGGCATGGACGCTTTTGTGCAGGCCGTGGAAGCCTACACATCGACCGGCGCAAATCCGCTAACCGATGCTTTGGCGTTTGACGCTGCCCTTTTGATTATTCGCGGCTTGGGACAAATCGCCGCTCAACGGGCGATCAACGCAAGCGCGGACGAGACGCGAAAGCCATTTGAAGACGTGGCGTTGGGCAGTTTAATGGCAGGCATGGCCCTCAACACAAGTCGGCTGGGTTTGGTGCACGGCCTCGCGCATCCCATCGGCGCGGTTACCGGTGCGCCGCACGGATTGCTCTGCGGCCTGCTCATGCCCACCGTGATGCGGTTTAACAAGGAAGCGGCAAAGCAAAAATACGCCCGCCTCACGCGGGAATTGGAAGTCGGCGATCCGCTTTGCATTGATGACGCGAAAGCCACCGATTATTTGATCTGCTATGTTGAACACAGCCTTCGGGATTTTGGCATACCAACGCGCCTGCGCGACATCGGCCTGACGGAAGCCGATTTGGAGTACGTCGCCCGCGAAACTTTGCCGTCGGGGAGCACAAAAGCCAACCCGCGCCCGGTTTCCTATAAGGACGCTTGGCAAGTCGCGTCGGCGTGTTTGTAAAAAGTTTCTATCGTTTTATCCATATGAAATGCTAAACCACATATGCCGTCAATGTTAACCGAATCTTGCATTAATTACCTTTAGTTGACAAGCGCAAGACCATACATTCAAATCGGTCGTTTTCATTGTGGGCCGTGGTCAAAGTATTCAAATGAGCTTGTACCCACTCTCGTAGTACTTCTTTTCGCTGTCCGTTCGGCATATATCCCCAGTATCCCCAAAGGAGACATTCAATCAAATTGCGTAGTGTTTGCAGGCTTATCGTACCTGATGAAAACTCGCTTATCATTTCTTGGGTAAGCGGATAACAGATAAGTATATGTTTAAGTGCTTGAATACTGTACGTCTTGTTTTCGTTGTTCCGTTTCAAGCACGGTGATTCGTAGTCATAGCCAGTTATAACATAGCCACTTACATTAGCGAATACATCGTCTTTCGCTAATGTATGGTTTAGCCTTTCATCAACATTGCGGTAGAACGCAACGCGCCCTGCTCCTCCTTCATCTCCATCAACGGTTAATTCGGCTGTAACTTCAACACACACATAATGAAGTTCGTTTGATTCAACGTGCGGTTTTAACTCCTCAAAAAGGCACTGAAACAATGATACACCGGAGGCAACACCGTCAAGTTTCAAAGATGATTTATAACTGTCGTCAAGTTGGACGCTCCTAACTGCATCTCGTTCTCCGTGTTCTTGAGACACATCAGAAAAAGGCTCTTGAAGAAAACAAACATTTTGCTCAACCAGATACCATATGGAAAAAACTCCTAAATTACGGTTATTGCTTTTTGCTAATCTGAGACACCCATACAAGAATTCGATTATCCTAGAGCGTTGTTGGCGGTTTTTTGAAAGTCGCCTAAAAACGAATATTTGCTCGTTTATGTCTCCTGAAACATCATAATTCCACCTTTCTAACCATTGGCTGAATTCTGTAAATGGATCGTAAGCGTGTATCTCGTTTGTCCTTGAGGGGTGACGCCGAATCCATTCCACCTTGGCGGCATAAAGCCCTGGTAAGTCTTGTGCATCCAATGGACTTGGACGGTTTGTTTTACTCGTTTCTCGGAAAATGCCAATTTCGGCTTTCGCTGTAGAAGGTAGAGGTATTTTTGAGGCAATGCTTGTAGTTTGACGTGGTGGCGCAGGGATTAGCCACTCTCTCATAAGGCTTTCCCATTCATCTTCGTGTATTTCCAAGTGCTTAAAAAGGCGCCGCAATATTATTATTGCATTGTTGCGTTTTGTCGCCCTACTCCCATTGAAGAAGTCAGCGACAGTGCCTTGATTTTTTATTGCTGTAAGTTGCGTGATTTTATCATTCGTCAACCTTTCTTTTCTCGGCCCTAATTCTTCGTACCGCTTTTTTAGGAATTCTTCAAAGCGACTTGGGCTATCCAACTTTACGTGCACAGGGAGTTCGTGTTCAGTAGTAAAATTCATCGTTAAAAACTTTTTGTGTAACTTATGTAACCTTCAAACGAGCGTTCCACAAATCATCTGGGCATGAACTGACTTCTTAAATAAACTGCTTCTATACGGGAACCCAAACTTTACTGCAACGAACCGGAACTGGCCCACCGGCCTTGTTGCAACAAGGAAGCAGCCATGACAACTTGCATCGGACAACTTATTCTTTCGCACGGCGACGGGCAGGCGCAAACCAACTTGAACGTTTCCCTCACTTACGCGCTGGCGTTCGGTAAACTGGACGCCAACACGAAACTCGCCCTGCTTGCCATCCGCGACAGGCAGGGGGCGGCGGTAAACAACGGCGACGGCTGCGTGTCTTTGTTTTATAGCGAGGCCGCCGTGGTTGTCAATGCTCTGCAATCCTCGCCGGTTCCTTTGCCGGGACAGGCGACGCAGCTTTTGCGGTCGCTGACTGGCTACGCGGTCGGAAGCGACGAAACAGGAGTAGGCACTTCCATTCCGACACTGTCTTTGCCCCCTCCGGCGGCGAATGCGACGGGTGGTAGAGGGCAGTGGATTAATCTCGGTGTAGTTGGAATTACCACCGGTGTTTTGCTGGGTATGCTGGTTTCAGCGTTTTCGCTTTCGGTTGTGCCTTCGGACGCCGCCGACATTTTGCTCGCTTGGAACGCGCGCATCTACGGTATGAACGCCTGCGTTGGTTTGACCAGTACGGCTTGTAGCATTTGGAAAGCGGTTTGGGAACAGCGTAACAGCCGCCACACTTAGGCAATTTTGGACGGCCCTCAACGTGTAAGCGTTGAGGGCTTTTCTTTGCGTGAGGTACACTAAAACCGGCGAGGACGCCGCTTTGCGCGGCGCGAACAACCCTGTTTATGGATTACGATTTACTTGTTATTGGCGGCGGGATTAACGGTTTGGGCGTGGCTGCCGATGCCGCGTCGCGCGGGTTGTCGGTGCTGATTGTCGAAAAAAACGATTGGGGCGGCGGCACGACTTCGGCTTCGTCGCGGCTTATCCACGGCGGGCTGCGGTATTTGCAGTATGGCGAGATTGATTTGGTGCGCGAAAGTTTGCGCGAGCGCGGGCTACTCGCGCGGCAAAGGCCCCATTTGGTGCATCCGATTTCGCTGCTGATTCCGACATACCAAAATGCGCCCACACCCAAATGGCTCATCGGGACGGGTTTGTTTTTGTACGATATTTTGGCCCGCGATTCGCTGTTCGCCCACCCCGCCCCGCTTTCAGTTTCAAAAATCCACGAGCGCGAGCCGGGTCTACAAACCGACGACTTGACCGGGGGCTTTTCGTATCCCGACGCGCAAATCGAGTTTCCCGAGCGGATTTGCGTAGAACTCATGCAGGAAACGCGGGCGGCGGGCGGGCAGGCGAAGAACCATACCCGCGTTATAAAGCTGCGACAGGACGAAAACGGGCGCGTCGTCGGGGCTGTGTTGCGCGATGAACTGACTGGCGAAACGAGCGACGTGTCGGCGAAACTGACGATTAACGCGGCGGGGCCGTGGCTCGATGTGGTCGCCAAAACACTACGTACCCCTCCACCACAGTTGATTGGCGGAACGTGGGGAACGCACTTGGTTTTACCGATGCGCGAGGCTGGGCCGCAGGGGCCGATTTATGCGAACGCGCGCAAGGACGGACGGCCTTTCTTTTTGCTTCCGTGGGACGGGCGGTTGCTCGTCGGCACGACGGACGTTAAATTCGAGGGAAGCGACCCTGACGACCTCAAAATGGCGGAATGGGAAGTCGAATATCTCTTAGACGAAACCAACCACCTTTTCCCCGACGCAAACTATACGGCAGGCGACGTACAGGTCACGACGATTGGTGTCCGGCCTTTGCCCGCGAGCGGCGACAAAAAAGCGGGCGCGATTACGCGGCGGCATTTTTTGGTCAATCACGCGGAAAAGCATCAAATCGAAGGCCTTGCGTCTATCGTCGGCGGCAAACTGACAACCTATCGTTCGCTTGCCGAAGAGGTCGTGAATACCGCGCTGGAAATTTTGGGCCACGCGCCTATCGCTTGTTCGACGGCGGTGGTTCATGCGGCCCCGAGCGTCGCCGATATGGAAGCCAAGGCCGCCAAAGAATTGAAAGAACTTGCTTTACCGCCCGGCTATGCCGCGCGCTTGGTTGCGTTATATGGTCAAGCCTATGAGGACGTTTTGAGCCGCGTCCGCAAAGACCCGACGCTTGGGCGACCGCTCGGGCCGAATACGCCCCATATCGAGGCGCAAGTCGTGCAGGCCGTCAAAGCAGAGCAGGCAAAAACCGTCGCTGATGTTGCCCAGCGGCGCTTGATGTTGTTTCCGCCGACGCCAGAAGCGATTGAGGGCGTGAAGCGTGTTTCGGTTGAACGCGGCTTGAATATTGAGGCGTAAAAAACGGCCCGCCGGGATAAAATAACGGTATGGACGCAGCCGAACCGAATTTGGAATGGACACAAATTATCGCCGAGCGTAAAATCCGCGACGCGATAGACGCTGGGGAATTTGACAATCTGCCCGGCAAAGGTAAACCCGTCGTTATCGACACCGACCCGTTCACGCCCCCGCATTTGCGAATCGCTAATCGCATTCTTAAAAATGCCGAAGCGTTGCCCGAATGGATTCAGTTGGAGCGCGACATCCAGCGCGAAATCGCGGCCCTCGCCCCGACCCGCGAACGGAGTTTGCGCGCGTTGCGGGCGGCGAAAAACAGCGCGTCGCGCGAGCGCATCGCCACCCGGCTGCGCGATACGATGCGCGAAAACCTCGACCTCATCAACACAATGGTCTTGACATACATTTATAACGCCCCCCAATCCGCCCAAAAACCGTTTCGCCGGTACACCCTGCAAAAAGAGCTGGCGGATTTGGAATGGGCGATCAAAGAGGCGCTGGGCGAAACGGGCCGGTAAAACCAATTTATGATTGACCTTTCTTCGGATACCGCCACCAAACCATCCCAAGCCATGCGCGACGCGATGGCCCGCGCGGAGGTCGGCGACGACCAGCGGGGCGAAGACCCGACCGTCAATGCTTTGCAGGAACGGGCGGCGCAACTGCTGGGAAAAGAAGCGGCCTTGTTTTTACCGTCGGCGACGATGGCGAACCAGATCGCGCTCAAAATCCACACGCGACCCGGCGACGAAATCATCTGCCACGAAAAAGCGCATATCCGCTTGTACGAAGGTGGTGGGCCTGCGCTGTTGTCGGGTTGCCAACTGCACCTTTTGCCCGGCGAGCGCGGCGTTTTTACCGCCGACCAAGTGCGCGATGCGATTATGCCGGACGATGGGCATTTTGCGCGGACGCGGCTCGTGTGCGTGGAAAACACGCATAACGCTTGCGGCGGCATCGTATGGACGCCCGAAGAAACGCAAGCCGTGTGCGACGCGGCCCGCGAAAACAATTTGGCCCTGCATTTGGACGGGTCGCGCTTGATGAACGCCGCCGTCGCGCTTGATTTGCCTGCGTCCGATCTTGCCGCCCCGTTCGATACAGTCACACTGTGTTTGAGCAAAGGTTTAGGTGCGCCGGTTGGGGCGATTCTCGCCGGAACCAGCGAGTTGATGCACTATGCGCGACGTTTCAAGCACGTTTTTGGCGGAGCGATGCGGCAAAGCGGAATTATCGCCGCCGGGGGCATGTTCGCCCTTGAAAACAACGTGGACGGTTTGCGCGACGACCACGAAAACGCAGCCCGACTCGCCGAAGGCTTGGCGAAAATCAAAGGCGTGCGCCTTGCCCCGCCGCCTGAAACGAACATCGTGTTTTTCGACATTCAGGAAACCGGCCTAACCGGCGACGAGGCCAAAGCCAAACTTGAAGCCGAAGGCGTCCGCGCATCGGGCGGAGGCCATCGTTTGCGGTTCGTCACACACCTCGATATAAGCCGCGCGCAAATTAACGAAGCGATTGCGGTCTGCGCCCGCGCACTGACGGCGGGCGGGTAAATTATTTGGACGTAGCGATTTTGGGGGCGTCGGGCGACTGCGGGCGCGAGATTGCGGGGCAGTTGGTGGCCTCGCGGGTGCTTGCGCCGACCGAGCGATTGCAGCTTGTCGGGCGCAAAAACGGTTCGTCGGCGCGGATTTTGCACGGCTTGGTGTCGGACTTAACCGACGCGCACGCCGAATACGTGCCCGATATGGACGTGGCCCTGTCGCCGGATGAGGTCGTTGCGGATTTGTGGGTGGTCGCGTGCGGGCAAACGCCACCCACATCCGGTCAGCACGTCAACCGGCAAAGTTTAGCGGAAGGTAACGGCGCGATTTTTGAAGAATACGCGCAGGCGCTTAGAAAAAACGGACACGGTTCGGAAATCGTGGTTATCGTGTCCAATCCGGTGGAACTGGGCGTCGCTTTGTTCGCGCGGGCGATTGGGCGTGAGCGGGTTATCGGCATCGGGGCCTATCAGGACGCCCTTCGGTTTCGGCGAGAAATCGCCACCGATTTGGGGGTGCGCCGCCAGCGGGTCGGCGGGTTTATGATCGGCGAACACGGCGACGCGCAGGTTCCGCTGTGGTCGAGCGTTTCAGTCGTCGGCGTGGACAAGGAAAGTATCGCGCCCACACTTCGCGGCCTGCGCCGAGGAACCGAAAACGACGATTTCACGCGCGTATGCCAAGCCGAGCGCGAGATTCTTCGGACGCTCATTGCCACCGGGGAAATCAAGGAAGCCTTCGCCCATGTGGACGCCCAATCGCCCGATGTGCGCGTTGTTCTTAAACCGTTCGTGACGCATCTCTCCGGCGCGAAAACCGTGAACGCCACCGCAAATGTGACGGTTGATTTGGTCAAAACGCTGCTTGACGGCAACGACGCGCTGATCGCCGGTCAGGTTGTTTTGCAGGGCGACTGGCACGGGCTGCGCGGCACATTGGGCGTTCCCGTGATTGCGTCGGCGGCCCACGGAATGCGTCCGGTCGAAATTCCGCTCACGGATAGCGAATACGAGCAGGTGCGGCGCGTTTCCGGCGAAATCAACGCCAAATTGGACGGCTGGATACACGGCATTTCCCAAAACACGAAGGGCGCGGCAGCATGAGCGAACCCGGCTTAACGAGCGACAACACGGCGGCAACGCGGCACACGTTTGTGCTCAAATTGACCGACCGACCGGGCGCGATGGAACTCATCGCGGCGACGTTCGCGCACCGGGGCATTTCGCTGACCATGACGCTGGGTAACGACGGCACGCAGGACAGCGCGGGCCACGCCACCGTTTTGGTGCATTTTCATTCCACACCCGCCCGTAAAGAGGCCGTCAAAGCAACGCTTTCGCGCTTATCGCGTGTGGTTTCCTTGTGCGAATACGGGGCGGACGCGCCCGACGTTCGGCAAACCGCGTTAATTCGTTTGACGCCCGGCTCCCCCACTCCCCAAGCCTCCGGGGTTTTCGTTGAGCCGGTACAAACTTTGTCCTCGGCCCCGTCGGACTGTCCGCCGGAAATCGCGCACGAAAACGGCCCCGTTTTTGTGCTGCTGGGTTCGCCGCAGGCCGTTAGCGCGCTGCTTAATACCCTGCGCCAAAACGGCGCGCTCGTTTCCGCGACACAAACCGTGCTGGCCTTGTAGAATTTTCCCCGCCCTTTCTGCCGCCCCGCGCGTTAAATGCGGGTAAGAATACCGTAGCCGACCACGGCTTACGGAAAGCTCTTACTATGGCGGAAACCACGATTTCGGACGCGACGGGTCAAACGTCGATCAATGATTTGGGCGGGTCGGTTGCGCCCCGGCTTAAAATCATCGGCTTGGAGGAGCATTACATCACGCCCGCTATCGCTGAGGCTAACGCGGCCCTGCCGCCCGAACTCAGGGATCCGAGCGTCGCGCTGCAAGGCGACAAGGAAATAGCAAACCGTCTACTGGATTTGGGCGACGAGCGCATCCGGCAAATGGACGACATGGGCATGGACGTGGCCGTGCTTTCCGTAACCACGCCGTCTACGCAAAGTCTTGCACCGAGTGAAGCGGTTCCACTTGCCCGAGCCGCCAATGATGTTCTCGCGGGCGCGGTTTCGCGCTATCCCAACCGTCTTTTGGGATTTGCGACACTGCCGACGCCCGACCCGCAGGCAAGTGTTGCCGAACTGACGCGCTGCGTGCAAGAGTTGGGTTTCAAGGGCGCGATGCTCAACGGGCGCACGCGCGACAAATATCTTGACCATGAGGACTTTTTCCCGATTTTCGAGGCCGCCGCGCGATTGGGCGTTCCCGTGTACATCCATCCGCAGGGGCCGCCGATTGCCGTTCAGCAGGCGCATTTTTCGGGCTTTGACGACAAACTCAACGCGGCGCTGGCGACCGGGGGCTACGGCTGGCACGTGGAAACCGGCATCAATGCGCTTCGTCTCATTGTGTCCGGCGTGTTCGACAAACTGCCCGACCTGCAAATCATTTTGGGGCATTGGGGCGAAACGATAGCCTTTTATTTGGAGCGCGTGGACGGAATGTCGAAAGCCGCCGGTTTGGATCGTCCCGTCGCGCAAACGTTCCGTGAAAACTTTTACATCACTCCGGCGGGGATTTACAGCGTTCCGATGCTGCTTCATGCCATGCAAACGCTCGGTGCAGACCGCATTTTGTATTCCGCCGATTACCCATTTCGGCCCGCAGGCGGCGGCAAGGCCCGCGCGTTTTTGGAAAACGCGCCTATCAGCCCCGCCGACAAGGAAAAAATGGCGTGGGGCAACGCGGCGCGCTTGCTTCGCTTGCCGCCCGCTTAATGTTTTTCGTTTTGTGCCTGCGCCTTTTTTTCTTTGGCGGCTTGTATGGCGTGGCGGGCGATATTGAGCGCGAACGGGAGCGGCAGCCATACGGACAACACGCGGTATAAGAGCGTGGCGAGTGTAGCTTGATTGGCGGGCAGGCCGCCCAAATAGTGCAGCGTCGTTCCCATCGCGCCCTCGAAAAAGCCCAGTCCGGCGGGCAAAAACGATACAATCGCGGCGAGGTTCCCAGCCACATAGCCCGCCCCCGATGCTTGCGCGAGTTGTATCACGCCGCCCGTTTGCGCGGCTCCGAACGCGCGGGCGACGCAGAATACCGTCGCGGCTTCGGCAAGGTGCATGACGGTTGCCCAAAGTACGGCCCCGACTACGGTGCGTTTGCGGGCCGTGATTTCCTGCCAGCGTTTATAAAACCCTTCGACGCCTTGCTGGGCAGCGTTTTCCCATTTTTCGCGCGCTGCGTCGGGGCGACGGGTTAGACGCGCAAGACCACTTGCGACCCGCTTCGCGCCCCGCGCGGCCTTGTCTGGTACGCGGAGCGCGACGAACGTAAGCGCAAGGCCCCCCACGATAATTGCCATACCGACGCCGAGCAAACCGGGATGCAAACCGCGCAGCCGGTTTTGGGCGGCGAGCGTTCCGAAAAGCAGAACCGCCAGCCCGAAAAACGAAACGTAGTCGGCGAGGAAAAACGTGGTTGCGACGGCTTGCGCGGACGCGGCGGCAATCCCGCGCCGGTGCAAAAGAAACGTGAGGGTCGCCACGCCCGCGAGCGCGGGGCCGGGCAGAGCGCGGCTCGCCCATAAAAACGCCGCGCCGGTCGTCCACAAAAACCAAAACGAAAGCCGCGCAGGTTTATTGGTCTGCGGTTCGTTTTGGTCGCCCGCGCCCAAACCGGCCCGCAGCACTTGGGACAGCGCAGCATACATCGCGGCTTGGCACAAAACCGCACCCCCTACCCATCCGAATTGCGCGTGACGGAGCAGCGGCAAGGCATGGCGGAGCGTTTGCACGGACGGCCAAAACACCCAAACCGCCGCCCCGACCGCAGCCAAAATACCGACAATAAGCAGCCAGCGTCGCTTAAGTTTTGCGGAAGTTTCGGGCATGGGTTTTCATGGCGCGTTTTGTTTTTCGCGTGGTGGCATGGCTCGCGGTTCGGGAACCGTTGCGGGACGCTCGTGCGTTAGTGAGTGTAGAACGCTGCGGCAAAAGCGCCGCCGATAAGATGTGATTTCTAATGTATCGCAAAAACACCGTTAAAAATATCCCGCTCGGTTTGCGACGCGCGATAAAGTGCGCGTTTGTTGGTTTGTGTTTCGCCGGGCTTTCGCTAAGCATGGGCCAAGCGCGGGCCGCCGATACGAAAGTAGTGTCCAGTAAAGTGGACACCTACACGCTGACGACCCATTTGGTGCGGCCTTTCAAAGGCAACGCGCCGACCCGGCAGGTCGTCGTCGTCACGCCGTCCGCGTATTATGAACCGGCGAACGCGGGCAAAAAATTTCCCGTTGTATATTTGCTCCACGGCTCGCCCGGCAATCCCGGCAACTTCATCAAACTGGGCAATTTTCCGCAGCGATTGCAAAGTGCGATTAGCGCAAAGCAGGTCGCGCCCGTCCTTTTCGTGATTCCCGACGGCAACTACGTCGGGCAAAAAGAAGGCGACAGCGAATGGGCCGACAGCGCCGACCGCCGCGACCGGTTTGAAACGTGGATCGCCAAGGAAGTGGTTCCGTGGACGGACAGCCATTTCCGCACGCGCCCCGACCCGGCAAGCCGACTTCTTGCGGGCGTGTCCGAGGGCGGCTTTGGCTCGGTCAATCTCGCGCTGCATAACCCGTCGGTTTTTGGCGGCGCGATTGGGCTTTCCGGGTACTACGATATGCGCGGATTCGGCTGGGGGCACATTATTATGAACGACAGCGACGCGGCGATGTCGCTGAACTCGCCCCTGTTCTATGTGCCGGAAAAAGTCGGCGCGGGCCGCATTCCCGCCGAATGGAAAACGCAAAAGTTTTACTTGGGTGCTGGGCAGGAGGAAAAACCCTACGCCGACCACACGCGCCGCATGGGGGCCGCACTGCAATCGGCGGGCATTCGGTCGGTGACCGTGAAAACGCCCGACGGTAAGCACGACTGGAGTTTGTGGGGCGATTTGTTTTTCGACGGTTTGCACGCCCTGCTGCCCGCCTCGTGAAAAGCGCCCGGGGCAAAAAGGCAGGGCGGATAACGCTGGGCGTTTTCGCGGTTTTGCTGCTCGCCTTTTGGGGCGCGTGGAATATCGACATGGCGCGGCAAACGCTGCAAATTGCATGGCTGGACTGGACGGGCGGCTTGTGGAAATTGCGGGGCCGCGTGGAAAAAGCGCAAATAGATAGCGCGGCTCTACGGGAAACGCGGAACGTTTTGGTGTATCTGCCGCCCGGCCACGATGCACCCGAAAACAAGGCGCGTCGGTATCCCGTGATATACCTACTGCACGGTTTCCCCGACCCCAAAGGCGATGGCTGGGCGCGCTTCGGCTTGGCCCCGCAAATGGTAGACAAAAGCATCGTGGATAACGAAATCCCTCCGCTGATTGTCGTCATGCCGGACGCCCACGCCAGTATCGGCAAGTTCGGCGACGGTGAATATTTGAACGCGCCGATTGCTCTGTCTACCGCGCCGGGAACGCAAATGGAAACCTACCTTGCCCGCGACGTGCCCGCGTGGACGGACAAAACCTACCGTACGATTCCGCAGGCCTCGGCGCGATTTTTGGGCGGCATTTCGACGGGCGGTTACGGGGCCGTGAATGTGGGTCTCAAACACCCCGATGTTTTCGGCACGTTAATTAGCATATCCGGCTACTACCGTGCGGACTTGAAGGAGTTCGGCAGGCCGCTGTGGCCCGCGCAGCCGACGCCCGACGCCCTCGCCCGCGAAAGCCCGCTCGATTATTTGACCGGGCCGCAGACCAAATGGAAAAACACGTTCGTTTGGTTCGGCGAAGGCATCAGCGATTACGCCGACGCAAAAGCCGAAGCGCAAGAGATGGCGCAAGCATTAGAAAAAAGCCGGGTCGCGTACCGGCATTACCACGCCGCCGGGCATCATTCGTGGGATGCGTGGCGGGCCATGCTTTTGCAGAGCCTCCGCGACGTGCGCGGGCGCATTCCCGGCGAACGCTTGTCAAGCGAAACCATGAAAAGCGACGCCGGTACGATCCGCGATGGCGCGAAACCCTAAGCCATGCCCGAAGAAACCGTGCCGCCCGCCCCAAGCCTTTCGCCAAGCGACGATGCGCCCACTCCGCTCGTAGCGTCGCTTGCGGATTCGGCCTTGCTGCACGTTCCGCAAAACGATTTCAGTCCGCGCCACAGCAACTGGGTTGTGCGGGCTATCGCGCTGTTTACGCTCGGTTTTGGGCTGCTTAATTTCTGGTCGGCGCTGCTTGCGCGCGGGCCGGGGCGAGCGACATTTTTGCACTCGACCGTGCATCTGCCGCTCGTTTTGGAGCACGCTTCGCGCACCCTGATCGCGCTGTTCGGTTTGGCCTTGATTATGCTTGCCCGGTCGCTCGCACGTCACAAACGGCAGGCATGGCGGATTGCCCTGCTTCTAACGCTTGTCGCACCGGCCCCGCACCTTATCAAAGGCTTGGACTGGGAAGAAGCGGCGATTTGCTTGGTTATGGCGCTTGTTTTGCTCGCATTCCGGCACGCCTTTTACGCGCAAAACGACCGCCCGTCCGCGCGGCAAGGAACGCTCGCCGCCGTATTTCTCATCGGCTTCGCGGTGCTGTACGGCCCAATCGGTTTTTATCTGCTGCGGCGCGAATACAAACCGGCCTTTACGTGGAAGCGGGCCGCTTTACAAACCACGAACCGACTTATTTTCACGCCCGCGCTTCAGCCGTTGCGCCCGCAAACCCGCCGCACTCGCTGGTTCGACAATTCACTCTTGACAATTTCCCTATGCGCCACGGGCTACGGGGCGTTTATGTTGCTGCGTCCGGTGCTTCCCCGCACCCGCACCCTTGTTTACGACCGCGAGCAGGCGCGGCGTTTATTGCAAACGTTTCCCAGTGACCCAATTTCGTATTTCGCGCTTTTGCCCGACAAACAGTACCACATGGGCGGCGAAAACGAAAATTGGGGCGTCGCTTACGTGCTGGTGGGACGGACGGCGGTTGCGCTTGGCGACCCGTTCGGTGACCCGTTGCAGGCCCGAGAGGCCATCGCGTCGTTTTGTCAGTTGTGCCGCAGCCACGACTGGTCGCCCGCGTTTTACCAAACCACGGGCCGCTATTTGAAGCAGTATCAAAAACACAAACTGCGCGCCCTCAAAATTGGCGAGGACGCCGTTTTGCTCCTTGCGACGTGGAGCATGAAAGGCAAACCGTTTCAGGATTTACGCACGGCGATTAACAAAATGGGCAAAACCGGGATCGCCTTTGAAGCGTTCGCGCCCGAAAGTTCGCAGGCCGCCGACACCTTAACGCAAATGGACGCGATTTCGGAAGCATGGCTTTTGGCGCACAAGGGCGAAGAAAAAACGTTCGGCTTGGGCCGATTTGAGCCGCACAGCGATTTGTTTTCCGACAGCCGTTTTTTTGTCGCGCGGCAAACGGAAACCGACCGAGTGTTGGCATTTGTTTCATTCGTGCCGATTGGAACGCGGGGCTGGGGATTGGATTTGATGCGCCGGGCCAGCGATTCGCCGAATGGCGTGATGGAATTTCTCATCGCATCGGCCACTCTTGCGTTTCAAGCCGAGGGGGAGGAAATCATAAGTTTGGGGCTGTCGCCGCTTTCGGGCGGGGATGTCGCCGAACCGGATGAGTCCGAACTCATGGTCAAAGGTCGCGCGCTTTTGTATCAGCGGTTCAACTATTTCTACGGCTTCAAAGGGCTGCACGCCTTCAAGGAAAAGTTTGGCCCGATTTGGGAGCCGCGCTACTTGATTTATCCCGGCGATACCACCCTGCCGCAAACCGTGCTTTCCGTTATTCGCGCCCATTCGCCGCGCGGCTTGTGGTCGTATGCCACGTCGGCCTTGCGCAAATAAACCGTGCGTCTCCTTTTCCCGCGTGTTCCTTTGGTTCTCTTGCTCCGCGCCGGAAGTGCGAGGTGACCCCACTTCCAAAGAACAAGGAACGATCAGGAAGCGTGTCAAAGGGTATAACGCAAAAAGGCGCGCGTTCTTACAACGATTTTCGCGCAACCTTAGAAATTTTTTATTATGCCCAACCAAGCCCCCGTTTTTTTGACCGACGATGAGAAAAAGCGGCTTATGCGCGAAGCCCTGCGCGAGGCGCAAATCGGTGTGGACGAGGGCGAAGCGCCCATCGGGTGTGTGATTGCCCGCCTAAACGAAAACCAAAACGGCACGGCCACGATTGTCGCGCGCGGGCACAATCGCTCGGTCGCCCTCGAGCGGGCGAACGCCCACGCGGAAATTATCGCCTTTGAAAACGCGGGCGGCGACGGTCAAGGGCGGAAACCTACCCTGCCGCCCGATGCGACCGACGCCGTGCTCGTTTCGTCGCTGGAGCCGTGCGTGATGTGTTTGGGGGCCGCGATGGAAGCGGGCGTCAAACAGGTTTTGTTCGGCTTGGAAGCGCCCGCCGACAACGGAACCCGGCGCGTGAAGCCGCCGGAAAGCCCCGAGTCCACGGCTCCAGTTATCGAGGGAGGAATCCTTGCCGAAGAAAGCCGGGCACTATTCACCGACTGGCTCAAAGGCAAGGAAGGCACACCGCAGGCAAAGTTCGTCGAACAGTTGCTCGATTTAACGCCCGAACGCGCTTCGGGCGGCGACGGATAGCAAGACGCCGTGCGACGAAACCCACTGTTGTTTTGGAAGGACAACGACCCGGCCCGCCGCTCACAGTGGCGGATTTCGTCCGTGTACTGGCTGTGCTTGCTTGGGCTTGTCGCATGGGTTTTGGCCCGCAGTTTGGGGTTGGACGACAGCGGGCCGCCGCTTCAGGTCGTGCCGTTTTTGCTTGTGCTCGCCCTTGGTATCGCAAATTTGGCGTTTCGGTCGTGGGCGGCGTTTCGCCGGGGCACGCGCCAAGACAGCCGGTTGTACAACCGTTTGGGCTGGCTGTTTGTGAGCGTGGATTTGCTGCTCGTTGCGAGCGGATTGCGCTTTTCAGGCGGCCTCAACTCGCCGGTTTGGATTTTGGTGTTTGTCGTCGTGGTCGCCGAAACCATTTTGGCCGAAAAGCACGAGGCCAACGCGATCCGGTACGGCGCGGTCGCCGCCCTGCTGGCGGGAACGCTGCCGTGGCCCCCGGCCCGCATTACGTCGGGCTACGTTTTGGAGAGCGCGCTCCGCATCGGGCTTTTGATGGCGGTCAGCGTCGTCACACGCCGCCTGCGCGAAAACTCCGCCTATCGAGAGCGGCAGATCGCAAACCTGACGACTGAGCTTGCGATGGCCGAGGAGCGCGCCAATTTATCCCGCGAAGTCCACGACGGCGTGGGGAACAGTTTGGCGGCTTCGGTTTTACGCTTGGAAGTCACGGCCCGGCTGCGCGAAAAAGAGCACCCCGACGATACCGAACTCCCCGCCGTTTTGCGCGAAGAGGCCCAATCTCTGCGGGATTCCATGACGACCGTGCGGGACTGGACGTACCACACCCGCCCGTGGCTGGCGACCGCCGATGGCGACGACTTGGCCCGCGAAATCGAGCGGCTTTCGCGGCGCACCGGAATTACGATTAGGGTAACCGGGGCAGACCTTTTGAACGCGCTCGCGCCCGCCGCGCGTTTGCCCATTCGTCGCATCATTCAAGAAGCCGCGACCAATGCGGTCAAATATGCCCAGCCCAAAACCGGCGTTTGTGTCGATTTGCGCGAAGACGGTGCGGGCCGCAGTCGGGAAATCGTGGTTTCCGTTTCCGACGACGGGCGGGGCTTCGACGAAGCGCAGGCGGGTGCGGGTGTTGGTTTATCGTCCATGCGCGAGCGGGCCAAAGGCGCAGGCGGCACACTCATTTTGGAAACCGCGCCGGACGCGGGAACTACGGTCACGCTTCGCTTGCCTTTGTAAAAATTTTTGCACGAGTGTTTCAAAGCGCACGGGGGGGAACAATGGGCCAAGAAAAAGGCAACACAATGTCTTGTTAGATCAAAAAGGTTGGAGATAACAGTAATGAAGCTTGTTGAGTTGATGACAACTGTACCGGTTCTCGGCATACTAATGCTGCTGCCGATGCAGCCGCCCAGCACCACAAATCCGGGTACAGTAGGAGGGCCACCTACACTGCCCGGGCCAGAAGCCTCATCGGGGGTAGACATAACTTCCGTTGACGCCGACTGGACTTTGCAACTTGGCGTCACCTACGAGACCAACGGTAATGCGCCGGAACTTGTCGGACAAACCGCTCCCTATATTTTCGTGAGATGCCCGGGCGGGCATGAACTTCACGTAAAAAATGTGGATGATACGGCGACGCTCCAATTTCGTTTCGACGGAGCCGGGGCTGCTACCCGTTTACACTTCGGCGGTCGGATGCGCGTCAAGGGATTAAATGACACGCAGCTGCAATACGCGGAAAGTTCTGTTGCAAAGGACGGGAAACAACTCAAAGGACAAACGATAGAGGGCGTTCCCTTCACGAGTTCTTACGATGAGTCGAAAAACGATAATTGGGACGACTATGTTTATCCAAACGAGTTTTTGCATGAAACGCATTTTCAGTTAAAAGCGAGCGTTGTCAACCAACCCTATTAGGAGATATTAGTGCATTTCTTGCCGATGCTTCGTTTTTCAGGCGCGGGAAGGTATGATGCCTTCCCGCGCCTCGTTCTATTTGCTATGTGCTTGATTTTCGGCGGCGGGAGCGTCGTGCAGGGACAAGAGCCGACCGCTAATGCGCCTTTACCCGCGCAGCGCCTTACGCAGTCTGGTGTTACCGAATTTCAAAACAAAATCAACGATTTAAGTCGGCAGTTTTCTGCCGCGTTCGTTGTGGAAGGCTTTCCGTTACGGAGAAATCCGCCTAAGGAGGATGCAGGCATTCCGGTCGCCGGGGTTCCGCAATCGGTCGTGGATCTCGCCGAAAGCTACGACTACGACGTGGCGAAAAGCGACACGCTTTTCGTTTTCCGTAAGCGGTATACGCAACCCGATGACGTGCCTCTGGTCACGCTGGGCGAGTGCCGCGCCGCGCTCCGTGACGGCGTACAACTTTTGTCGCGCTTCGCCGACGTTCCTCCCATGCAGCCGAACCTCGGCCCCGTCACAACGTTGGCCTACTACGAGGACGGGACGAAAGAAAAGTTTCTGTCTTCTTTCTCCGTTTCGCAATGGAACCAAATTGCGCGACCGGGCGGCTTGCGACTTGATGAACTGCAAGGCATTCAGCAGCAAAATGTGATAAAGTTCGCCGCAACTCGCAGGTTCCACTGGACAATATTGAATACTCTGGGAACCACACAACTGTTGGAGCTTATGCAGGAGCGTAAGCCGACGCTTGGTTTTCGCAACGGCGAAACTATGTTCGACCGTACCGCTCAACTAAAAGGCGTTCCGCTGTTCGGCTATGAGGCCCCTTACGGCGCTAAACACATTTTGGCGTTCCGGCCCATTAGTCATCCGCACGTCGTCGAATCCAATGCGACCCATGTAGGCGCGTCCACTGAAACGGACAGCCGCGATCCTACGAAAGTTGTCAATTTGGGGAAGGATGAAACCGCGCCGAACGCGCAGGATTTCGCGTGGGCGCAGGTTGAAAAATCTTCGCCTACCGTTTATTTGAGCGAAGCCATAAACCGGCTTAACGAACGCCGAGTGACGAGCAAAGAAGCGGATTTTTTCCCGTATACCGTAGATACGGCCCTCGCCGAAAAGCCGGTTTTTATGGTCGGCGAAGACAAAGCAACGCCTTACGCGATTCTTCACGGAATAGCAGCGGTTTACGGCTTGCGGGTCGTCAAGAACGACAAGGGCGAGGAGCGCATAACCCGTTTGCGCGCAACCATTCCGCGAAATTTGCTCGAACTGCCGTCCGCTATGCAAGCCTCGCTTCCACTTCCGTTGCAAAAAGTGTTGCAAAGCCAGCAGAAAACGCAAAAATTTACTTATGACAGCGGAACATCGATTGATCGTAACTCCGATATGCTGTTTCATATCGCCACGGTCAAGCATTTGCGCGCCGCAACCGAGCCTATTATCAAAGCCGCCAAAGACGGCAAGGTTCCGCTGAGTGAACTGGGGCCAGAAGCGAGCCGCGACCTCGCTGTTAGCCTTTTGACTACGGACTATCTGCAAACCATTCGCGAAATGCGAACCAATCACTTTCCCGTTTACCTAAACGATCTGAATCGCGTCGCTTTGTCGGGTAAACGAACGGAGCAGGCGGACGGCAGCGTCATGGTTTCGCTGAGCGTTTGCGAAGTTGATAAGGACGGCTTGTTAGTGCCGCGTTCTATTCTTCCAAACTATCTTTTTCTTCCGGGCCAAACATCCGTTGGAGCGAAATAGGAAAACAACCACAGGTCGTTGCCGGGTTTCTTGACGCTCTCGCCCTGCCGCGATACCATAGATTAGGCCGCTTTTGCGACCTTTTTGTTTGTTACCGGTTGTTTTTGGTCACTCCCGCGCCGTTTTCGCCTCATTTTTGTGGTTTTTGCCTGCGGTTTGCAAAGCGAAAAAACCGGCGCGTTCCATTTCAATAAAGGATCGTTTTTATGCTTTCGCGTTACGCCGGACTGCTTGCCGCCGTGGTAAGCGTCGCCCCGTTTGCTGCCCGCCCTTCGCTTGCCCAAGAAGCGCCGCCCGCGCCGACGACGCCCCCGGCTCCCACCAGCCCAGCCCCGACGACACCAGCTCCGGCCCCGCAAAACCCGCCCGCCAATTTGCCGGTGACGACAACACCGCCCGCGCCCGCCACCAAGCGGCCCAACCCGACGGCGAGTACATCGCTGCAACTGCCGCCGATGCCAAAGCCCGCACCGCCGGTTAAATTGCCCGCCAATGTCGCGGCCCGTGTCGGCGGACGCGACATCACACGCGACGAAGTGCTGGCGATGTTCGATATGCAGCATGGTCGCCCGCTGATTGGACAAATGGTGCAACTTGTCGCGGTCGAGCAGGAAGCCAAGCGGCTTGGCGTGACGGTGACACCGGCGGAACTGAACGCAGGCATCACCAAAACCAAGCAGGACATCGTGTCGCGCATGATGCAAAGCGGAACGCCGATGACCTATGAGGAATTCGCCACGCAAAATGGCGTGACCGATGCCATGATGCGCTACAGTGTCGGGTCGGATTTGCTCCGCCGCAAGGCACTGGAAAAAACGCTCTCAAACGGCGTCGCACCCCTGAGCGGCCAGTATAAACTGGCTCACCTTTTGATTGCAACCATTCCGCTTTCGCCCGCGCCCGGACAGGCTCCGCCCACGCCTGAAGAACAGGCTAAATTGGACGCCGCCGCCAAAACCAAAATCGACGGCATCTACGCGGACATTAAAGCGGGCAAAATCACGTTCGACGATGCCGCCAAAACCTATTCCGACGACACCTCCAACAAAGAAAAAGGCGGGCTTCTGGGCTGGTCGCGGCGGGGCTTTTTCGTGCCCGAGTTTGACGCCGCCGCGTTCGCCATACCGAAAAAAGGCGATGTCGTCGGGCCAGTGAAAACCAACTTCGGCTACCATTTGATCAAATTGATTGAAAAGGGCAGCGAAGCCACACCGGCGGAAAAAGTTGCGTATCGCAAAGAACAGGTTGACCAAAATTTGGCGAATCCGCAGGTTATGCAGCAGTGGATGAACGGCATCGTGGAAAAAGCGAAAATTGTCGTCAACCCCGCCGTTCGCTTGGTTCCCACCGCAGTCGCCCCCGTCGTCCCGATGGGCGGAAAGCCTGCCGTTCCGGTCAAGCCCGTCAAAAAAGTGACAAAAGTGACGGCGCGATAGTTTCCCGCCGTCGTATCAAAGAGCGCCCACGCAGTGCGTGGGCGCTTTTTTCGTGCCTGCTCACCGCGCGAACGGGAAGGAAAAAACCCTTTGGCGCGCGTATCAAACAGCGGAAGCAGTCCGTTCAAAATTTTCTCCCGTCCAACGAAGGAAGTTCTTTTATGCCAAGCGATACCCCTAAAAAACAAATCAACATTGGCCTTGTCGGCTATCAATTTATGGGCAAAGCCCACTCGAATGCGTACCGGCAAGTCGGCAAGTTTTTCCCCGATATGGCCGCCGAACCCGTGCTCAAAGCTTTGTGCGGGCGGAGCGAAGAGCGCGTACAAGCGGCGGCGGACAAGTTCGGGTTCGAGTCCTACGAAACCGATTACAAGGCCCTGTGCGCCCGGCCCGACATCGATCTGATTGATGTCGTCACGCCCGGCATCAGCCACGTCGAAATCGTGCTTGAGGCGGCGAAAAACAAAAAGATGGTCATTTGCGAAAAGCCGCTCGCCAATACCGTTGCCGAAGCGCAGCAAATGCTCGATGCCGTGACGGAGAACAATGTGCCGAATGCGGTGTGCTTCAACTACCGGCGCGTTCCCGCGATTGCGCAGGCCAAAAAGATGATCGAAAGTGGCGTTTTGGGCAAGATTTACCATTTTCGCGGCGTGTATTTGCAGGACTGGATTGTCGATCCAAATATGCCGCTCGTGTGGCGTTTGGTCGGCGATATTGCCGGGTCGGGTTCGCACGGCGATTTGAACGCGCACCTCATCGACATCGCGCACTATTTGGTCGGCCCGATTGACGAAGTGTCGGGGATGCTGGACACGTTCATCAAAGAGCGACCCCTTCTTGCCGAATCCGACGACCGATTAGGCGGCAAAGCGTCCGAACAAATGGGCCAAGTAACGGTTGACGATTCGTCCATCTTTTTGGCCCGGTTCGCCAACGGCGCGGTCGGAACGTTCGAGGCGACGCGCCTTGCGGCGGGGCGCAAAAACCACAACCGGTTTGAAATCAACGGTGAAAAAGGCTCGATTGTCTTCAACATGGAGCGCATGAACGAGTTGGAATACTACAACCACGACGACCCAGCCGATTTGCGCGGCTTCCGCACCATTCAAACCACGGACGGTGCGCACCCCTACACCGGCAATTATTGGCCCGTCGGTCATATTATCGGCTACGAACACACGTTCATCAACTTTATGCGCGACGTTTTGGACGACTTCGCCGAAGGCAAACCGACGCACCCCGACTTCGCCGACGGCTTGGCCTGCCAAAAAGTGCTGGAAGCCGTGGACAAAAGTTCCAAAACTCGCTCGTGGCAAACGGTGTGAAACCACATGGGTTTCAACCCACGTCTGAGTGGCCTTCGGCTTACTGTCCTTCGGACAAAGAAGCGAACGGTGGATTCGCCGACAAACCGATGGTGTTCGGTTTGCGGCACAACCCGAAAAATTGCACAAACCTCTTTGTCCGTGAGGACAATAGGCCGAAGGCCACTCAGACGTGGGTTGAAACCCATGTGGTTTTTAGAGGCGTATAGAATCTGTCAATCGGGAACCTGCTCCCCCGGTTGCGGCGTCTAATTAGTGGCGCGGTTTTTGCGTAACTTTTTCACAAATCGGCGCGTTTATTGGGTAGAGTAAAACCAACACAGCACAACATAATAAAGCAGAGCAAGCGGAACGAGCGAAAGAACAAAACACTATGGCACGATGCACGGGATGCGGCGCGGAACTTGCGCCCAACGCACGATTTTGCGCCCTTTGCGGCAAGGAAGCGGCACGGACACCGCAGGCAACCCAATCGTTTGCCGCCGCGCCCGTGCCGATGCACCAAACGCAAATGACGCAGCAACAGCCGCAGTACCCATCGCAATACCAAGCCCCGGTAAATAACAACGGCGGCGGGAAAATCGCGGCGGCGATTGGCGGGGGCGTCGTTTTGCTGGCGATTGCGGGGTTCTTGTTTGCCAAAGCGACCGGCGTGTTGTCGGCGAAGAAAACCGAAGCGCCGGTGACTGGCGTTCTGACGGCCCCGCCGACGCAAACCGTGCAGGCTCCGGTTCTGCAGGTTCCCCCGGTTGCCGCGCCCAAAGCCGCGCCCGTTCTTAATCCGCCCGCCACGGTCGGAAACCCGATGCCCGAAGATATTATCGCGTACCTGCGCTGGCTCAAGCAGTTTGAAGCGGCCCGCAAAAGTTTGGAAGCCAAAAGCGCGCAGCAAATGACGCTGTGCTTGCAGGATTTGATCAAGGAATACACGACGGGGGCGTCAATGGGCCTTTTGGACGGCGATTCATCCGGCGCGACCCCGCCCGAACACAAGCCCATGAACTACGCTGCAATTATCGGCGGCGTCATCGGGGAATGGAACGGCGCGGCGACTGTCTTTCAGCAGAAAACGCCGCCGAACCCGTGCGCCCCGCTCGCAACCGCGTATAACGGCGCGCTTACGGCGAGCGTTCAGCAAATGAGCCAATTACAAAGCGTGATGACGAACGCGACGGCAAGCCTCAAAGCCAATAACGGACAGCAAACCACGAACACGCAGCAATCGCTGACGCAGTTATTCCAGCAAAAAAACGGCAAGCAGGCGAGCCAAAGTGTAGATGGTTTGTACGGGAGCGCGGACAGCGCCCTCAACGAAGTGCGAAACCGCTACACGGATATTCCCGCCGATATTTCCCAAGCCCAGTTCGGCATCAAATCCGACGGCGGTTCCCTCATGATGCCCCCCGGCTTGGGAATGTAGATTACCCAGCGGCTAAAGCCGCCGTCTGTTTTGTGAAGAAAAGTCCCGTGAACGGGGCTGCATCAATTCCGAGATCCTGCGCTCGATTGTCAGCACCATTCACGGTGCTTTGGGTTTTACGGAACAGACGGCGGCTTTAGCCGCTGGGTCGATTGGGCGGTTGCGACCGGCGGCCCGCCGTGCTATACTGTGCCGGAAACAGAAAAAGGTTTTGGGCACGGCGTTCCTGCGGGAACCACGGAATTTTCCGGTTGTGCCTTCCCTGCTTTCGGACTTTGTATTACGCATCGCGCCGGGAGCCGATCCAGACCATAGGGGAGTTAATAGAAACGTATGGAAACCGCTTACGAAGCGTGTTTTATCATTGACCCGTCGCTTGCCGACGAACAGATGAACGCTATCATCGACAAGTATTCGGGCGTCGTCACCCGCTCCGGCGGCGTTATAGACGATATTGACAAGATGGAACTGCGCCGCTTGGCCTATCCCATCAAGAATTTCCGCGAAGGACAGTTCATTCTGCTGAACTTCCACAGCGAACCCGCCGCCAAAGACGAACTCGACCGCATTTTCCGCATCAGCGACGACGTCATCCGCGCGATGATCATCAAGCAGGACAAGCGCGCCGACCGGTTCCCGTCGCAGGCCCGCGCCGCGCGCCAAGCCGAACAAGATCGCCGCGACCGCGAAAACGCCGCCCGCATGGCTGCGCAAAATCCCGGCGCACAAATGGTGACCGACCTTTCCGACTCCGCGAACAATGGCGGAGTGGAGAACGCGGCAGGCGTGACGGACGGACACCTTAATGTGGACGCCCCGCTTCCGCCCACCGAGCCGAACACGCTCGAAGCGGTCGCCCCCGAAGCCGAGCAGGAAAACCCTGACGCCGCCGCGTAAGCAAGGGCGTTTAATGTCGCGGCAAAGCCTTGTGTAAGGAATTCTTTTTATGCTGAACCGAATTATTTTAATTGGGCGGTTGACCCGCGACCCCGAAGCCAAAGTAACGCCGTCCGGTGTGTCCGTTACGTCGTTCTCGATTGCCGTTGACCGGCCCCAATCGGCGGAAGCCCGCCAAAGTGGGCAGGAAAAACAAACCGACTTTATTGACATCGTTGCTTGGCGGCAAACCGCCGAGTTCGCCGCGAACTACCTGCAAAAAGGCCGCTTGGTGGCGGTGGAAGGCAAACTGCAAATCCGTGAATACGTGACGCAGGAAGGCCAGAAGCGAAAAGCCGCCGAAGTAGTCGCCGATAACGTGCGCCCGCTCGACAAACCGCGCGACGGCAGCGAAGGCGGCGAGGGTCAAGACAGCGGCGGTGGCGGTTACGCCAACAACGGCGGCGGATACAGCAATAATAACGGCGGCGGTGGCGGCTATCAAAACAGCGGCGGCGGACGTGGCGGAAACGACTACGATCAGGCTCCCGCAGCGGCCCCGGCCCGTGGCGGTGGTGGCGGTGGTGGCGGCAACTACGGCGGCGCAAGCGGCGGTGGACGCCCCGCACCCGCAGCCGGTGGCGCACGCCGTGGAGCGGCTCCGCCCGCCAACGATTTTGACGACAACGACGGTTTGAGCGATCCGTTCGCCGAATAAAACCGTTTCTTCAACCTTAACCGAAAGATTAAAACCAAACCATGCCCGCAGCACGTCCGGTCAAACCCCGGAAAATTCGCAAACAAAAACGCAAAGTCTGCTTCTTTACGGTGCAGAAAATCGACTATATCGACTACAAGAATATGGCGATTTTGCGCAAGTTCGTCACCGAGCGCGGAAAAATCCTTCCCCGCCGCACGACCGGAACCAGCGCCAAATACCAGCGCCAACTGGCGACTGCGATCAAGCGCGCCCGTATGATGGCCCTGCTCCCGTTTGTGGCCGAACAGTCCTAAAACGGGTTCGCGGAACCCGTGACAACCCCTTTGCCCGGCGCGGAAATCGCGCCGGATACACAAAAAACACAAAAGCGGCAGGCGCGCCTTACGGAGGCGTTTCTGCTGCTTTTTGTTTTGCTCGCCTTGTTTAGCGGCGCGTGGCAAGTCGTGCTCGCCAAAAGTCAGGCAGCGCCCACGCCAGCGAGCGTCGTCAACCTCAACACGGCAACCGGGCCGCAAATCGCTCGCGTTCTGGGCGTTCCGTCCTCGGTCGGCGAGCGGCTTGTCGCAAACCGCAGCGCGCAAACGGGCGGCGTGTGGGGCGACGTGGACGCTTTGGGCCGCGTTCCCCTTGTTCCCAAAGCCGAACGCGCGACCATTGCTGACAAACTGCGCGCCGCGCAAATGCCGTCCCCGTTGCAGGCGACGCGCTCGCAAGTCGCAGGCGTTTTTTCCGGTGCGCAAAACAAGGCTGTCGTAGACCGCATTATCGCTTTGTGCGACGCCGCCCGCAAATCCGTGGGCGCAACACCTGCGAAAGGCACAACGGCAAAAGCCGCGCCCACTTGGGAGCGTTTGCTCGCATCCCCTCTTGTCACGCCGGGCACGCTTGCCGACGCAAACGACCGATTTGTCGTGCGAACATGGGCGAGCGCGGCGCAAACGTTTTGGCGGTGCGTTCTCTGTTTAGCGGGCTTCCTCGTTTTGGCGCATCTTGCCGTGCGGCAATTCCGCCCGACCGCCGACCCGTTTCTTTTGCCTATTGCTGGTTTGCTTTCCGTGTTCGGTTTGCTTTTGTTGTTCGCGCTCAAAGACCCAACGCGAGATATGTTGTCGTTTTTGGAGCAAACCAAAGGCGTCATCGGCGGCGGTTCGGTTGCCCTTGTTATCACGCTGTCCAGCCCATTTATGCGACTGCCGCTCCACCGGTACGGCTACATCTATGCCGTCGCCGCTGTTTTGGGGACGTTTCTTTTAGGCATCGCGGGCGTCGGGCCGGGCGGGGTGCGCTTGTCGGTTGCCGGGGCGCAACCAGTCGAAGTTATCAAAATTCTGCTCGTCTTTTTCCTTGCCGCCTACCTTGCCGACCGGGGTGCGCTGTTGCTCGATCCCCTTCGCAAAATCGGGCCGCTGTTTATCCCACGCAAAAACGACGTTTTGCCGCTTGTCGTTTTGTACGGTTTGCCGCTCGTTTTATTCGCGCTCGTCAAGGATTTGGGGCCGGTGCTTCTGCTTTTCGGCGCGTTTTTGCTGCTTTTGTATCTTGCGACGTCGCGCGGCTTTTTCATCGCGCTGGGCATTCTGGCGCTGCTTTTGGGCGGGTTTGTCGGTTACAAATTGCGGTTCGGTGTGTTTGAAACGCGCGTGGATATGTGGCTTTCGCCGTGGGCCAATACGCACAAGCTGGGCGAGCATTTGGTGTCTGGTTTGTGGGGGCTGGCGTCAGGCGGGCCGTGGGGCAGCGGGTTGGCGCTTGGCGGAACGCATTTTATACCGCGCGGCGGCTCGGATTCGGCCCTTGCCGCATGGGGCGAAGAAACCGGATTGTGGGGCACGCTCGGTTTGTGCCTGTGCTTTTTCACGATTGCCCAGCGCGGCCTCCGTATTGCGCGGCGCGCATCGACGGATTTCGACCGGTATCTCGTCAGCGGTTTGTCGGGCCTGATGGCGTTGCAGGCGGTCGTCATTATCGCGGGCAATTTGGGAATTTTGCCGCTCACGGGCATCACGCTTCCGTTCCTGTCCTACGGCAAGTCCAGCATGGTCGCCTCGTTTTTCACAGTCGGCCTTTTGCTGATGCTGTCCGCCCGCGCAAGCGACGCCGCCGTGACAGGTGCGAACACCACGTACCAGACTGCCTCGCGGCGCGTGTTCGCGTTTTTCGCGTTGTGCTTGGGCCTTCTGCTGCCGCTCCGCTTGTGGTGGGTGCAGGAGTTGGGCGCGAACGCGATTGCCACCCGAACCGTTAAAGTGCCCGACGCGGATAATGTCTCTCGGCCCCACACGAATCCGCGCCTGCTTCTTCTTGCAAACCACATTGGGCGAGGACGCATTCTCGACCGCGAAAAGCGTATTCTTGCCGAAACCCGCGACGGCAAGCGCGTTTACCCCTACGGGCCGGTCACCGCGCATCTTATCGGCTACGTCGATCCCGCGATTGGCGGGCCGACAGGCTTGGAGAAAACCTACGCCGACCAATTGCGCGGCTTCGACGGATACGCCGACCTCATCGGTTACTGGCGGCGCAAAGATTTGCCGGGCTACCGTCCGCCGCAGTCGCAGGATGTCACGCTCGCCCTCGATGCCGAACTGCAAAAACAAGCCGTCGATATTCTGCGCGACGAAGCGGCCCAAATCCGCGACCGACGGACGGGGCGGCGCAAAAACAAAGGCGCGGTCGTCGCTCTCGATGTGCAAACGGGCGGCGTATTGTGCGCTGCCACGCTTCCGACCTACGATCCGACCAATCTCAAACCGTCCGGTATGCGCGCCCTTTCCGCCGATTTGAACGGCGACAGTGCCTTGCTCAACCGCGCTTTGTCCGGCTTTTATCCGCCCGGCTCGACGTTCAAGGTCGTTTCGGCGACCAGCCTTTTGACCGCGCAAAAGGCCGCGTTTACCGTCAACTGCAACCACGCCGAAATGAACGTCCATTGGACGGCGGGCGGCGTCAATTACGCCCGCCGTCGTGTCGTCGATGACGAAGGAGACCGTCCGCACGGCAATACGGATTTGAGCCGCGCCATCGAAGAATCGTGCAACGTGTACTTCGCCCGCGCCGGTATCGCGCTTGGCCCGACGCTTTTATCGCAAACCGCGCAGTCGTTCGGTTTTTCACACTTGCCGACGCAAAAGCAATTTGAGGCCGAACTGCCGGACATCGCCTACGGGCAAGGGCCGATGCTCGCATCGCCGATGGAAATGGCGGGCGTTGCGCAAACGGTTGCCAATAACGGCGTTAAGCTAAAGCCGGACTTTTTACTGCATTCCCAACCAACCGAAAAGGGCGACACGATTTTATCAAGCAGCGACGCGGAGCAGTTGGCGCGAATGCTGCGCGGCGTGACCGAATCCGGCACGGCGGCGGGGCGCTTCAACGGCCTTCCGTATGCGGTCGCGGGGAAAACGGGAACCGCGCAAAACGGAAGCGGCGATAAAGTCGCGCACTCGTGGTTTATCGGGTTCGCGCCCGCCGATAAACCCCGGGTCGCGTTTGCCGTGCTTGTGGAAAACGGCGGGTATGGTGCGTCGGTCGCCGTGCCGATTGCGCGGCGCGTCTTGCAGGCGGAGGGTTTGCGCCCGTAGCCGTTTTTTTACCCGTTTCTCTTGACAAAATAACGGTTTTTTCCTATACTTTCGGCAGCGTTGCCGAAATGGCTTTTTCTTGCTTGCTGCGACGCTTTGGAACGGGAGAAATCATTGATGATTGCAGCCGGTACGGTAGACGAATTACGCACGCAAGGGGCCGATTTGCTCAAACAGGGCAAATACGACGCGGCCATCGCCGCATTGAGGGAAGCCGCCGATCAGGATAGCGGCGACGAGGCCGTGTGGCGGCTTTTGGGAGCCACGTATTCCGCGCAAAATACGCCGACCGGGCATCAAAAGGCGGAAGACGCTTTTGGCCGCGCCCTTCGCTTGGCCCCCGCCGCAGGCCGAAACTACTTCAACTTGGCGGTCGCTCAACTTGCCGCTGGTAAACCCGACGAGGCCCGCAAGAACTTAGAAAAAACCCTGATCTTGGAACCGAACCATGAACAGGCCAAAGTTCGCTTGCACGCCTTGACGCAGGCCGAAGGCGCGGCAACAACAGCCCCCGCCCCGCAAAACCAAGCCACGCCGCAAACCGGAGGTTTGACGGGCGGTGCGCCTACGGGCGGTATGGCGGGTTTATCCGGTGTCGGCTCTATTTACGCGCCGCCCCAACCCGAAAGCACGGGCACAACGAACTTGGGCGGCGGAAACCTCATGGGCTTGTCCAGCGTCGGGGCCGACAAAGGCTACGTCGCCCCCGCGCCCGCCGCAACCGTAGCCCCGCCGCCCGCGCCGGTACTTGGCGGGGTAGGAGGCAGCGCGTCCGCGAACGTTCCGAGCCTCAAACCGGCGGCAGCGCAGCCGGGCGCGCCCACGGGTTCTCTGTTCTACGATCAAATGAGCCGGGCCGAATCCAATGCTTATCTTGCGGGCGCGTATATGCAAACCAACACGTCCGGTATGCAAGGCTCGGTTCCGCCCGACGTGGCGAAAGGCTTCAATTTGGGGGCCGCCGTTTTTCCGTTCTGGTGGCTGCGAAATCACAATTTGCGCCCCATCGGTATCGGCATCGGAATTGCTTATTCTATGATCCGCGTCTTTGGTCAATCGGTGAACCCGTTCGGCGTGGAACTTTTGATTGGGTTTCTGCAAGTTGTGATGTTCCTTGTGATGGGATTTATGGGCAATCGCATCGCGTGGCAAAATCGCAAATTCGATGATGAGGAAGACTGCTTGGCTTGCCAGCGCACATGGATGTGGTGGGCGGTCGCGCGAATTGCATTGGAGCCGATCCACCTTTATATCGCGTACCAAATCCTGCAAACCGCCGCAAGCGCAACGCATTTGGGGGGCGGTTCGGGTATCGGACAAACGCCCAACGGCTTTTAGTTATCGCGCCCGTTTTTAGAGAAAGCCCCGTTTCCAAAGAAGCGGGGCTTTACTTTTTGCGCCGCGCTTGGGTATAACGAAAAACAATCCCGTCACTTCTGACGCAGAAAAATCAAAAGGACAAAATTATGGACACGCCCACAAACGGCGATTTGCGCGAACAAGGAACCGCTCTGCTCCGACAAGGCCAGTTTGTTCAAGCGGCCACCCTTCTTACCCAAGCGGTCAATGAAAACCCAAGCGACGGGTCGCTGTGGAGCCTGCTCGGGGCCGCCCAAAGTTCGAGCGGCAACGCCGACGGGGCCGTGGAAGCGTTCCGCCGCGCCGCAGATCTTACGCCCGCAGCGGCCAAATCGCAGTTCAATTTGGGGGTTGCCTTGCAGGCGACCGGCGCGACAAACGAAGCGCGAGCCGCGTTTGAAAAAGCGGTTGCCCTTGATCCCGGCTACGAACAAGCCCGCATTAAACTCAACGAAACCAACGGCGGGCCGCCTCCGCCGTCGATGGGCACGACGAACTTGGGCGGCGGCAACAGCGCGGGTTTGTCCAGTGTCGGCGCGAACTACACTCCGCCCCCTGCGGCGACGGCTGGCACAACCAATTTAGGCGGCGGAAATTCGGCGGGCTTGTCCAGTGTCGGGGTCTCGTACACCCCGCCCCCGGATAACGCGAGCAGTGGAACCACGAATTTGGGCGGCGGCAATTCGGCGGGGCTTTCCAGCGTGGGCGCGTCCTACGCGCCCCCACCCCAAAACGCGGGAACGACGAACTTGGGCGGCGGAAATACCGCCGGGCTTTCCGGGGTCGGCGGCGCGACGGGCGGTACGCCGCAGTTGCGCCAGCCCACGCCCCCACCCGCGTATGGCGCGCCACCTGCCTATGGTCAGCCCCCTGCGGGCGGGCCGCCCCCCAATCCTTACGGGCCGGGAGCCTACGCGCCCCCGCCGCAACTTGGCATGGGCTATGCGACCGGAGGCATCGCGCCGGATGTCAAAGCGGGTCAGTTGCTTGCCGCTGCGATTGTCGGCTTGTTCTGCTTCGGCATTATTTTAGGGCCGTATGCGTGGATCAACGGCAACAAAGCCCTGCAAACGCTCGACCAATACCAAAACGACGGCGGACAGCGCGGCAACGTCACCGCCGCTCGAATCATTGGTATCATTGTCACCGTGCTTTCCGTGCCGGGCATCATTTATTTCTTTATTGCGATGGCCGCGATTGGTAGCGGAGCGGCCAGCCCGGGCAGCAGCGGTTTCGGTCGCTAAACAGGTCGCTTTCGTTTCGATTGTCCTTAATGCGCCGTCGCCGTAGATTTACGGCGACGGCGTTTTTTCGTGCCTGATAAAAAATGAACGCGCCGGGTATAAAAAGGAGCAGAACCCTTCGCGGCATTACTCAGGAAAACAAGCATGGAAATCGGCATCATCGGACTCGGACGCATGGGCGGCAATATGGCCCGCCGCTTAACGGAAAAAGGCCATACGGTCGTCGGCGAAGACCCAACACCGGCAATGCGCGAATTGGTCGCAAAAGAAGGCGTGTCCGTCACGGATACCGTGACGAATTTAGCGTCGCAGCTCAAACAGTCGCCGCGCATTTTTTGGGCGATGGTTCCCGCCGGACGCATCACGGACAGCGTACTGCAAGAAATCGCCGCCGTCGCCTCGCCCGGCGATATTGTGATCGACGGCGGCAACTCCAACTACAAAGATTCGCAGCGCCGCTATGCCACTCTCAAAGAAAAAGGGCTACGCTTTTTGGACTGCGGCACGTCCGGCGGTGTCTGGGGCCTCAAAAACGGCTACTGCTTAATGGTTGGCGGCGACAAGGACGCTTATGACGCCGCCGAGCCGATTTTCCACGACCTCGCCCCGCCCGAAGGAACGCTGTACGCCGGGCCGTCCGGGGCAGGCCATTTCACCAAAATGGTGCATAACGGCATCGAGTACGGAATGCTGCAAGCCTACGCCGAAGGCTTTGAACTCATGCACGCCGCCAAAGAATACAATTTCGATTTGCACGCCATTTCGCATTTGTGGAATCAGGGCAGCGTCGTTCGCTCGTGGCTTTTGGAACTCGCCGAGGCCGCCTTTGAATCGCAGGGCAACGATTTGGGCGATATTAGCGGATGGGTCGATGACAGTGGCGAAGGCCGCTGGACGGTCGAAGAAAGCATCGACCGCGCCGTGCCGCTTCCCGTCATTACGCTATCGCTGCAAATGCGCTTCCGGTCGCGGCAGGACGATTCCTACGCGGGCAAAACGATTGCTGCCCTTCGCAACGAGTTCGGCGGACACGCGATTACCGCCAAGAAAAAAGAAGAAAACCCGAACGAAGGCCCGCAGCCCTCGGGCGGGCACAAGGATTTGTAGATCATGCCGCTTAACTCGTGTACGTTTGTTTTGTTTGGCGCGACCGGCGATTTGACGCGGCGCAAACTGCTCCCCGCTTTGTTTCGCTTGCACTGCGAAAAAATGCTGCCGGAGCGGTTTGCCATCGTCGGGTTCGCTTTGCCCGACAAGCAAAATCCCGATTACGGACAGTTCGTTCGGGCGGCCTTGAAC
>CAXTBP010000018.1:0-46962 GCA_964241985.1 uncultured Armatimonadaceae bacterium | reverse complement strand
GGCTGTGGCAGAGGGCAAGGCCGCACAAAACGAGGGCATGGGGAATTTTCGGGTCGCGGACATCGTAGTCGATCCGAACACGGGAAATTCCTTTGTTTTGGCGAACCGGGACATCTATTCACGGAACAATACACAGGATGCGCTGCAGCAACCCGGTTCAATCGTCTTCCGGTGCGATCCGAACGGCAGGATAATCGCCCGCTCCGAATCCCCCTCCGGGGCGTCTGCCTATACGACGGGCTACTCGTTGCTTGCCGATAGCGGCTCCGTACTCATCGCATCCAGCCGGGGCGTTTATCGGGCCTTCGGCGCGGGATCCGGTGGATGGACGCAGGTTTCTCCGCCCCCCGGCCTGAGCACGCCCACTATGGTAACGCGCCTTTACCGGGAACCGCAGAGCAAGGGCCTTTATGTCATGAATAACGATACCGTTGCGTTTTGGGAGGCAAAGTAAAACGTTTTGGTACATGAACGGGGAACGCTTGCCGGTTGGGGCTAAAAGGGTGCAACCGGCGCGTTTCAGGTTTTGCACGTGGGCGTTTGAATTATTTGGGATTGGCTTGAAACGAGGCGCTCCACTTTTTTTGCGGCGAAAACTCAAAGGTCAGTTTGCCGACGCGCTGCTCGGCGGGGATGGCGGACAGGTCGAGGGTTTGCGTGTATTAACCTATGGCGGGCTGACCGGATGATTGCGGTTTCTTGGCGGCTTCGTCCCATGAAATCGTGCAGGATTGCGGGTAACGCCTGCGGCCCCACACTTCTTCGGCGAAACAATCCACGGGAAAATTGCCCGGCCCGCTGACCGTATCGAAGCCGCTTGTGTTGACGTTCGTGAGCGCGATGCCGCTTTTGTTCAAATACACCAAGTCGCAGTCGAATGTCGGGCCGGTTTGACAGCCCGCGAGGGCGGCGAGCGCAAACAGGCCGGACAAACCGCCCAGCAGGCGCGTTACGAATTGCGTTTTTTGCATGAAACGGTTCGTCCTTGTCTTTAGCGGCTACTGCCGCGTCCATTCGACCGACGTTATCGTGCCGGTGAACGGGAACGGCGTTTCGTATGGGCCGACCGCGCCCGCGTCGTCCTTGCCGACCGCGAGGCCATCGACGGGCTGCGCGACAATTTTACTTTTCACCGGCCCGGTTGCAACGGCGGCGTCCAGTTGGAGGCGCAACTCTCCCGTTGCCGTAAGAGCGGCGGTGATTTGGTGCGAGCCGGGCGTGATTGGGAGGCTGACTTCGGACAACTGCTGCGCGCCACGCACGACCCATTTGAGTTTGTTGTCCTGCACAAACAGGGAAACGCCGTTTTGCAAGCCGCCCTGCGCGATGATAACGCCCGTTGTGTCGGCTTTGGTTTCCACGCGGGCCGTAATTGTAAAGGCGTGATTTAAGAGTGCGGGCGCGTTCGGGCCTTTTAATGTATCGCCATTCTTGAGCGTGAAACGGGTGGCTTGACTGGCGCTTGCGCGGCGTCCTGCGTTCGGGCCGGGTCGGTCGCGCCAGCCGCCGAGCGGCAGTACGTCGGCGCGTTTAGCCCATGTATCCCATGCGGTCGCCATCGCTTTGGCGCGGGCCGGGTCTTTGGCGGCCAAGTCGGTTTGTTCGCTGCGGTCGATGTCGATGTTGTAGAGTTCCCACGGCTCGTTCGCTTTGGCGACGAGTTTCCATTTGCCGTCACGGACGGCCCGGTTTTCCTCGTGTTCCCAGTAGAGCATATTCGAGCGTTTGACATTTTTGCCCGCGAACGCGGGGCGCAAACTGACGCCCTCCATAGGCTTGATTTGACCTTTGGGATAGGTCGCGCCGCCCACATCGGCCACCGTCGCCATGATGTCGATCAAGTGGCCCGGTTGATTTTCCAGTTTTCCGCGTCGCCCTTTGTCGATGCCCTGCGGCCAGTGCGCGATAAGCGGGGTCGAAATGCCGCCCTCGTGCGTGTAGTGCTTGTACATCCGGAACGGCGTGTTCTGCATCCACGCCCATGATTGCCCGCAAAACCATGTCGAGTTCGCCCGTGTCGGGTCGCCTTCCGACCGACCGTTCGGGCCGGACTCGGCGTTTCCGCCGTTGTCGCTCATGAACAAAATAAGTGTGTTGTCCAACTCGCCGCGCTGTTTGAGGGCCGCGACCAATTTGCCGACAGCCGCGTCCATGTGCGATACGCAGGCCGTGTATGTCGCCATGATGTGATCGAAGCGGTCTTTTTCGGTGTCCGTCAGTTTGTCCCAGTCGCTGATGACATCGGGGCGCGACGCCAATGCCCAGCCCGGCCCAGCCATTTTCATCTGATTTTGCTTGTTTAAGCGGCCCGCCCGGCCTTTGTCCCAGCCGTTTTTGTATTTGCCCCGGAATTTAGCAATATCGGCGGCGGGCGCTTGGAGCGGAAAGTGCGGAGCGTTAAAAGCCAAGTACTGGAAAAATGGCTTTTTCGCGGCTTTGGCTTCGTCGATAAACTTGATGGCGTAGTCCACCCATAAATCGGTCGCGTACCAGTTGCGCGGCAATCCGCTCGCGGGTTCGCCCAAGGCTTGCTGTCCGTTGAGGAAAATCCGCGCGCCTTTTTCTTCGGGGAAATACACGCCACCGGCGGGTGAATTGAGGCTGCGCTCAAAACCGCGCTTCCACGGTACAACGCCCAAATTCTGCCCGACGTGCCACTTTCCGCACATAGCCGTAAAGTACCCGGCGGGCTTCAAAACTTCGGCCATCGTCACGCATTTGTCGTTCAGGCGTCCGCTGTAACCCGGCAAATTATGATCGTCGGTCATGTGTCCCACACCGGCTTGGTGCGGGTACAAGCCGGTTAAAAGCGATGCGCGGGTGGGACAGCAACGGCCCGTATTGTAAAATTGGGTAAAGCGGACGCCGTTTTGCGCCAATGCGTCCAAGTTCGGGGTCGGAATTTCGCTGCCATAGCAGCCAATATCCGAAAAGCCCATATCGTCCACCAAAATTACCAAGATATTCGGTTTCGCCACCAGACAAAAACTCCTTAAAAACGGCGTTGGTTTATTGTTAGTATAGTACCCGACGCGCTTTGGCTGTGGATTGTTTAACGCCGTGGGTATACAGGGATACATTGGCGTGGTTATTTTCGTATAAAGTAGATGGCACGGGCCGATAAACGACCCGGCAGCCAAAGTCGGCGTCCTCTGGAGGCGCATAAATCGTAGATTTGCCGCACTACAAAGCGTCTTGTACAAGCCGCGTCCAAAGGACGCCTATTTTGGCTGCCGGGTCGTTTATCGGCCCGAGCAATCCGAGCACACCTACTAATGTTGTTACTGTTGTTTTTGAAAAACCAATTTCGGCAGGGGGATTTTGGCTTCCCGCGCGGCGGGCGATTTGCGCGCGCCCGCGCTTCGGCCTTATTCGCCATATTGTTTTTGCCGCTTGGAATGCCGCGCACCGTTCACGCGCAAACGCAAATGCGCTATCCGCGCCCGCTTGCCGAAACGACCAATCGCGCAAACGTTATCGTCGTGGCGAAACTTGGGCGCGTTCCCCAAGAGTTTTCCGACCGCAAAAGCCGCGAGACAATTTTGCCCGTGCCGCCCCCAGCGACGCCCGCGCCCACTTCTGCCAAACCGCACGCCGATTTCGTCTTACTCGGCGACGGCGACGCAACGCCTTTGCTGCGTTTGGAAGCGCGAACGCTTGCCGCGCCGCTTAAAGGGCAAATCGCGGAAACGTTTCCTGCATACGCCCCGCGCCCCGCGCCCGGCAGTTCGACGTACGGCGAAACCAAACTGCAATCAGGCGATACGGTTTTGCTGTTTTTGCGGCGCGTCGTCGTCAAAAAACAAACGTATTGGGTTGTTGTGGACAATGCCGTGCCCGCCGTGCGGCTCACGGACAATGGCGCGAAGCAAGCCGCCGCGCGTGCACAAATAGACACGGCTTCGCCCGTTTTACCGCGCGTCGTTTCGCTGATACTGCCGTCGCTCGCCGATGCGGAACTGCGGCCTTTGTCCGCATATTATTTGGCGGCGGTTCGGGATACGCGCTTGCCTAACGCCCTTGTACCGTATGCCGACGATCCCGATTTACACGTCCGCGATACCGTTTTAACGGGACTTGCGACCAATCAAAGTGTGGACGTTTTGCCGCGCATTATTCGACTCGCCCGCACGCTCGCTCGGCAGAAAAAGCCCGCGCCGGTGTGCGTTCGGGCGATTGGCAAACTCAAAAACCCAAAAGCCGTCGAAACGCTGAACCATTTGCTGTTCGAGATGGACGGAACGACGCGGCAAAGTGCCGTCTTCGCCCTCGGGCCGGTTGCCAATCGGAGCAGCGTGCCGTTTCTGATGGTCGCCTTGCAGGACAAAACGATTGCCTACGAGGCGTATCTGATTTTGCACCGCTTGGCGCGCATCGACGGGCCGCCGCGCGACCCTGTATATTTCGCGCGCCATCGCGCCCAAGCCACCCAAGCCATCGTCCGCTGGGCCACCCAACCGCCCCGCGCAAATCGGCTTGCGAGCGGCAAAAAACAATGAGCGTTCAATTCGACGAGCGGGAAATGACGAATGCGGAGTTCGCGCGGATGAACGCCGGGTTTGACGAACACACCGTTGAATTCGGCAATCCCGTCGAAGTGCCCGAACGCCACGGTTTCGTGATCACAAACGGTGATACGTTTGTTGGGTGCGCGAGCGGGCTGGCCTACAAACACGCGACAGAAACCGGCGACGTGACCAATCGATATTTTTATCTGACGGATTTATTCGTGGAAAAAGCGTACCGGGGATGCGGCTACGGGGCCGAAGTGCTGCGCCGATTGGAAGCGCGTGTCGCTGCCATCGACGGTATCACGCACCTTTGGACATGGACGGCGGGATACGAAGCGCCCGGCTTTTACCAGAAGCAAGGCTGGGAAATTTTTGCCGAATTGCCTCATGCTTACGCCACCGGGCACAGCCGCATCGCGCTCAAAAAAGCACTGGCAAAAAATGAGTGATTTCGGCACGTTCGTCGTGCTATCCCGCCGCTACCGTTTTGCTAAAAACGGTAGCCCAAACGGAGGCCCATTCCGCCCGCTTTTTCGTCTCGGACTTTGCCGATAATCGTGTAATCGATTTCGCCCAGAAAACCGCCTCTAAATTCCAAACCGGCAGAAACTTTGCTGCCCAGTCGTCCGGCGCTCGGCGCGCTATATATTTTCACGTTGTAATAGCCCACACCCAATCCGACGAAAGGATGAATCGGGGCAATCGCCGGGGCGAAGTGGTACGTGACGGCGGGGCCGAACCCGACCGAACGCTCATTGGCGTGCGGGCTTCCCGATCCAGTGGTGACAAAACCGATGCGCCGCGCGGCGTAATCCACGTAGACTTGGTACAAAGCGTAGCCCGCTGCCGGAATACGGGCGTTCGATTTGGCATACGCAAAGGTCGCGCCCGCATAAAAGTAATTATATGGGTCATAGTCCTGCGCGGCAGAGCGCGACCCCACTTTAACGGAAAACGGTTTTTGCACCAAAATACTTTGCGCGTGCGCCATTCCGCCCAGAACCGCTACGCATCCCATCACCAAACCCATCCGCAACACCGCTCGATAGTTTTGCATGGCACACTGTACCCGATGTTCGCCCAAACCGTCAAACCGGCTCTGCTTTACGCCCTATGGCAAAATGACGCCTTGTTTTTTCCAATATTCTTTGGCCGGAATGCGCCCCTTAACAGATTGGTGGGTTATCTTGCCTTTGAGCGTTTGCAGTATCGGCGACCGATGCGCGACCGCCCAGTTTTGATCGTTGAGACGGGCCAAACTTCCTTCGCTCATAAGGTCGTAAAACAGCGTTTCGTCGGTCGGCATCGCGGCAGGGTCTTCGAGGGTCGCACCCGTTTGCATTTTGAGCGCGCCGCCCTTGTCTACGCGAATCTCGCTTTCCGGGCCGATTTGATCGCCTTTGTGCAGCGGCTTCCATGCCGCGTAGCGCAGTGCGCGCTGGGTTCGGTCAAACGAGCGCGCCCACGCTTTGCCGGACAAGGAAACGACGACGCGGTCGGCATCCCCGCCCGCCCGCGCCACGGGCGCAAGAGCGAAAGCCATCAGCAAAATGCAAACGCAAAGAACGAAACGCGCGGAATTTTTCATAGGTTTATCGGTTGGGTTTAATCAAGCAGGAGCGTTTTTTATCGACCGTCTTGGCGATTGGGGAAATCAAATGGCTTCATGATAACGTGGGTTGCTTTTCCGGCTTGGGCGGACATTCGCAAAACGTAATGCCGAAGCCGCGCGGGCCTGCCGCTATCGTCGCTGCCATCCCAAAACGCGGTTTGACTGACGCCGGAGGGGACGCGCGCGCTGCCCAGCGAGCAAACGACCTCGCTGCTCGGCCCAAACACGGTCAGCGTTACCAACGCATCGCAGCTGACCGTGAATTTAACTTCCGCGCCGTCGCTCCGGGGATAAGTAACGGCATCCGTAAACCTGACGGGCACGCCTCCATAATTTGGGACGGCCTGATGAGGCGGGGTGGGCGAAGCGGAGCGTACCACGATGGTTTGCGGGGCCGGTCGCGGTTCGTTGCGCGACCAAAGGAGGGCCGTCAGCGGCAGCGACAAAGCGAGGCCGAAAACTGACCAAGCGAGGAAGCGCACATCGGGCGAACTTACGGCGTACTATCCTTTCAAGGACTTGGCTCCATATTACCCGAAGGAGCCGAAAAGCGCGGCGACAAAAGACTATTGACCAAGGACTATTAGGGCACATCGGTTTGCGAATACGGTTTGGTTTGTACATGTCCGTCGAAAAACAACAAATTGTGGCTGCCGCTGTGGCTGTACGGCTGTGTTATAGCGCCGGGCGAGGGAATGTCGTTCAAAAGGCAAATGTTGGCTGCGTTGCGTTGCGATTGGGTTTGCAGAAAAAGGGTCGGGCCTTCCATCGTCACCTTTTCCCCGACGAGCGCTTCCAAACGCGAACCCAGCCCTAAACGCACCTCGGTTCGGTAGCTGGCATACCGATGGTCGATGCTCAGGAGTATTCCGTGCGAGCCGTCGTTTGCGTTTGTGCCCGCCCAAAAATCGTCGGGACAAAACCATAGGGCGTCGCTTTTCGTGTACGGGTGCAGTGCCTGCACCAGTTCGCGGCCTTTTTCGGGCACATCGTAGGTATGGTTGCTCACGCCGAAGTGGGCGTTGCGCCCGTTTTGGTACGGCGGAAGAAAGCTGTCGTTATCCTGTGCGTAGTTTGCGAACGCGCTATGCAGCTGCTTCAAGTTGCTGATGCACGTCGTTTTGCGCGCCCGGCTCCGCGCCTGCATAAAAACCGGAAACAACAATCCGGCAAGCAAGCAAAGTATCGCCAGCACTACCACGATTTCCAGCAAGGTAAAGGCCGCCCCTCCACCCGTATCCGCTTTGATTCCATTTGCGTCCATGCAAATCCAACTTTCTTGCGCGTTTATGCGGTTCTCGTTTTTTGCTATTCTACCTTCTTCATTTGGGCTTTATAGGGACGTGTTTTTAGATTTGGTGCTTCGATGCGAACACATCCCTGCGGCACTTTCGATTTCGGAGATGGGAAAATCGCAAATCATGGACTCCTCTTTACATAAGGGAGTCCCCACCCAGAAAACCTTGTTCACTGCGACCTCGCGTCCAAGCACCGACATAAGCCGACGGTCGGCTTCGGCATACTTTCCCTCTTCGCTATGCCCCCGCCATACCATGCCTGCCAATTCTTGGGCGAGTTTGTACGATTGCACCGAACCTTTGATTGCCGTCCGATAATGGTGTCCGTCCGGCTCTTGAACCACATAAACCTGCGTATCAGTAACGGTATGGTTAGAAATCATTCCCTCAACCGTCCAAACGGAACTGGCATCCATCAGACCATGCAATTTTGCAGTAGGCATCGTTATTCTTCATTCTTTCTTGGGCGCAACGCACGAAATGCACTCAGCACGCATTATAGGGAGATTGTGCCCCATAGTACTATACGATGTTTCTTTCGTCGCACCGCTTTATTGGCCCTGCTTGCTCCATTTGCTGTAATTCCGGTTTTCGCCAATCCCGTTGCCAGTTCGTGGCCTTTTTCCGAAAAAGGATGACCTTGCCTTTGCGTCCATGCGAAGCCCGCTTTCGTGTTTTGTGTACTGCGGAAAAAAGGTGTAAGGCGCGCGCCTATTTTTCGTAGTGTGTTTTAGTATCGAAAGGAGCATGAATGCTATGCCAGACGAAGATCCCCCCGTTCCACCCACCCCCCCAACGCCACCCACGCCCCCAACCAATCCGCCGACCAACCCGCCCGGCGACGACCCGCCCCCCGGTTCCGTCGTCACCATTGAGGACGTGCGCGTCGGTTCCGGCGGCGACAAGCAAAACACGCCGCCCGATGGCGATCCTAATACCCCGCCTTCCGGTGGCGGGGGAAGCGGCGGCAGCACGCCGTAGCCTTCGCGCCCGTTTGTGGCCCAAACAAAAGCCGCCTTGCCCGGTATAAGCGATGCGGCTTTTGTTCGGTAGCGTTTGCCGCGTCAGACTGCAGCCTGCAGCACCGGCTCAACTTCACGCAGCCAAGCACGGCCCCCCTCGTTTACATAAAGTGCTATCTCTTGGCTCCGTTCGACCCTATCGCTGGGAGTAAGGGTTTCCTGCCAAAAAAGCAGCGTTTGCTCGGGCGTGTTGGCAAGTGCGCTCTTGACTTCCTCCATAGTCTTTGGAAAGCGGCCCGTTCTAAACGCGACCAAACACCGCAGCGCCCACATAAGTCCGTCTTTGCCAAAAATCTGCGCTATATCGTCACGGATTTGCGTATCGGACGCCCACGAATATAACAGGGTTGCACGGGCGTACCGCAGCAGGCTTTCCGCAGACCGCGCGACATCGAGCGCAAAATCGTGGCGGCTCGGTTGTGGGAACGGGTTGCTTCCCCACAAAACGCGCGCATTAGTCGAGTAAAATTCCAGCGCCTCGCGTGACATTGCGCGCACTTCCGTCGCCCCGTAAACGTTGATAAGACCGCTTTTGCATTCGCTCAAAGCGTCGCGCAGGGAAGCGAGGGAGGGAGCGTCAACGGTATCGAGAATCACGGCAATATCAATATCGCTGTTTGGCGGATTCGCCTCAACCCGCGCCCAGCTTCCACACAAAAGAACGCAAACCAAGCGGTCAGGAAGATATTTCGCAAGGGCGGCAATAAGCGCATCGCAGTAGGCTTTCACTTCGAGGGCGGAGTTTGGGTAAGGAGGTTCATTGTCGCTTTGTCGGGCCATATCAATTTCTCTTTGTTAGTCGGTGGCTAAAATTCGGCCCCATAAAAAGTAATACGCCCGCAGCGCGAGCAGCGAAATGTCAGTATAGTTCCGTCGGCAGTATAAACTTCGCTTTTGCCATTATTTTGCGCCCGTTTGTGAAACCAGCGAAACGGCCTGAATCGCGGCTTGGGAATCACGGAATCGGTTTGATTGTCCAAAACCGAGATTTCTTCCAATGCCCCGCCGCAGTCCGCGCACTGTTCGCGCTCCGCCCGGATTTCTTCTTCGGTCATTGCTTTGGTTCTTTCGCGCTATTTCTGCGTCACCCTACCTACGGGCCGCGATACGCCCCCTTCATCCTGCACTACCAATCTATATTTGCCTTTGGGAAGCATCAGCACGGGCACGGGTTTGTTCGCCGTCAAAAGGATTTGATCGACCGGCAGGGCGGCATCGCTCGTTTCGTTGGACGCAAAGGCTTGTATCAGCACGCGGCCCGTTTTGGGAACGAGGGCGGCGTCCATGGAAAACGGTTTGCGGTAGCCGTTCATTTTGAGCCAATCGGGGCGGCCTTGCTTTTCGCGCACGAACGGGTGAAACACCTGCATATCCATCGTGCCCGCGCCGGTTCCCGTGCGCCAATAGGTTCCGTTCGCGCGGCGCAAAACCGTGGGCTGCGTCATGCGAAACTGCGCCACGGGGTTCGCGTTGGCGGCGTCCTCTTTCGCATCGCTCGGCTCGAATAATTGGCTTTGCTCAATCGTCAGCGGATCGATGCCGGTTTCGCGTTTCAAACGGGTCGCCATCCATGCAATCGCGCGCCCGTCGGGTTCCTTTTGCTCCACCTCTGAAGCGTGGCTGAAACCCACGTAGATAAAAACGCGGGCTTTCGGATCGTTTTTGAAAATGCGCTCGATTAAATTATGCGCTTGCGCGGTTTCGCGGGCGTTCGTCGCATCCACGAAATCGGGCGGGCGTTTTTCGTCCTCGGTTTCGTAGGCGACGAGTTTGTAGCCCGAATTCTGCGCCTGCCGCACCAAATCGCCGAACACGGGGTCGAGTGTGTAGTAGCCAGTTTTTCGGTCGGGATAGCCGCGCTTTTGCGTGTCGGCGAGAACGGCGGGCGGCGCGAACGTTTCCGCTGCGAAATAGGTAAAGCCTTCTTTTTTCAAAGCGCGAACAAGCAGGGTCGCAAACGCCCGGTTCTGGGATGCGCTGTGGTTTTCGTTGAGAATAACGATTTGTTTGTTTTTTGCCGCACGGACTATTTCGTCAACGGCAGGGCGCGGAGACAAACCCATTTCGTAGGTGAATTGCTCGCGCGATGTACCGCGCGCGGGTACGCCCTGCTCGCGGTCGCTTTGCCCCATCAGGTTTTGTGCCATCGTCGCATCGCCGAGAAACGTGTAGTATCCGGCGAGCGTTTGCAGGGCGCGGGCGCGTTCCTCGCCTTTGGGCGCGCTTTGTACGCGGGCCTCCTGCGCGGCAATCGCCTGCAAATACGCGCCCCGTTCAAATAAAAGGCGGTATGGGTTGGGCGGCGCAGCGGGAGTGACGGGGGCTTGGGCAAAGCCCGCGCCCGACAAAAACAAGCAAAGTGCGGCAAATAGAAAAGAAAAAGGCGGTTTCATCGTGCGAATTGTAGCACGAAACGCACACGGGAAATAAATCAAAGAGCGGGCGTAACCAAAACGGCACGGGGCGTGTCTTATCAATAACTGCTCATAAAAATGGGTTACAGTGGTACACTAACAGCATGAGAATTGGCGTTCCCCGCGAAATCAAGGCCGATGAAAACCGGGTCGGACTGCTCCCGTCCGGCGCGGAAGCGTTGCGCCATGCCGGGCATTCCGTTCTCATTGAAACGCAGGCGGGCGCCTGCATTGGCTTTTCCGACAAGGACTACAAAGAGGCGGGCGCGACCGTCGTCACGTCCCTCGAAGAAGTCTACGCGCGGGGCGAAATGATCGTCAAGGTCAAGGAGCCGATGGAAGCGGAATGGCTGCATTTGCGGGCCGGGCAAATCGTGTTCACGTCTTTTCACTTTGCCGCGTCTGAGCCGCTGTTTCAGGCCTGCGTGGAAAGTGGCGCAATTTGCATCGCCTACGAAACCGTGGGAACCGAAACCGGCGATTTGCCCTTGCTGGCCGCGATGCGTGACGCGGTTCCGTCCGCGTTCGCGCTGACGAACGCCACGCTGCCGTATGTGCTTTCGCTTGCGGGCAAAGGCTGGAAATCCGCATTAAACGACGACGCGGCCCTGCGGCGCGGTTTGAATATCGCGCGCGGCAAAGTCACGTTCGCGCCGCTTGCGACCGAGTTTGGCGTTCCGCTTACCGCGCCGGAAACTTTGCTGGCATAATCGGTGGTATAGGTTTGTGAACCCGTTGGTTTTCGCACTTAAGAAAGACACGCTGCTACGATGACGCAATCATTTTCAAATAAACGTCGGGCTTCCCATCCCGGGCGAACGTCGCCTGCGAGAGCGGCACGAACGTCGTGTGCGGGGTTTACACTAATCGAACTCTTAGTCGTCATCGGCATCATCGCCGTGCTCGCCGCCATTTTATTCCCCGTGTTTGCGACCGTGCGCGGCAAAGCCCGGCAAACGGCCTGCGTGTCTAACTTGCGGCAAATCGGAATGGCCGTCCAGATGTACGCGCAGGATTACGATGGCTTGGCCCCGTATGCCGCCGACGCATCCGATAAAGCCGTGCCCGGAATGTGGGACAGCCAGCCCAACTGCCAAGCCAAAATCAACGCGATGCCGTGGCTGCATTACCATCAAAATAAATCCAAACCCGGCCCGAACAACTGGGAAGACGGCGCACTGGATTCCTACCTCAAAAGCCACGATATGTGGAAATGCGCGGGCGATACCGGCTTCGATTATCTGGACAACAACTTCGACCCGAACACGGGCAATTTGCGCGCGATGCCCGCCCGCCCAACGATGTACGAGGCCTACGGCGCGTCGTATCTGTTCCACACCGTCATCGCGTTTTCCAACACGCCGATTGACAGTATGCAGGGCAAAAGTTTCGACGGCAAAGATGTCGGCCCCGCGCAAATCAATATGCTGTTCGACGGCAACGGGTCGTGGCACGGACAGCCGTTTTCGCTCGGCGTGAATGGTTTACGCTATGTCACGCTGTTTTTGGACGGGCACGCCAAACTGCTCCCGTATGACAAGTATCAGGAAGCATGGGCCTCGTTTCCCAACATCAACCCGTGCCCGTAGCGCAGTCCTCTAAATTTTCCGACCGCTTTCCTCCGCAAAACTGGCCCCCGTTTTTGCGAAGTTTGCTTACTTTGCCGCCCCCCGAAGAACCCGCCCCGGCACGGCGCGATTGGGTAGGCGGCATTACGGCCCTTGTTTTGGGCACGTTGGTGAACGGCTATCTGTTTTGGCGCAACCACAGCACGCCGTTCGATTTCAACGAGTTCAACCTCATCAACACAGCCCTCATTTTGTGGCTGCCGCTGTTTGTCGTCATGGTGTTTTTGCGCCGCGAACCGTCCGACTTTGGCCTAACGACCGGCGAAAAAACGTGGCTGCCGGTTCTCGTGCCGGTCGTTTTGTTTTTGGCGTTCACACCCATTTTGGCGTTCATCGCCCCGACACCCGCCGCGCAGGACTATTATCTGTACGTCATGGGCAATTCGCGCGTCGTTAGCGGCATCTTTTCCCTCCCGAACGGAGACGTGACGCGCGGAATGCTGGATTTGCCCCGCTTCTTCTATCACCAAACCGTGATGGGATTTTATATGTTCGGGTGGGAATGGTTTTACCGGGGCTTTCTTTTGACGGGCTTTCGGAAAATCATGCCGATTTGGGCCGCCGTATTGCTCCAAGCCGCGTTTTTTATGGCGATGCACTGGAGCAAGCCGTGGCCGGAACTCCTGTCGTCGTTCCCCGGCGCGATTTTTATGGCGCTGATCGCGTTGCGCTTCCGCTCGTTCGTGCCGTGTTTTTTGCTCCACTTTTTGGTATCGGCGGGGTTTGATGCCGCTGTGCTTATCGCGCATTTTAGCAAGTCGTAAATTGGCTTGCGGCGTGTCGGGACTATCCGCGCTTTTGTTTGAGCGGGGCCGCTTTTCGGGCATAAGGGCGTGAATTCCAAACCAAACAGGAGACTTATTCGTGACCCGTCGCACTTTGGCCTTAACTGCCGCCGCTTCACTTTTTGCCCTCGCCCCGTCCGCGTTTTTATCCGTTCCCGCCGCGCAGGCCGCGCCCCCGCCGCCCGATCCGCAGATGAAGGCCGTGCTCGATTCGCTCGCCTCTTTAGGCGGCAAACCCATTGAGAAATTGAAGCCCTCTGACGCCCGCAAGCAGCCCGGCCCGCCACAAGCCGTGATGGCGCTTTTGAAAAAACAGGGCAAATCGACCGCGCCGGAAGCCGTCGCCAAAGTGGAGGACGCTACCGTTCCCGGCCCCAGTGGGACAACGCCGGTGCGTGTGTACACGCCCGAAGGAACCGGCCCATTTCCGGTTGTCGTGTACTATCACGGTGGCGGCTGGGTTATCGCCAGCGTTCAAGCCTACGACGCCTCGTGCCGCGCCCTATGCAATGCCGCCAAAGCCATCGTGATTTCGGTCGGCTATCGCCAAGCGCCGGAACATCGCTTCCCCGCCGCGCACGAAGATTCGTATGCCGCGCTGCAATACATCATGAAAAGCGCTGCCATATATGGCGGCGACCCGAAAAAAGTTGCGGTTTTGGGCGAGTCGGCGGGCGGAAACCTCGCCGCCGCCGTGTGCCTGATGGCGCACGACCGCAAAGGGTTGATGCCGATTTACGCCGTGACCGTGTACCCGATTGCCGACACAAATTTGAACACGCCGTCGTATAAGATCAACGCCAACGCCAAGCCGCTGAACAAACCGATGATGGCGTGGTTCCTCAAATACACGATCAGCAAGCCCGCCGATTTGGACAACAAATACCTTGCCATCGCGCGGAACCCGAATTTGAAATTTATGCCGCCGACCACGGTGATTACCGCGCAAATCGACCCTTTGATGAGCGATGGCATGACGTTTGCGAACAAACTCAAAAAGGCGGGCGTGCCCGTGCGCTACCAGAACTACAACGGCGTCACGCACGAGTTTTTCGGAATGCCCGCCGTGGTGGACAAATCCAAAGCCGCCATCGCGTTCGCCGCCGCAGGCTTGACGAGCGCGTTTAACAAGTAGTATTACCCCTCCCCCGGCCCCTCCCCGAAGCGGAGAGGGGAGACTAAAAGCGATACCGCCGTTTCTGTCGCTACCTTCAGTTTGTCGAGGGCAACAAAAGAAACGAGGTTTACAGTATTAGTCTCCCCTCTCCGCTTCGGGGAGGGGCCGGGGGAGGGGTAATACTACTTAAATTCTTCGGCAAGCAAACCGTACACCAAAACGTCGTGGAACGCGCCGTTGGTGTAGGCCATGCGGCGCAAACGGCCTTCGAGCGTGAAGCCCATTTTTTCGTGCAGCGCGATGGACGGCGCGTTGAAGGCGAACACTTGGGCCGATGCTTTTTGGTAGCGCAGTTCGTGGAAATAGTAGCGGAGCATAAGGCCAATCGCTTCGTGCGCGAACCCCTGCCGCTGGTATTCCGGCGCGATAGCAAGGCCGTAGGAAAACGAACCGACGCGCTTGTCGCAGTGGTGCGTGCCCATGCCGCCCACCGATTCGCCGGTTTCGCGGAGCGCGATTTCAAACTGGAACTCGTCGCCGCCCGACTCGCCTTTTTCGCTCATTTCGCGCGCCCAGTTCTGCACCCGCGCGGGCGACTGCGGAAAATACACGCGATCCAAACCCCGCGACAAGTCGGCGTTTCTGTCCATGACGAAATGCCGCTCCCAATCGTCGGGCCACACGGTTCGGAGCAAAACGCGCTCCCCCTGCCAGTAATCGCTCAAAAGGTTTATTCCTCGTCGCCGGAGGCTTCGCCGTCGCCGCCTTCGATTTCGTCGGGGGCGTCCTCGTCGATATAATCGAACTCGACCGTGCGGATTCGCACCGTGTCGCCCTGCTCGGCCCCAGCCTCTTTGAGTTTGCGGAACACGCCAAGCCGTTCCAAACGCCGCTGCAATCGCCGCACGGCGTCCTCGTTTTCCATATCGGTCATGGCGATGATGCGCTCCAACGCCTTGCCCGAAACGACCAGAACGTCCTCTTTATCCCGCGCAATCGTGAAGTTTTTGGGGTCGTCGGCCTCTTTGGCTTGCAGGGTAATGCGCACCGGGCCGCCGCCCTCGACGGATTCGTCGTAGCGGGCGGGCATTTTTTGCAGTTCGCCCCACACGTAGTAGATGAGCGGCTCAATCCCTTCGCCGGTCACGGACGAAACCGGAAAAACCGGCAAGCCCAAGTTTTTGAAATGCTCAATAAGCGGCGCGTAATCGGATTTATCGGCGACCGTATCAATACGCGACAAGACGATAATTTGCGGCAAGGCGGCAAGGTCGGCAGAAAACGCGGCAAGTTCCCGGTTGATGATGGCATAATCATCCAGAGGTTCGCGGCCCGTCACTTCGGCAACATCCAACAAGTGCAACAGAAGGCGGGTGCGCTCCAAATGCTTCAAAAACTGGATGCCCAGCCCCGCGCCTTCGCTGGCGTTTTCGATGAGGCCCGGAATATCGGCCATCACGAAGTTTTGGTAATCCGTCACGCGCACCACCCCCAAATTGGGAACCAGAGTGGTAAACGGATAATCGGCGATTTTCGGTTTCGCCGCCGACACGCGCGACAAAAGCGTGGATTTCCCGACGTTTGGAAAGCCCAAAAGCCCGACATCGGCAAGGAGTTTGAGATGCAGGCGCACGGGGATTACCTCACCCGGCTCACCATTTTCGGCGAATTTGGGGGCCTGCTGCACCGAGTTGACGAAGTGGGCGTTGCCTTTGCCGCCGCGCCCGCCGACACTCACGATTTCGCGCTGCGGAAAACGAATTAAATCGGCTAAAACTTCGCCGGTTTCAGGGTTCTGCACCTGCGTCCCGACCGGGACTTTCAACACCAAATCGTCGCCGTTTTTGCCGAACTGATCTTTGCCCAAACCGTCGCCGCCCCGGCCCGCTTTGTAGCGTTTGCCGGGCCGAAAATCGAGAAGGGTGGACACATTGGGATCGGTTTCAAACACGATGCTGCCGCCCCGGCCCCCGTCGCCACCGTCGGGGCCGCCGCGCGGCACGTGTTTTTCTCGGCGAAAGGTGACCGCCCCATTGCCGCCGTCCCCGGCCATCAAAACGACGGATACTTCATCAATAAATGCGGACATAGTTTTATCTTATGCCGCAAACCGGGAAACGGCTACGTGAAAGGGAAAGTCCGGCGCGACGGGTATACTGATTTTGATGAAACCCGCAGGTAAACCGTTTCCCATACGTGCCGTTTCGCGCCGCGTTTTATTCGTTCTATCCACCATCGCACCGTGGCTAATGTGGCTCGACCTCAACGCGATGGCTTTGCGCTTCGTCCAACTGCGCGGCCACTGGCCTGTCTTTGCCTATGACGATTCGATCAAGACGATTTGGGGCGACCCCGTTCATTCGGTCTTAGACCCGGCCCGGTGGCAGGAAAACGCCCTACTGATTTCCTTTTTCGTATGGCTCGCGTTGTGGTTTCCCGTCAGGAAAAGTCTGTCGCCGCGCCTTTGGTATGGTCTAACGGCGGCCTTCTTCGGGGCATGGGCCTGCTTGATTTTCGATCCGACCGGAGCCGTCGGCTGGTATCTGGATTAACGCGAACCTATTTGCCGCGTGCCAAACGCTAATGATCGTTTTAAGTGAAGCGTCGCCCGCGCTGGGTGGTTCGGCGAGCGGGCGCGACATCGAAGCCTCCACGCGAGCGGCGCAAATTGCGGGCTGCGCGGTGTACCACATTCCGCCCGATTTTGAGGACGCCGAAGCCGAGGCGGCACTATGGCACGTTCCCGCACAAACCGCGCCGACACCCGCCGTTTGGCTTGGCTTTATCCCGTCGCCGACGCGCTACGAGGCTGTATACGAAGCGGCGCGCAGCAAAAACATCTATCTGTTAAACACGCCCGAACAGCATTTGCGGGCGCAGGAATGGGACAAAGCCTATCCGTTTTTGGACGACCTAACGCCGCGCACGGTTTTCATAACGAGCCAGAGCGAATGCCACGCGGCGGCGCAAACGGTCGGCTTGCCCGCGTTTGTCAAGGGGGCGGTGCAGGGGCGTAAAGCGAAAGGCTGGAAAGCGTGCGTCGCCGAAACCGTGCCCGAACTGCAAACCTTGACGCGGCATTTGCTCGATTTGTCTAACCGTTCGCGGGGGCGCGTCGCTGTGCGCGAGTTGATTGCGTTGCGGCACACGCGCGTATCCGCTCAGGGCTTTCCGCTGGGCCGCGAGTACCGCGTTTTCCTCCACCACGCCGACGTTTTGGGCTGGGGCTATTATTGGGAAGGCGACGATCCGCACCGCGCGACTACGCCCACCGAAGAAAATCAAATCCTTTCGCTCGCCCAAAACGCGGCCCTCAAACTTGCCGCGCCTTATGTCGCCGTCGATATTGGGCAAAAAGAAAGCGGCGAATGGACAGTCATCGAAACCGGCGACGCCCAGTTTTCCGGCGTCAGTCAAATCCCGCTTTTGGCGCTGTGGAACCGCATCGGACAAATTTTCCTTTGAATGCGGCTATAATGGCAACAGGAAACGCAAAACATGGCGACATTTACTTTAACTGTTTCGGACGAAATGGCGCGAACTATCGCGGCTTTGCCCGAGCAAGACCGGGCAACATACCTTGCCAACGTGAACGCTTTTGCTGTAACCCGGCTGCAAAAGTATTGTGCCCCTGACGCCTTCAATGGAAACAGGTAGGCGCAAAAAGAGGCAGAGGCAAACCATATCCTTGATCCAAGCGAAGATACAACCCCGTTTACCGAAGCGGACGGAGAGGCCCTGCGAGAAGCGTTTGCGGATTTCGATGCAGGGAAGCGGGGCAAACCCGCAGCAGAGTCTTTCGCATTAATAGCGGCGCGGCTTGGGTTCAAGAATCAAACACTATGACAACCAAGCACAAATGGAGCGGTTCGCAAAAATATACAGCACCGCGAACACGCGATGCTGTATTTACCCGAAAAAGCGTCCCCGCCGACTATCGGTGAACTGTAACCGGTGTAACCCGGTTCGTGCCGAACGCTCGCATCCATACAAGCCCTATTCTTCCGAGGGAGGCTACTCATTCGCCGGGCGGGGCAATTCCACACTATATTACACCCAAAAGCAACAAGAAATTACAGTGTAATTTCTTGTTGCTTCCGTATTGGCATGGCTACTTTTTCAGCGGCGCGCTTGTGGTTCCGGTGACGGGTTTGGATTCGCCGCCGGGGGCTTGCGGTGGAGCCGTGGCGGTTGGGGTGGCGAGCGAGGTTTGGGCGGGCGCGGCACTTTCGGTGGGCGGATTGTAGAAGGAGGCCACGTCGCGCTGGTTGCGGTTCAGATAGGGCACGCCGTTGTCCATCCAGTCGGGGCGCGGTTTGCTCAGCAGATAATGGTCGAAAAACTCGTCCATGTGGATCGTCCAGTGTTTTTGGTTGTCGCGCTGCACCAAGTTGTGGTCTTCGCCCAAATAGTCGAACATATACGCTTCCTTGTTCAGGCGGCGCAACGCGGTGAAAAACTCGATGCCCTGATACCACGGCACGGCCCCGTCGGCGTCGTTGTGGATGGTCAGATACGGGGTTTGCACTTTGTCCACCCAGAAAATCGGCGAGTTTTCGATGAACTGCAAGGGCTTCGTCCACGGGGTCGCGCCGATGCGGCTTTGGCCCTTTTCGTACTGCCCCGCGCGGCTCTGCCCCGTGCCCCAGCGAATACCGCCATACGCGGAAATCATGTCAGCGACAGCCGCCCCGGCCTCGACGGCGCGGAACAAATTGGTGCGCGTAATCAGATACGCGATCTGATACGCGCCCCACGAATGGCCTTGAATCCCGATGCGGGCAGGATCCACATTTCCCTGCGCGACGACTTGGGCAATCGCGGGCAGCACGCACTTTTGCGCGGACTGCCCGGGGTAACCGGGCGTGTACGCGATGTCGGGCCGCAAAACGAGATAGCCGTTGGACACGTAGCGCGAAATGTTGATGCTCGTGCCCGGCGCGGGCGTCGAGTAATAGTTGAGACGGTCGGTTTGCCGCTCGTAGATATTGACAATGAGCGGGTATTTCTTGGTAGGGTCGAAGTTTTCCGGCTTGGTTAAAACGGCCTGAAGCGGAATGCCGTCCTCGCTTTTGTACGTAATAAGCTCGGATTTGCCCCACACGTAATTGGCCTGCTGCGGGTTCGCATCCGAAATTTTGACGGCGTTTGTGGGATCGGCGAGCGTTCCGGCCCACAGGTTCGGGTACTCGTCGAACCGTTGCCATGTCAACAGCATATCGTCGGATTTTTTGGCTTTTTGGATTCCGCCGACCTGCTTGTCCAGCATCACGAGTTCGGTCAGCGGCGCAGCCGTAGGCGAACCGATGGGGGCGCGGCGGGCAAGTCCGGTCGCTTTGGTGGCTTCGTTCGTGACCGTAAACAAAAGCGGCTCGGTCGTCGATACCGCGACGGCATCCGGGTCGAGGTCGGTCAAGCGATATTCTTTATGAGACGCCCGCCCATCGGTGAGTTTGCGGGCGGGTTTGTCGCCGTTCGGGAAAAACTCCCACGTATCGTAGCGGTCGTACAAAAGCACGGAATTGTCGTTTGCTGTCCAACCGGCGGATCCGTAGGCAGGCGGAAACGATGGGTGGTCGTCTTCCTCGTCGGCGAATTTTTCGGTCAGCTTGCCGGTCAAGTTCACCGCCGGTTTTTTCGCGCCGGTTTCCATGACATACCACGCGCTTACCGGCTCGTTGAAATACAGCAAATACTTACCGTTTGGCGAAAGCGTTGCGGTTCCGCCCTGCTTTTCCAGCAGTTTCTTGCGCTCGCCGGTTTGGACGTTGACTTGGTACACGTCGCGGAAGTTGCCGTCCCACGAAATGAGCGGCTGATACGCCAAATCCGTGGACGCAAGCACAAAAGGCGCGTCCACGTCGCGGCTGACGCGCACGTCGGGCAAATCGGGCGCGCCCAAAATCACCATCTTTTTGCTTTTGACGTGATACACGGCTTGATACGACCGGTTGCGCTCGCTGGTGGCCTGCACTTTTTGCATGGGCTGAAGGAGCGGATCGCGCGACGACCAAATATCGACATCGACCACCAAGTCGGGCGCTTTCGGCGTGGGTTTGGGTTTGGGCGCGTAGGCGAAAAACAGCCGCGCGCCGGATTTGGAAAAGGACACGCCGCCGTTATCGCTAATCGCCATGTTTGCGGGCATTCCCGTTGTTTGCGCGGACGCCACGCTTTGCGCCGGTTTTCCTTTATCGCTCACGTTCCACAAATACACTTGGTAAGCAAGCGGCGCGGCCTGCGCGGTGCTTGCACCGACGGCAGTGGGTGTTGCGGGCGCGGCGGCAGGCGCAGCAGCGGGGGGCGGTTGCGCTTGGGCCTCGTCTACGTCGTCGGGTTTGGGCGGCGGGGCCGGTTCGCCAACGGTGGGCGGCGCAGCCGAAGTGGCGGCGGGATTGGGCGCGGGTTTCGTTGCGGGCGCAGGCGGCGGGGTCGTTGCCGGGGCGGCAGGTTTATCTACGGGTTTGTCGGCGGCAAGGAACGCGGTCTGATTTCCCGCATCGTCCCAAACCACGTTTTTGTACTCGTTCGCGCCCGTTTTCAGCGGCATGGGACTCACCGCGAGCGCCCCGTCCTTACTCGCATCGGGGGCATCGACCACGAAGACGCCGGTTTTGTCCGCGTCTTTCGCGGACGTAAGCACCCACAAGCGCGTGCCGTTTTTGTTCCAGCCGAAATCCATCACGTTCGGAACCGTTACGGTGCGCCCCGTAGCGAACTCGTACAAAACCAGATCGGTTCCCGTAGGCCGCGTCGGTGCCGCGCCCGCGCTTGACGGCGCACCCGCTGCTCCGCCGGGGCGCGCGCCCTGCCGTGCCCCGCGTCGCTGCTGGAAATCGGTTAGGTTATCGGGGGCCGCTGGCGCGGCGGGCTTGGCTTCCGCGCCTGCCGCTGGAGTCGCCGGAGTTGCGGCGGGTGTCGCGGCGGGCTTGGGCGCGTCCTCCATCAAATAGGCGAAAAACTTCCCGCCGTCTTCGGGCACGGCCCATTTTTTCACGCGGTCAACCGTTTGCGTTTTGCCGGTCGCAAGCGGCACGATGGCAAGGCCATTTTTGGGTGCATCGGCGGCAGGAGCCGGGGCCGCGCCCGGACGACGGGCGCGTTTTACCCGGTCACGCTCGGCTTTGGTGGGAACGACCGTACACACCACAAACGCCTCGTCGGGCGAAAACACGCCGCCCGTTCCCCTGATGACACGCCGCTCAATCGGCAAAGCCGCGCCGCCAATGCTTCCCATTTTGAGCGAGCGGGCCACGAGTTCGCCGTCGCCGTCCTGCGGCACGAGCGCATACACGGCCCACGCGCCGGTCGGCGACAGTTTGGCCCCTTGAATAGAGCGCCACGTATCGTAGGCCGCATAATTCAGGGGCTTTTTGGTTTGCGACACGGGAGCCGACGCGGTAAGCGGAGCGGCTTGCTGTGCCCAAACCATTTTTGCGCCCACCGTACCGTCGAGCGCAGCGGCTGCGGAAAGCACACCGATAAAAAGCGTGGCTGCCGTCAGCGAGCGGCGGCGTGGAATAAATGGGGTCACGAAAAAAACTACCTTACTTTTAGAAGCGGTTGTACGAGGTTTCACCAAACGCGCCGCCGCTTCCTACCTACGATTTTCCAAGAAAAAGGTTTATCCCTTGACATACGCCATCAAATGCGTGACCAAATCCCGACCGAATTGCTGATCCAGCGGTTTTTCCTTCAACAGCAAGCGATAATAAATCGGGCCGTAAATCATGTCGGTGAGCAACGCGGCATCAATGTCACGGGTGAACTCGCCACTTGCTTTGGCGCGGTCGATCACGGCAATGGAAAACGCGATACGGTGGCGCAAATATCGCTGACGGTACTCGTCCAGCACGCCCGGGTCGCTTTGCCCTTCGGCGATAATTTGCGTAGCGACTTTGCCCAAAAAACCGTTCAAAAGGTCGATAAACTCCGCAACGCGCGTTTGTATCGCTGCTTCGCCCGTTCGCGCCTCGCACACCGACAGGGCGTCGGCGACACGCTCCTCGAACATATCCATGACCAGCGCTATTTTTGTCGGCCACCACTTATAAAGGGTCGGCTTCCCAACGCCCGCCCGCCGCGCGACTTCTTCCATTGTTAAATCCCGCACCGATTTTTCCTGCAACAGATCATAAACCGTATCCAGAATTGCCTTGTGCGAATGGGCTAAGGCACGCCGGGGCCGTCCACGTGCTTTTTTGGTTTCGCTTGTGCTTTCGCTCATAAAATTAATTCCCTTATACAGCCGTTACCCGCGCCATGGCTATTGACAACCGCTCTTTCCTATATTATATTACGCTACGTAAAGCAAATTATTTTGTAAAGGAAAAATAATGTCGGATACTACGAAAGTTGTTCTTGTGACGGGAGCCAGCAGTGGAATTGGCGAAGCGACCGCCCGCCGTCTTGCTGCCGAAGGGCATAGCGTCGTGCTGGGCGCACGGCGCACCGACCGGTTGGCAGCGCTCGCTGCCGAGATACAAAGCGCAAGCGGCACGGTGGCGTTCCGCGCCCTTGACGTTACCGATTTGACCGATATGCAGGCGTTTGTTGTTTTCGCCAAGCAAACCTTTGGGCCGATTGATGTACTCATCAACAATGCGGGCGTTATGCCGCTTTCCGCACTACACGAAACCAAAATTGACGAGTGGAATCGCATGATCGATGTCAATATCCGGGGCGTGCTGCACGGCGTTGCCGCCGTTTTGCCGGAAATGCGGCAGCGAAAATCCGGTCAGATTATCAACGTTTCTTCCATCGGTGGGCATCGCGTTTCCCCGACGGCTGCCGTGTACTGCGCGACGAAATTCGCCGTCAATGCCCTATCCGAAGGACTGCGGCAGGAAAATCCCGACGTGCGCGTGACCGTGATTTCCCCCGGTGTCGTCACGTCCGAACTTGCCGATTCTATCAGCGACCCGGACGCCAAAGAAGCGATGGTGGAATACCGCCGCATCGCGCTCGATGCCGATGCGATTGCCCGCGCCATTTCTTACGCCATCGCGCAGCCCGCCGACGTAAACACGGCGGAAATCATTGTGCGTCCCACGGCGGGCGTGAATTGAGTCAAGACGATGCGGCTTCGATAACGAACGCCTTTAATTCGGCGAGTTTACCGTCGCGGAAGCGCCACACGTCACTGTACAGGGAATTAGTTGCCTCGCCCGCTTCGTTTTTTGTCACGATGGTTCCGACGGCGACCACAAAATCGCCGTCGGCAATCAGTTTGGCGACCGTAAACTGTGGCGGCTCCGTATAATCGGTTGCCATCCACTCCCGAACGGCTTCTTTCCCTTTCAGGGTCTTGTCGCCAACAAACGTCCATTCCGTGTCGTCGGTGCAAAACGCCAAGAAACCTTCATTGTCGCCTGCGACGATAGCCGCGTTTGCCGCTTCCAAAGTGGCTTTTTTTTTTCAGGCATTTCTATCTATCCTTTTTATAGGAAATGTGACATACAAAATACAGTGTACCTATAGTATTGTCCCCGTCCACACGCGGGCGAACCATCAGGATAAGAGCGGCTTTCTTTTGGGCGCGGGAAAGGCGACTTCCCGCCTGAAACAATCCCGAAACAGTGACTTATTTCGCACCCTTTGCCGAGAGCGAAGCGGTCGGAACGGTCACGAACACAAGTGCACGGGCGCAGCCAAGCGGCAGAGTGGTCGGGGGAACCGATAGTTTAGCGCGCGTCCGGCTGGCGGAAAGCGCGAAAACCGCGACGCGCGGCGCTTGCTCACGCGCCGTTGGCAGCAGGAATTCATAGAAAAAACGCCCGCCCGGCTCCATCGTATTTGCCTGCACGTTGGTGGGCGGCGTGTCGGGAAGCGTGAAGGTAGACGCAAATTCTCCGACTTTGACGACTTTGCCCGGCCCGACGACACGCCATACCGTGTACGGGTCGGCGAAACTGCCGCGGTAAATGACGAGCGGCAAAGCAGGATGTCGAACGAGCGTTTGCGGGTCGTGAAACGGCGTTTGATCAGTCGGGCGGAGCGATGAGCGCGGCCCGCTGCGAGCAATAAGCCCCGCTTTGTTTGCGGGACGCAGCCCGCACCCGGGAGAAAAACCAACGACAAAAGCGGTTTGACCAACAAACAAGGCGACCGCACCGCACTCGGTCGTGTCGCTTCGGTTTTCTTCTCCGCGTTCCATCCATTCTTCCCCGTCCGGTTTCAGATTCCCCGTGACAGGGTTTACTGTATATCTCTGCAAATAATTTTCGGAGTGGTCGGTAAAGCCCGTGCCCCGAAAACTGTACAGATAGCTTCCTTGCGGCGCGAACGTCAGCCACCAAGCGTTGCGACCCGATATGTCATCAAGTATGCTTACGCCACAGTTAACAGCCACGCGCCCTTTGTATTCGAGCAATCCATTTAATAATCCGACGCTTTTGCGATGCAATAAAAACATTCCGTCGCTGGAAAGCGCGTACACAAATCGCCCTTTGGGGTCGGCGATCATGTCCCCGATTGGGCCGGGAACCGTGAGAGTTTCCACGGCGCGCAGGTCGCCGCCCACTTCGATACGGAAAACTTTTATCGGATTGGGCTTGGTGCTGGCCGCTTTGATTTGAGCTTTATCGCCGAGAAAATCCATTGGAAGGCCGTCTTTTTTTACGTCAAAGGTGCGGTAAGCGTACAAAAAGCGTTTGTCGGCGGATAGGATAATGCCTATTAGTCGTTTGATGCCGGTGTCGGTCGCGCCCGGCAAAAGGTCAAGTTTTCCGGTGCGGGCGTTTACACGAAACCGCGCAATCGTCCCGTCGCTTTTTGGCACATAAGCGAAAGTATCTGCGGCGCAGGATCGCGGGGCCACCCCGTAAAAACAAGCAAAAGCAAACAGGGCAAAAAGTGAAAGTAAACGCATATGTTAATTATACTACAAATGTAGTCTAAAAGAGGATTTGCGGATGGTTGCGGCGAAGAAAAACACAAATGCGACCAACACCTATTTTAACCGTCGGCCTTGCTTTGTTCGGTCTTGTCGCGCTTGCGACCGTGGCGCATACGGAACCCACCCCGCCGAATAAACCCGGCATCATCGCGCCGGGTGCGAGCCTGCAAAAAATCTCGGGCGGCTTTTCGTTTACCGAAGGCCCGGCGAGCGACAAAAACGGCGACGTGTTTTTTACCGATCAGCCCAGCGACCGTATCCTCAAATGGAGCGCGAAAGACGGCAAAATCACGACCTTTCTTTCCCCGTGCGGACGCTCCAACGGCCTGTGCTTCGACGAAAAGGGCGATTTATGGGCCTGCGCCGACGCCAAAAACGAGATGTGGCGCATCAGTCCCAGCGGCGAAGCGACCGTCATCATCCACGACTACCAAACAAAACTCTTGAACGGCCCGAACGATGTGTGGCTGCGGTCGAAAAAAGCGGGCGGCGGTTTGTATTTTACCGACCCGTATTACAAGCGCGATTATTGGCAGCGCGGCCCGATTGAACAAGACGCCCGCGCCGTGTATTATCTCGCGCCCGACAATAAAACCCTGCGCCGCGTCGCCTCCGACATGAAGCAGCCCAACGGCATCATCGGGACGCCCGACGGCAAAACCCTGTATGTCGCCGACATTGATGACAGCAAAACCTACGCTTTCGATCTACGAAAAGACGGCAGTTTGACGAACCGGCGCTTGTTCTGCAACATGGGTTCGGACGGAATGACGATTGACAACGAGGGCAACGTGTATTTAACCGGCAAAGGCGTGACCGTGTTCGATAAAACCGGCGCGCAAATCGAGCATGTCGCCATCGAAGAAAACTGGACGGGCAACGTGTGCTTCGGCGGCAAGGATCGCAAAACCCTTTTCATCACGGCAAGTACAAGCGTGTACGGCCTGCAAATGCGCGTTCACGGTGTCGGCAGTCAATAAAGCAAAACGAGAAAGCAACCTTTTATTGTGGCGAGGCCTTGACATCTTTGGCGGCTTCTTTGCTCTCGCCCTTAACTTCTTCGACGAGCATTCCTGCGATCCAAACCGACCCGACCTTGTCGCCGATGCTGATAGAAGGGAATTGGTTCTCTCCCTCCTCGGACACTTTGGAAGCCGTAAAGATGTAGTCGTAGTCGCCCCACTCGGGTTTCAGCTGGATTTCTTCGCGCAACCCGATGCCGTGAAAATCGCCGCCCCGAACGATAGCCGATAGCTTCACGCGGCGGGCGGGGTCAGCTTTTGCCCGAAAGTGCAAATGCCATTTTTGACCGTTTTGCATTTTCAAGCCGCCTTGAATGACTTGTACGTCCGTCGCAAGGGCTACGGGCCTGACGACAGTTACCTTAAACGCCTTATCCTCGATGAAGGTGTGTGCCTCCGCCGGTTCTTTGGCCCGGAAAAGCCACCACGAATTTTCCTGCGTGGGCGGCATCGTTTGCCACAGCGATTGTTGATCGAAATTGGCGTCGGCCTCGATGGCAATGGCGCGCGCCGTGAGCGGACTGCCCGCGCCTTTCGTTATACCGACAGCGCGGACTATCGCATTGGGCCGAATGTCGGAGAGGGTAACTTTTTGGCTCGCATCCGCCGTAAAGCGATACGCGGTGGTCGAAGAAAGCACAATAGTTTTGCTGACGGGCGGGTGCAAATCGACAGTCGCGCCATCAACGGTCGTCACTTGCGTCACGGAAAGCGCAAGGCGTTTTTCCGCGCGCATCACGGCAAGCACTTTACCAGTAACCGTTAACTCGCCCTTTTCGGGCACGAGTGGATCCGTGGGTGTCTGCGCTTTTGCCACAGCGGAACCAACCATAAGCACGGCGGGTAAAGCCGCGACCATACAAATCAAAGACGTGCCGACGGCTAAACAGGAAAGAACGCGACCAAAAGGGCGGAAAAGTAAGCAGCGACGCATAATTAAGGCCTCCGGGTTTACAAAGAAAAGATATGTTGACTACACTCCGTATTTTTCGCGCCGCGTGATGCAATTCCTACTTCCTTTCACATTCCAACGTAAACAGGCCTCAAAACCCTTAACGGGTTTTCTACACGCTGTGTTACAAACCATACTAAACCGCGAACCATTTGTCATAGTGTTAGCGGCGGTGGTATACTACCGAATAGAAAACTTTGTACTAAATTTGTCTATTACTATTTATTGATAAATCGAAATGGTGATAAAAAGACAAAACGGGATTGACGAAGTAAAAGTTAATGGATAGCGCCGAAGTAACAATCCTCATTCCCACCTATAATCGGGCCACCTATGTCGTTGAATCCATCGAAAGCGCGCTAAAGCAAACGTATCAACCGGTTTCGATAATCGTTGCCGACGACGCGAGTACGGACAATACCCAAGCGGTCGTGGCCCCTTATGTCCAGCGCGGTTTAGTGCGCTATCTGCGCCACCCGCGCAATCTTGGCATTTGCGGTAACTGGCGACAAAGCATCGCGCAAATCGATACCCCCTACTTTTGTATTCTTCACGACGACGACACCTTCGAGCCGAGTTTCGTCGAATCCCTTTTACGCCCGCTTGAAGAGGATCAAAATCTCGCGTATGCCTTTTGCGACCATTGGATAACCGACGCGAAAGGACAGCGCTTGACGGCGGAAACCGACGTTCAAACGCGAAGCGCGGGACGCGAAGCGTTGCGTGAAGGGCGTATTGAGAGTGTGGTGAACGTCGCTGTCCAGCGGCAAAGCGTTCCTATCGGCGCAACGCTTTTCCGCAGAAACGTGTTTACGCCGGATCTCGTTCACGACGAGGCGGCTTCGGTAATTGATTTTTACGTTCTTTACCAATGTGCGCGTCTTGGACGGCCTATCTATTACGTTCCGCAACGGTTAATGAATTATCGAGTGCACGACAACAATTTGAGCACTCAACGCACCAGTGGCAGCTTCAGCGGCATTCTTTTTACGTTTGCCCAAATGATAAAAGATCCTGTCCTTACGCCATCCGAGCGCGCTTACTTCTCGGTTCGCCGGGCAGGCGCACTAACCACCAAAGGAAATCGGTTACTGAAGGAACGCCGCCCGGCGGAAGCGCGCCAATGTTTTCAAGAATCGCTCCGTATTCGCCCTTCGATCAAGTCGATAGGCGGAATGATACTGAGTTTCTTGGGAAGTCGCGCGTAATTTGCTTAATTTTTACTCCACTTCGTTTGAGAGGTAGTCAACTTATATGCCGTCTTCGTCAGCATCCACAGAATTCGCCACAGCAAATGAATCCACCATCAAGCAGAACATCTACTCCTCGATCAATAAGCTTGTTGCCGACCGCGTCCCCTCCACGGCGCACCGCATACTGGATGTGGGATGTGGAACCGGCGCACTGGGGCAGTATCTCAAGCAGTCGCAGGGCTTGGCAGCGGCTTACATCATCGGTATTACGTATTCCAATGAGGAAAAAGAGGTTGCCCAAGAAACGCTCGACGAAGTGATTGTTGCCGATCTGAACACATTTAATCCAAGCAGTTTGGGAAAATTCGATTGCATCATTTGCAGTCATGTGCTGGAACACTTATACGATCCCGCGCGGATACTGCGACAGTTAGGCGAAAATTTGAGCGCGACAGGCGTACTGATCGTTGCCCTGCCCAACATCGTATTTTTCAAGCAGCGTTTGGTGTTTCTTAAGGGGCGGTTCCGCTATGAAGACGGGGGACTCATGGATCGGACGCATTACCGCTTTTTTGACTGGGAAACCGCGCGTGAATTGCTCGAAGAAAGCGGATTCACCGTGACGGAAAAAATCCCCGGTGGCAATTTTCCGCTCATGGCCCTGCGACGTCTTTTTGGCGCGAAATTATCCGGCAAAATTGATGCGATCGCTTTGCGAAAATGGCCTAATATGTACGGATTTCAGTTTGTGTTCGTCGCGCATCGCAATACTCAAGCGGTATCCGATTCGACAAATCTCTCGTCGCAAACGTAAGACAGTATTTCGTCCTCGTAGCAAAGATACGTCTGTACTGTATGTGCCGACAATTTATTTTTGAAGGCAGGCAACACGCACAACGACCAATTTGCTTTTCGACTTGCAGTAAATCGGTTTTGCCGTAATTTTTTGACTATACACCGTTTAGCACGGCGTCGATGACGTATTGCGGGGCTTCGCGCTGGATGAAGTGCCCAACGCCCGGCAGCACGACGCGCTCATAGGGGCCGGTAAACGACGCTTCTTTTCCCGCTGACGAGGCGATCAAACTTGCGCCGTCCTCTTCGCCGTGCAGCACCGCGGTTGGAACGCCGATTTTTGGGTGCGTGTTGATTTGCGCTTCCAGTTTAGCGTAGTGCAGGTCGGGCAGGGCGGCTCCCCAGCGAACGCGGTAAGCGTGCAAAACGCCCGCGACCCAATCCGGGTTTTCCCACGAGGCCGCCGTGGTTTCAAACTCCGCTTCGGTGAACTCCATGTGCGGCGACCAAACGCTCCACAGATACCGGCACACGCCGCGCCGGTTTCCTTCGATGGCCTGTTCACCTTGCTTGGTATGCCAAAACCATTGATACCAGTAGGCGTGCGCTTGCGGCGGCGAAATTTGGTCGCCGGACATGATGCCGGTTTCGTAGCCCCCGGCCAGCGCGACAAGCCGCTCCACACGGTCGGGGAACAAGGCGGCGAGCGCGTAGCCCGCCCGCGCGCCCCAATCGTGCCCGACGACGACGGCTTTCTCGATCCCGAGCGCGTCCATTAAGTCGATGGCGTCCTGCGCGAAGGCGACGGCCTGCCCGCTCCGTTGGTGGTGTTTGTATTTGAACGTCGTCGGGCCATAGCCGCGTAGATACGGCGCGATGGTTCGGTAGCCATTTTCATTTAGCGCGCCGGTCACTTTATCCCATGTGCGGATGTCATCGGGCCAGCCGTGCAAAAGCAGGAGCGGCGTGCCGTCCCCGCGTGTTTCGTAGCCAATATTAAGGAAATGCGTTTCGGCGAACTGGGTTTCTTTGGGAGGATGGGTTGTCGTGTTGGTTGGTGGATTGGTTGGTTCCATAATTTGATGATCGTGTTTGGCTTTTACCCGAACTGAAAAACAAAAATGCCCACCCATTTGTCAGGATTATCGGTTTCGAGTACGCCTTTTATGGCGATGCCCTTGCTGCATTTGGTGTCTATCGCTACGCTTGCTTGACGCTCTTTTAGCATCCGCAACCGTGATGGTAATATTTTGCACCAATTTGCACCAAACCGTTGCAAGGTGCGGCGAGAGCGGTATACTTTATTGTCTTGGTTGACAAAAGCAAGGGGCGGCCTTATAAGGCGGCTCGGTGCAGGTTTTAGGCCAGCATTGCAAGGGTGAGTTCGTCCCCTTTTGGCAATGCTGGTTTTTTGTGGTTTTAGGGTAGAGTGATAATCGTGGCGACGAAAGGCGGCATCGAATCCGAAGTGGCGAATGCCGTGGTGCGGTTCCAGCGCGAGCAGCAGGGGCGCGGTGCGACCGACGTGCGGGCGCATCTTTTGGGCGACCTTCTGGTCGTGCGCTGCGGGGGGATTTTCACCCCGACCGAGGCGCACCCTGCCGCTTCCGAAGAAAGGCGACGGCTGATAAAAAGCGCGCGGTACGAATTGCGAAGCATCAACCGCTCGGAAATCGAGGGCATTATCGGGCGCATCGCAGGGTGCGACGTGGTGCGGAGCTACTACGATTTGGAAGTCGCTGCCGCCGAGCAAATGGAAGTGTACGTGCTTTCGCAGGACGTGGAAAAGCGTTTGCTGCGGCAGGATGTAGAACGATTACCGGCGACGGGGCCGAAGCGAGCGGCTTAGACCGCTCTTTCATAATTAAATAATCGGGTTGCCAAAGCGAAGGGCCGCGCAAAATGCGCGGCGGGTCGCTCGGGAGGCCAAAGGATTTCGGTTTTGTTTTGCGCGTTTTTTGACGCGCGGGGCGAAATACCGTTTTTCTTTGGCCTCTTTTTTTGTTTGCGGCGGGCCGGAAATCCCGCGAAAGGAAAACGATGTCTACACTGTTTGCTCAAGGGCTTGGGATACTTTTCGTCCTGTGCTTGATGGGCCTTTTGATCGGAAAAGGAAGCCACCAATGAACGACGCTTTGCTGATCGTTGTCGCGGTGTTTTTTTTCGCGCTGGCGGCGGCCTATACCCGCGCCTGCGACACGTTGTGAGGCGCGACATGGAATATCTCTTAATCGGCCTGTTGGCCCTTGCGCTTTTGGCGTATCTGCTGTTCGCGCTGTTGCGCCCCGAACGGTTTTAGGAACGATTGCAAAAACAATGACACCCAATGGAATTTTGCAGATCGCGCTGTTTTTCGGCGTTTTGCTGCTCACGGTAAAGCCGCTTGGCGCGTTTATGGCGCGCGTTTTTTCGGGCGAGCGCACCGTTTTGTCGCCCCTCTTCGGGCCGGTCGAGCGCGGCTTGTACAAACTTTTCGGCGTGCGCGAAAACGACAGCATGAAATGGACAATCTACGCCTTCGCTTTGCTTACGTTTAGCGCGGTCGGTTTGTTTCTGACCTACGCGCTTTTGCGGCTGCAAGGTATTTTGCCGCTCAACCCGCAGGGCTTCGGGGCTAAGCAAATGCCCGCTGACCTTGCCTTCAACACGGCGGCATCCTTTACGACCAACACGAACTGGCAGTCGTATGCGGGCGAATCCACGCTTTCGTACTTTTCGCAGATGGTCGCGCTCGCCATTCACAACTGGATGTCGGCGGCGGCGGGTTTGGCGGTCGCTATCGCCCTTGTGCGCGGGCTTGCCGCCAAAAACACGGGAGGCGACACGGAAACCGCGCCCAAAGCGTCGGGCATCGGCAATTTTATGTGGACGTAACGCGCGCGACGCTGTACGTGCTGTTGCCGCTGTGCCTTATCTACGCCGTGTTTTTAGTTGCGCAGGGCGTGCCACAAAACTTTTTGCCGTACACGCAAGTCACGACGCTCGAAGGCGCAAAGCAGACCATCGCGCAGGGGCCGGTCGCATCGCAGGAAGCGATCAAGATGCTGGGCACGAACGGGGGCGGGTTCGGCACGGAAGCGCAAATCGGCGATTTGCCGATTGTGCCGCGCAAAAAAATCGAGTACCGGGGCGCAACGTTTGAGGACATGGACACCGACGCCATTCTTGCGCGCCATCCGCACACGGTCGTTGTGGACGAACTCGCCCATACGAATGTGCCCGGCTCCGCCCGCGAAAAACGCTGGCAGGACGTGGACGTTTTGCTGGATGCGCACATCAACGTTTTGTCCACGCTCAACGTGCAGCATTTGGAAAGTTTGAACGATCCGTGTATGAGGTCACGGGCGTGCGCGTTCGGGAAACCGTGCCCGATCACGTTTTGCGCGAAGCCGACGAAATCGTGATGGTCGATATTACGCCCCGCGCTTTGATCAATCGTTTGGAGCGCGGCGATATTTACAAGCCCGACAAAGTGGAGCAGGCCAAAGCGAATTGGTTCCGCGAGAACAATTTGGCCGCCCTGCGCGAAATAGCGCTCAGAGAAATCGCGCACGAAGTGGACGACGATATGGCGACGTACCGGCGCGAGCACCATTTGCAAGGCCCGATTGCGACCCACGACCGCATTATGGTGTGCCTTTCGCCCACGCAGTCGTCGCTAAAACTCTTGCGGCGCGGCTGGCGCATTTCCGAACGGCTCAAAGGCGAAATTGTCGCCGTGTACGTGGAAAGCCGCCCGCCCCGCGCAAGCGATCAGAAAACGCTGCAAAACGATTTTGCGCTTGCCGACCGCTTGAAAATTCCCATTGTCACCCTGCACGGCAACGACATATCCGGCGAGATTGTTCGCTACGCGCGCGAAAACGGCATCACGCAGTTGGTGCTCGGGCATTCCGACCGTTCGGCGTGGCAGAAATTTGTGAAAGGCTCGATCATCAATCGCATCGCCCGCGATTTGCGCTCCGTGGATTTACTGATCGTTGCGAACGCGGCTTAGAAAATCGAAAGAACAAAATTGGCGGCGAAAGATGAAATGGGTAAAGACTTTGTAAACCACTCACGGTACGGAGAATTTTTATGCTGCCCAAACAACCGCCCCTTGCTTTGACCGGCGACCCCGACGAGCGCAATTACAAAAGCGACAAATTCGTGATGGGTACGCTCACGACCATCATTTTGTTCAGCGATCCATTATGTCCTTGGTGCTGGGTCGGATATTTCCACGCTAAGAAATTGACCGAGGAGTTTGGTGTGACCTTCGATTGGCGCGGGGCCGAACTTATCCCGCCCAGCATGGAATACACGCCGCGCCCACCCAAACCCGCCGACGCGCCACCGGAACCACCCGCCCCGCCGTCGCGGTTCGATTTATTCGCCGAAGCCGAAGGGATTGCCATGCCGACCCCGCGCCCGCCGTTCGTGCGAACGCACCACGCACTTTTGGCGTCGGAATGGGCGTGGGCACAGGGCATGGACGCTTTCGACGCCTTCAACGAAGTTCTGTATCGCGGCTACTGGGAAAAGAGCGCGGATATTGCCGACCTCAATGTACTCGGCGATTTGGCAAAATCGGCGGGTCTTGACGCGGACGCCTTGCGGGCCTCGGTCGAAAGCGGCGAATACGAAAACAACATTATCCCCTTTGACGACGACGCCTACGCGCTGGGCATCCGGCACGTGCCGACGTTCTTGTTCAACGCCGAAGAAAAACTGGCCGAAGCGCCGTATGCGGATTTGGCCCGCGCGACCGAGCGATTTTTGATCCGGTCGGAGCGCTTCCGCGCCAAAACGGGGTAGCGTTCGTGACAGACGAACCAAAAGAGGAACCGAGCGCGCTTCTTGCATGGTGCGAAACCGCTTTGCAAATGCGGCTTACGGTGCACGGCGAAACGAGCCACACGCACAACGAAAGCCGCGTTTGGAAATTGGAATCTGCAGGCGGTGCAATCTATTACGTTAAGGCGCACCGTCGGCTCCACAAATGGGAGCAGGAACTCGGTTTCTACGAGCACTATCTGCCACTCGCGCCCGACGCATTGCAGGCGCAAACGCCGCGCCTGCTTGCCGCCCGCGACGCGCAAACCGACGGCGAACCCCGCGCCCTGCTTTTTTCCGCCCTGCCCGGCGTGCCGCTTGAAACGGTTGCGTCGGAAGTTGCGCGGGAGACCGAACGCACGGCGTGGACGCGGGCGGGGCGTTATTTGCGCGATTTCCACACCATTCCCGCAAGCGACGGCGGTTGGTTTGGGGCGATTGGACGCGGCGGCAAAGCGCGGCTTGCCAATCCGCCGACATCGCCGGTCGGGCTTATCGTGCAGGATCTGGAAAACGCGCTTGTGCCCTTGCCCACAGGCGTTTGTGCGGCGACGGCACGCGAAATAACGCAGGGACGGGAAGCGATTGTGCTTGCCGAAGGCGCGTTCGCGGGCGAGCCGCCCGTTTTGTGCCAGCGGGATTTTTCGCCGCGCAACTGGATTGTGAGCGAGCGCGGAAAATGGGCTGGCGTGATTGATTTCGAGCACACGCGCCGCGATTTGCGCGTGTTCGATTTCGCCCGCTTGTACGACGATGTATTTTGCCACCGCCCCGCAGGCGACGGTCGCCCCGATTTGGCAGTCTGGTTTTGGGCGGGCTATGGGGAATGGGACGTTCCGCGCGAACGGTTCGCCGTGCAATTACACATCGCGCGGACGGCGCAGGCACTCTCGCAAATCAAATGGGCGCGGGCACATGACGACGCGCCGTTTGAAGCGCGCGGCCACGACGCCCTTGAACGGTTGCGCTAAAAAACACGACGTTAGGCGTCGGGGTTTGACATGTCGGTCGCCGCGCTTTGTTTTTGCAGTTCGGCAACAAGGCGGTTTTGCACGACGGCAAGCGTCAAGTCGCCGCGCGTACGCTCCACCACCGCTCGCAAAGCGTCGCAGGTTCGGCGCAAACCGCTTGTTATCGCGTCGGGAAAATCCACGGTCGTCAAAACCGATAGTATTTCGTCCATCGCTTCCAAAAGGCGCACGGCCTCGCTCGTGTCGCCGCGCCGTAAAGCGTCGAGCGCGGCCCGTCTGCCCTCCGACGCGGCTTCCGCCATGCCGTTTAGGTACGCGGCGGGTTCTATGTTCAAGTCGGCGGGATTGGGCAAGGGCGCGTTTTGCAGAAGCGCAAACAAAACCTCGGCTTCGGCTAATTCTTTGTGCGCGTCCTGCACGTAGCCTGCGAAGCGCAAATCGGGGTGCGCGTCCAGCGAGGCTGCGACGGAGGCGGCCTCGGTTCGGGCGGCGTCCAGCGATGCGCGGGCCTGCGAAAATTCGCCCCGGTGCAACGCGCGAATGGCGTTCGCACACGTTCGCGTCAGCGCCCGTCCGTGGGCAAGGGCGGTTTCGCGGGCCGCGTTTTTGGTTTCCATCGCGCTCCGGCACTGCGCGATTATCTCGCCGACTTCCACGCTCAGGGCCGCTCTTGGCGCGGCTGCACGGACGGAGTAATTTCCAAATAATAGGCCATATCACGGTTTTGGAAAATCGGCGCGTACAGCATGTAGCCTGTTTCCCCATTCAGGACACGCCTTGTTGTGGTTCGCGCGAATTTTTGGGATTGCGTTTCGCGGTCTGCATTTGACAGCGGTCTGGTGTTGATGGGCATGGGGCCGGATGCCGTTGGCAAAGGAAAAAAGGTTACTGTTACACTGACGGATTCGTCCCCGTTGACGTGCGGCGTGAGTTGTAGGCGAAAAAGTTGTCCGTCGCCGATGGCGGAAAAGGTTTGGGTTTCGTTGTTGGAGAACGCGCCCGTGACCGTGGTTAAGGCTTCACTTTTGGGAAGGGGCTTGTCATCCATAATAATGTTTAGCGGAATTTCTTTTTCAAGGGGCAACTTTCCCAGTGCCGGGGCGCGCATAATCCGGGCGGACAAACGAACCTTACGCTGTTCGACATCTAAAAGCCGCACGAGTTCATCTATAATATTTATTTCTTCGGGTGTTCCACGCATGACAAGTCGGTTTGTCGCGTCGTCGGGAGACATCCGCGAAATTCCCGGCGAAAGCAAAGCGTACGTGATTTGCCCTTCTTTACTTGTTGGTGTTGCAAACTGCTCGACAAATCGGGACGGCTTTATCCAGCGCAGCACAAATGCTTTGCTTGTTTCGTTTTTCGCCGCTGACGCAGCGGGGGCGTTAGGGTAGGGCGACGTTTGCGCGCGGGCCTGCGAGGGTGTAAGGAGGGCAAACGCGCCCACGATACAAAGCAGCGAAGCGGTTAAAAACGAGCGGCGCATAGTCATTTTCTTTTCTTTCGTAAAGAAACCGAGTTTTTTGCGATTCTCCGTTGGGTTGGACGACGGGCGTGATTTCAAGATAATACGCGGCGGTGCGGTCAGCCTCATTGGGAACGCTTGCTAAAACCGTGCGCGTTCCGCCCGCGATACGGCGCGTCCACAAACGCGAATTTTTGACTTGGATGGCGGCGGTTTGTGCGCCATCGGGTGCGGCAACAGAAATGGGCGGAATGGATGACACCTCGGAAAATTCCGCCGACAACGAAATGGTTTGGTCGCCATTGATATGCGGCGTAACGAAAACGCGGAATAACTGCCCGTCGCCGACGGCATTAAGGTTTAAGGGCACGTTATTGCGAACACTCCCCTCGGCGGTCACTACCACGCGGCTTTCGGGCAATTCGGCCTCCGGGGCACTGTTTGTCATTACCGGGGCGCGTAAAATACGCACCTGCAAACGCACCAGACGGGGCTTTACGTCCAGCAAACGCGCGATGTTCTCAATCTGCTTAATGGCTTCGGGCGTTCCTTTAACGGTCAGGCGGTTTCGGGTGTCGTCGGGCGACAGGCTCGTTATACCGGTAGGCACAAGTGAGGCAACCCCAAGTTTATCGGAGCGGTCGGTGGGCGCAAGCCGCGCCATAAATTCCGTCGGTTTTGTGAAGCGCAAAACAATAAGCCGTTCTGTTTGCGCAGCGTCGCCCGCTTGGCTTGACACGGGTGCGGCGGCAGCGGACTGAGCGAGCGCGGGGCGCGAGGAGGGCGCGGCGGCGCACAAAAGAACGGCAGCAAGCGAACCAGATACGGAAAATAACGAATGTCGCATGGCGGTTTCTCCCAAAAGCACGAAGCAGGAATACGGCTTTATTCGCGGCAAAAACGAAAAATCCCTGCTTTCGCGCCCAAACAAAACACTGCGCTATAAACCGCGCTGTAGAATATGCGGCTTAGGGTTTTCCCAAACGCTGCTGCACAACCGGCGTGATTTCCAGATAATAGGCCAAGTTGCTGTCTTTCCAATACGGCTTGCTGGCGACAAGGAGTTTGGCTTCGGGAGCAAGTCGCTGCGTTCCGAAGCGTTTTTCGCCGCCCGGTTTGGCTTTGGCCTCTTTGCCGCCCAGTGGCGCGAAGGGTTCGGAAAGGGGAACGGGCGCGTCGGAAACATCGACCGTAAGGCTCACGGAGTCGTCCCCGTTGATGTGCGGCGTGAGCGGTATGTGAAACGGCTGCCCGTCGGCGACCGCGTGCAGCGTAATGGCCTCGTTGTTTTTGAACACGGCTGCCGCCCCAGAAATAACCGTCCCTTTTCGCAATTTTTGGTCGGGTTCGGCAAAGGGCGCAAATTGGTTCGCCGGGGCGCGCAAAATACGAACGGTTAGGTAAACGCGGCGCGGCTCCACATCGACGAGCTGCGCTAATTCCTGTATTTGCTTGACCGCTGCGCCGCTTCCCTGCACAAAAACGCGGTTCGTCGCATCGTCGGGCGACACGCGCTGCAAACCGGAGTACGGCGTCCAAGAATTTTCGGCATCGTCTTCCTCCTTTCTGGGCTGCGTCAACGAAGCGACAAATTCGGACGGCTTTATCCAGCGAAAATGGAGTACCACGCTGGGCGATTCGCTGTTTTTTGCCACCGGCGGGGCGGGTGTTTGGGCGGGTGTTTGGGCGCGACCCGACGACGGCGCGAGCAGGGAGAGCGTGCCCGCGACACAAAGCAAACCGGCAGGTGAAAACAATTGGCACATACCGCGTCCTCTTTCTTCAGCGAAAAAACCATACACGAGAATACACCCTTGTTTCGTGGCAAAAACGGAAAACCCCTGCTTTTGCCATTTCTTAAAAACGGTACAATACAAACCGTGACATACGAAGACGCAGTTTTGTATATGGGCGGTTTGCAGCGGTTCGGGATGCGCCTCGACCGCGAACGGTTTGTGGAACTGTTGCGGCGCTTGGGTTCGCCGCACGAAAAGTTTCCCGCGATTCATGTTGCGGGCACGAACGGCAAAGGCTCCACCGTTACCTTTATCGCCTCGGTTTTGCATCGCGCGGGCTACAAGGTCGGCGCGTATCTTTCGCCCTATGTGTTCGATTTGCGCGAGCGCGTTCAAATCGGCGGCGAAATGATTGGTAAAGACGATTTTTCGCGCTGGGTGAAAACCATCCGCCCCCATGTTGAGGCCGTCGCAAGCCAAACCGATTTGGGACAAACGACCGAGTTTGAACTGAAAACGGCTATTGCTTTTTGCGTGTTCGCCGAACAAGCCGTCGATTTTGCCGTGATCGAGGTCGGCATCGGCGGGCGACTGGACGCCACCAACGTCATTCCGCCGCCGCTTGTGTCCGTGATTACGAGCATCGGCTGGGATCACACGCCGCTTCTGGGCACAACGCTCCAAGAAATCGCCGGGGAAAAAGCGGGCATTATCAAGCGCGGTACGCTCGCCACCATCACGGGTGTTGCGCAAAACAGCGTTGCACTGCAGCCGATTATGCGCCGCGCCTACGCTGACGGTGTGCCTCTTTTGCGTGTCGCCGTCGCGCATACCGAAAAGCAAACAACAGCGGAATCGCTGGCCTTTGTGCGCGACGCCGCGACCGCGTATGTGCGCTGCGAAACCCTCGTCAATGGCGCGGTTCGCATCCACGCCCCCACCGCCTTGCAGGAATTCGGTTTGCCCCCGCTCGCCTTGTCGCTCCGCCTTGCCCTGCGCGGCCCATTTCAAGCAGGGAACGCCGGAGCCGCGCTCGCCGCACTTTCAATTTTACAAAAATACGAAAAAGCAAAAATTTTCCCGGATATATTGGTGGAAGGCTTGGAAAAAGCCACGCTGCCGGGCCGCTTTCAGGTCATCAAGCGCGACAACAAAACGCTCGTCCTCGATGTCGCGCATAATACAGACGGGGCGCAGGTTCTAAGCGATGCCTTGCGGGCCGAATTCGCGGACAACGACGGCAACCTGCCGCACTTTTCGCTCGTCGTCGGCATGAGCCGCACCCACGAACCCGAACCGTTTTTGCGCCTGCTTGCCCCAATATTCGCTTCCGTGACCGTAACGGCCCCCACGTTCCGTCCCAAACCAGCCGACGAAACCCGGCAGGCAGCATTGGACGCGGGCGTACCCGAAGCGCGCCTGCGCGTCGTGGAACCTGTCGCTGAGGCTATTCAACAGGCATGGAACGACACCCCGGACGGCGGCGTAGTGGTTGTCACCGGCTCGTTTTACACGGTCGGCGAAACGCCAAAAGCGTTGTTGTAAAGGCCTTTCTAATTTGGGGTGAAAAAAGATACAATACGGAGCAGGAAACACAAAAATGCCGTCCACACCGCCCTCGCAGAACTGGGATAAAAGCCGTTTATTACACCATAAAGATGCGCGTGGGGAAACGCTAACGACTGCCGAAAAAGCGATAGTGGATGCGTTTCGCGCCGCAGTAGAGCAAACCGAATCGACACAAAACAAGGAGTTTACCGAACGAGCGGAAAGCCGTATTGAAGCAAAAAACGCCCGCAACGGACAGCTTACCACTCTTTTGGAACGTCAAATGGCTTTGCGCGAGCGTTTGACGATAACACTGCGCGATGCCGAGGCCGAACGACAAGCCATCGCCCGCGAGCGCCGTCAAATTGAACAGGCCGCATCGGGAACTTCGGAAATTGTGCATTTCTGATGCGCGCTTCGTTGCGAGAAACCGTTCGCGCACGGTTCGCGTTTCGATGCGGTTACTGTGGCACGACCGAAGAACAAGCCGGTGCGCAGTTGACAATAGATCATTTTCAACCGCGTTCACAAGGCGGTGAAAACGACGTAGAAAATCTGGTTTACTGTTGCCACGCCTGCAATGAGTTCAAAGGCAATTACTGGTCGGAAAGTCCCGACGCACAACTGTTGCACCCGCTCAACGCCACGGCGTCCGACTTCTACGTTGAGCAGATAGATAATGTGTTGATTCCATTGAACGAACGGGGCCGTCTTCATATTGCGGTTTTACAGCTAAATCGTGCCGCGCTTATCGCCGCTCGACGCCGCCGCTTTCGGGAAACCCAAGCGGACGCCCTGCACAATACGCTTTTGCAACGATTGGACAGTATGGAAGGTGAGCTGCGCCAGTTAAGCGCGCACCTTTCGCGTTTAACCAGTGGAATTGCAGTAACCGACCCGAATGGTGCATCGGAAGAATCATAAAAAACGCACACGATCAGGCAATAGTTTCGGTTTTCACACGAACGCCGCCTGCAAAACTGCGCCCGCAGTATAATCATTTCCTGCGCCAAACGTGACAGGGCGGGGCGCGAAGTGCTACAATTCTCCATACCGCGCCGGTTTTTAAGGCTTTTTCTAAAAAGCGAACCGGCGACGAAACAAGGAGTTTTTTATTGTGGCAGTACACAATGTAACGCTTATCCGGGGCGATGGAACCGGGCCGGAACTCGTCGAGGCGACCCGCCGCGTGCTTGAAGCCGCCGTTGCCCCCGACGGCTCGTCGTTCAATTGGGATGTGGTTGAGGCCGGTGTCGATATTATGGAAACGGCGGGCACGCCCCTTCCCGATAATGTCGTCGCGTCCATTCGCAAAAATAAGGTCGCGCTCAAAGGCCCGATTACGACCCCGATTGGCACGGGCTTCCGCTCGGTCAACGTCGCGCTCCGCAAAGAGCTGGATTTGTTCGCCTGCGTCCGCCCCTGCAAATCGTATGTGGGCGTGCGCTCGCGCTACGAAAACATCGACCTCGTGATCGTCCGCGAAAACACGGAAGATTTGTACGCGGGCGTCGAATACCCTGTCGATTCGCCGGAAGCGGCCCAAATCATCGGCATGGCGAACGGCAAAATCCGCCAAGACGCCGCCATTTCCATAAAACCGATTTCGCGCACGGGTTCCGAGCGCATCATCCGCCACGCTTTTGAATACGCAGTCGCCAATGGACGCAAAAAAGTCACGTCCGTTGCCAAAGCCAACATCATGAAGTACACGGACGGCTTGTTCTACGAAGTGGGCCGCGAAGTCGCCAAAGACTATGAAGGCCGCGTCGAGTACGACGAATGGCTCGTGGACGCCATGTGTATGCAGCTCGTCCAAAAGCCGGAAAACTACGACGTGCTCGTGATGGAAAACCTGTACGGCGATATTTTGTCCGACTTGGGCGCGGGCCTCGTCGGCGGTTTGGGTGTCGCCCCGGGCGCGAACATCGGCGTGGACACCGCCTTGTTTGAAGCCACGCACGGCTCGGCCCCCAAATACAAAAACCAAAATAAGGTCAACCCGACCGCGCTCATTTTGTCCGGTTTGCTGATGCTTCAGTATCTCAAAGAAGACAAAGCCGCCGCGCGCTTGGAAAAAGCCGTGTCGGAGGTTATCGCCGAAGGCAAAGATGTCACCTACGACATGAAGCCCGACCGCAACGACCCTACCGCCGTGGGAACCTCGCAAATGGCCGACGCCATGATCGCCAAAATGGCCGCGTAGTCATACCCAAAATGCCGTCCTCGTCCCTTCATGAATGGCGAACCGTTCGCGCTGCTTCACTTGATGAAATTGAAGCGGCGCATTCGTCGCTTGGCGGGACGGGGCCGGGCAGGCGGTATGCGACGCAGCAAGTCAACCACGCCTACGTGGTTTTGTTGTCCGGTCAATTTCAAGGATTTTGCCGCGACCTGCACACAGAATGCGCTCGCTTTATAGCCGGTTCCGTTTCTCCCGTCGTTCTACGACCCGCTATAGTAGAAGGCTTTCTACGTGACCGAAAGCTGGACAGAGGCAATCCGAATCCCGGAAACATCGGAGCCGATTTTGGTCGTTTCAACGTGGAGTTGTGGACGGAAATTTATCAACGTGATGCGAGAAACCGCAGTCGGCGAGCAGCACTCGATGCCTTAAATGATTGGCGTAACGCAATCGCCCACCAAGATTTTACGCGCACGAATGGCGCGGCGATACAATTACAGCAGGTAAGGAAATGGCGGAGGGCAACCGAAAACCTTGCCGCTGATATTGACGCCGTGATGAGCACGTATTTAACTCAGCTTGTTGGAAGCCCCCCGTGGTAAAAGATAGGAAAAATTCAAAGCATGGCACACGGTACTGCGACGCTCACAAAACCGAACGGCTCTCATATCCGCGTCGGGCAAAAGGTGCGATTTGCTTGGGGAATTAGTACCAAAGAGGGTACGGTGATTGAAGACCGGGGGCCGCTGGGCGGCAACGGCAGGCAGGTTGTCCGCATTCGCTACTTCGCCGATTACGCGGGCGACGGCAACTTGGAACCCGTGGAAACCGAAACGGCGGCGGAAAACGTCGAAGTCATAGAATAGTCCTGACCGCGAGCAAACAAAGGAAACGCCGCGCCCGTCGCGGAATACAAGCCCATCTCGATTCCCCTGTTTCTAGGAGAGAAAGGCGTTTCCATGCGATTATTTCCCTTTGCTGGCGCTGTGTTTGCCGCTGTCACTTCGCTTGTTGTTTTGAGCGGAAACGCTCGGGCACAAACGCCTCCACCGTTACCCACTGCAAGTTCGCCCGCTTCGGAACCGCAACTCAAGCCGCGCACGTGGCTGATAGAAAATAAAAATCGCCGGGTGACCGTTCAAGAAAAAGACGGCCCGCAACTTTTCACGCAAGTTGTCGCCACGCCCAATCTCACCGTCGAGTGTACGCAGACCGGCGGGAAAAACGGCGACGTTCTGCGAAAACTGGTGCTTAAAGACGGAACGGGAAAGCAACTCTACGCGATGACCTTCCCGCAGGTCGCCCAATATGCCACGTTCGATTTTCAACCCGAGTTTTTCCAAAGCGAATCAGAAGGAAAAACCGGCGGGGTTTCGTTTGTCATAACGCCCCTCGCGCAAAAGCCCGACGAACCCTCCAAAGGGGACGCCACCTTACGGTTCGTCATGGACGGCGATGGCTGGCCCGTGACCGGTGAGTTTCGTCAGGGCGGACAACGGATGCTGCTCGAGCGCAAAGGAACGCAAATTTCAATGACGACCTTTGAAAACGGCAAGCAAACCGACCAGCAAATCATGACGCTGGATGCAAAGAACAAAACGTTTTCGGGCACAAGTAATGGCAAAGAGGTGGCATCGATTAAAGCGGAAACCGTTGCGGGGACGAAAGACGGTTCCACGGCGAAAATCGTTGGAAAAGATACCAAAGGCGAAGTGGTTTCGCAGTCCGTACTACGCGACGGCAAGTGGTTTACGCAAATTACCGTCGGTGACCGCAAAATCCTTTTGGAAGGCGGCTGGAATTTCGTGTTGGACAACGGCGATATAATCGTGAAACCCGCAACAGACCCGACCAAAAAGTAGCGATATAATCCACTTTTTATGCGAAATGCACGGCTTGCTGTGGCAAATATACCGTATTTCGGATAATATGGTTATCACGCCTTCAAAGACGCGGGCAATTTTCCATAATCATTAGTGTTAAAGGCAAAGCGAACGGAAACGACGCGACGCAAAACCACGGGCCTAACGGACGGTGTTTCACAAACCACGTTCTATGGTAGCCGGGCTGCCGTACTTCACCGTTTGGCCGGGGCAGGACTTTGCCCGCGCGCCCATCGTTCAGGGAGGCGGTTGTTATGAGAGTATCGGGAGAAGAGGTACTTCGCGTATCCAAATTGGGGCCGGGTGGATTTATCTCGGTCATGGGCAATGTGGCGACGGCTCCTTCCGTGCGGCGGGGCGGGGAACTCAATGCGGCAAGCGAGTTTCATTTATACGATCCCGCGCCGGTGGAACTCACCGAAGCGGGTCATGTTGCCGAACTTGTGGATAAGGAACCGGACGTGCGAGAAGACGTGGTGGCGAGCCTTCGGGCACGTATCGAATCGGGTGGGTATCAAGTGACCGGAGAGCAAATCGCCGAAATGATGGTGCGCCGAATGCTCGCCGACCGCGTGCGCTGAAACGACGTTTTAGCGCGACGGTGGCAGTGACGGCAGCGACAATTAAATAGGCTAACATAGAAAAACCGATGTTTCACGTGAAATCACGTGACGCATCGGTTTTTTGCTTTATACAGTTCTTGTGCTGTTGTTGTGAGGAGAAACAGTCTTTTCACGTGAAACATTTTTAAGCAGGAAAGGCTAAATGCGCGGTAGAATAGGAACGTAACGAAGTTTTGTGGGAAGGAAGAAGCGCGACCTCATGGCGATTTGCTGGGCCGTAGTCAATCAAAAAGGCGGCGTGGGGAAAACGACCACGGCGGTAAACTTGGCCGCCTATATCGCGCAGATGAACCGGCGCGTTCTCCTCATCGACACCGACCCGCAGGGCAACGCGACCAGCGGGCTTGGCATTGACCGTCGTCAGGTCGAATCCGATGTGTATACAGTCCTTGTGCATGGCACGCCCATCCGCGAAGCGCGCATCCACACCGCCGTCCCCAACTTGGATTTAATCCCCGCGACCATTAACCTTGCCGGGGCCGAAATGGAACTGTTCACGCGCACGGGCCGCGAATACGTTTTGCAAACCGCCCTCCGCGAATGCGACGAAGACTACGACTATATTTTGGTGGATTCGCCCCCGTCGCTCGGTTTGATTACGGTCAATACGCTGACGGCGGCTCAGCAAGTCCTCATTCCTCTACAATGCGAATACTACGCTCTTGAAGGTATTTCACAGTTACTGGAGATTATTGAGCGCGTTCGGCAGGGATTGAACCCCGATTTGGAAGTCGGTCGCGTCATTTTAACCCTCTTCGACGGGCGCACCAATCTTGCCAACCAAGTCATGAACGAGGTTAAATCGTATTTTGGCGACGCGGTTTCACCGACCGTCGTGCCGCGTAACGTTAGGCTTTCCGAGGCCCCGTCGTTTGGGCAGCCGATTTCCGTGTATGATCCCCGCTCCAAAGGCGCGCAAGCATACGAACTGATTGCGAAGGAACTGATTGACCATGCCGAGCAGTACGCCACCCAAGTCCCCCCAACCCTCGCCAGCGGCGGCAAAACGGGTCTTGGGCCGGGGACTGGCCGACCTAATTCCCGTTGGTGGAAACGTAAGGGATAGTTTCGGCGGGGGAGCCAAGCCCGGCGCGAACAACTCGCAAATCGGCGGCGGGAGCGGCGGCATCAATACCACGCAGTTGGGGCCGGGGCAGGAAACCCCGATTGCGTCGCTACATCCCAACCCGCGCCAGCCGCGCACCCATTTCGACGAAACCGCCTTAAACGAACTGACGGAATCCGTGCGCGCGAACGGCATTTTGCAGCCGATTTTGGTGCGCCCACGTCCGACCGGCGGGTATGAGATCGTTGCGGGCGAGCGGCGTTACCGGGCCGCCCTTAAAGCGGGCCTCAAAGCCGTTCCCGTGGTCGTGCGTCAGTTGTCCGACGAGGAAACGCTCGCCCTCGCACTCATCGAAAACCTTATCCGGCAGGACATCAGCGCGCTGGAAACCGCCCGCGCTTTTTCGCGTTTGATGGATGATTTCGGATGGACGCAGGAAGAAATGGGCAAGCGCGTGGGCAAAAGCCGCCCCGCTGTCGCCAACTCGCTGCGCCTTTTGCATCTGCCGCAAATGATGCAGCAGTCCCTCGAAAAAGGCGAAATCACCGAAGGCCACGCCCGCGCGTTGTGCGGCGAAGACAAGGAGCGCGACGAAAAAGGCTTCCGCGACTACCAAACCCGCGTGTGGCGCGCGATAACGTCCAAGCATCTGTCCGTCCGCGAAACCGAGCGCCTGATGAAAGCCCGAAAAACCGGCGGCGAACTCCATGACGAAACCGCAAGCGCGGCGCAACCCACGCAAAACGAACCAAACTTCCGCGCCCTCGAAGACCGCTTGCGCGGCGCACTCGGCACGCGCGTCCGCCTCTCCGGCAGCGAAACCCGGGGCAAAATTGAGATCGAATTTTTCTCCCCCGACGAACTCGACGGCCTGCTCAATCGCTTTGAAGGGCCGAACAAAAAATAACTAAGGTCAAGCAATACGGTTCGTACAATCGGCAGGTTTTTGACAGGTTGTGCGTCAAGTACATGGGTTGAAACCCACGTCTGGTTGGCCTGCGGCCTATCGTCCTGTCGGACGAGGATAGTGGAAAATTGCAACGTTGTGCCGCAAACGAAAGGCTCCCGGTTAAACCGGGAGCCTTTCGCATCACGCCAGCCCTTCTTTGTCCGAAGGACAGTAGGCCGCAGGCCAACCAGACGTGGGTTTCAACCCATGTACTTGACGGCCATGTTGTCTTTTTCCCTGCCGCGCAATGCGGCCTCGATAACGCGGTTGCGCGATTGCGTGGTTACGCCGTCAAGTCCAAATGGTACACGCGCCACGGCCCGGTGCGAAAACCCAACTCTTTGTTCAAGGCACGCATCGCAGGATTGTCGCTGTTGCTTAAAATGCGCTGAAAGCCGTTCCGCTTCGCGTACTCAACCGTGCGCAGCTTCAGCGCCCGCGCTACGCCCTGCCGACGGTAGGCGCGGCGCACGCC
>CAXTBP010000017.1:0-49071 GCA_964241985.1 uncultured Armatimonadaceae bacterium | reverse complement strand
GAGTGAATGGAACGTTGCCGGGTCGAATTTTTGAAACTCGTAGATTTCGTCGAACGCTTGACGGCCCGCGCCGAGCGGTTTGGTAGCGGCGTGGTTTTTATCGTCCACCGACTCGATGACCCAAACTTGCTTTCCGTGGGTTTTGAACTCGGCCCCGATCATATCCAAATACGCGGGCCAGTTATGAAAGGTGTCCGTCGCGGCATGAACACCCGCAAATGCGTGACCGTGGTTAATCCAAGAGAGAAATGCGTCGCGGTCGGGCAGGGGAAGGTCGCCGGTTGTGCTGCCGAAAAACACCAAATCGTATTGTCGTAACGCTTGGGCCGTCATTTTAGTTCGCATTTCCTCGTCGGTACGAACAAAATCGGTCGTCCACGCGCCGGTTTCTTTGCCCATTTCCTCGACGGTTTTTTCGATAAGGGGAATGCTGTCTCCGTGTCGAAACCCTTTGGTGACGGTGACGACGAGAACGCGCTTTGGTGCGCTGGCACGGCAAAAGGGCGTAAAGGCCGCAAACAGAAAAAGCGTAAGAAAGGTGGATTGCAGGATTAAACGAAAAAGGCGAACCATTCACATCTCCGTGACAGGCCCATCGCCCATTTTTTGCAGGATATGGGAACGCGATCGAGGCCGCATTTAGTATAACCGATGGCGCAGTGCGAAGGCAAACCCCGATAAGCGTCACCAAAGAACCTATCCCATGAAACCAGCGCGCGAACCAAAAGAAGAAAAAACGCTGACGCGGCGGCAGGTTTTGCAGCGTTTGTCGCGTCGCAATGTGGGGCTTGCGGCAAGCACAGGCATCGGATACGCCGCGCTGTGGGAGCCGTACCATCCGAGCGTGAGCCGCGTGTCCGTCGTTATCGACGGTTTGCCACCCGCCTTTGACGGCTTTCGTATTGCGCACATGGCCGATTTGCACGTGCAAACCGGGTTTCCCGCCTCGCGCTTGGGGGCGGCGATTGCACTTGTGGAGCAAGAAAAACCCGACCTCGTCGCCCTGACGGGCGACTTCGTATACCGCGCCGCAGGCGATGGCGAACCCGACGCGCACATGGAAGCCTGCGCCAACGCCTGCAAACCGCTCGCCAGTGCAGCCCGCTACGGCGCATGGGCGACGTTCGGCAATCACGATTACCCACCGATGCCCGGCTTGCCCAAGCGCGACGTATGGCACGACGCCCAAATACAAACCCTCGATGGCGAATCCGCACCCCTGCGAAAAAACGGGCAAACGCTGTACTTGGTGGGCTTGCCCTCGTTTCTGGTGCGCCCGGTTTCGCCGCGCCACGTTTTGGAAACCGTGCCCGAGGACGGCCCGCGCATCGTGCTATGGCATGAACCCGACCGCGCGGATGAATGCGCCGCCCTTGGCGCGTCCCTCCAACTTTCGGGCCACACGCACGGCGGACAAATCCGCGTACCGTTTATCGGAGCGCCTTTTCTGCCGCGCGGCGGACGGCGTTACCCGATGGGCTTATACGACATTGCGCGGGGAAACGGAAAAACCATGCCGCTGTATGTGACGCGCGGCGTGGGCGTGTTGCCGCCCTTCACGCGATTCTGCTGTCCGCCGGAAGTTGCGATAATTACTCTGTTAGCGCGGAGGTAACGCGCCGCCGGTTTGCGTCGGGGCGGATACCGGATTAGTTTGGCTTGCGTTTTGCGCGCCGCTTTGGGTTTGCGCGGCATTAAAGGCGGGCGACCATTGCAGCGACGAAAACCGGGAAAGCAAATCGCCGGGCGCGCTGCTCCACACTTCCATGTCGCGGGCCGAAGATAGGGGAAGCGCGCCCGAAAAGGCATCCATAGCGGCCTGCGCGGCGCTTGCACCTGCGGCAGCGTTCGGCGCAGTTTGCAATGCAACTTTGACCGTCGCGTTCGTCGCCGTCAGATTCGCTTCGCTCGCGGCCCGAACGGCAAGGGCGGCGGCGCGCACGATGCGCTCGCGCGTTTGCGCGGGTGTTTCACCCGCGACAGCCTGCGCGACAACTTCCAAGCGAACGGCGTTTTGCGCCGAATCCATCTGCGCGTTTTGCAAACGCAGTGTCGGTGCGACTTGCGCGTTTGCAGCAAGCAAATTGGTAAACCGAGCGGAAATCGAGGTGAACAATGCGCTATTTGCCGCCGTGCCGCTCGCCGTGTTTACGGCAGGCGTGTTCGTCGCCGTACCTGCGACGGTTCCCGAAGTGGCAGGAACGCTCGTCCTGTTGGTCGGCTGCACGGACGTGGTTACGGGCGACACGGGCCGCGCGGCAACCGGCGGGTTGACGACAACGGGCTGCACCGATGTCACGGGAGGCAAATCGCCACTGTGACCGGGCATCGTTTGTACGGTGGGCAAGGCGTTGTTGTTGCGCCCGGCCTGCCACAAAATCCCCGCCGCGACCAAAATCATGACGGCAATCACGCCACTGAGCGCAAAAATCAGCCGCGCGACCGATTCGGATTTGCCGGGCGGGAAAATCCGGTCGATCCATTCGAGCGTTTTTTCCGCTGCCGGTTTGTGTGCGGGGGCCGGAGCCACAACACCTGCGGCTTTTTGCGCGGCAAGCACTTTGGCGTTTTGGGCCGCCGCTGCCTTGTCGAGTTTGGCGCGGTCGGATTGGTTGGTCGGGTCTAAGTCGCAGGCCATACCATACCACTGCACGGCCTCGTCGGTTTTGTTTTGCGCCTCGTACACATCGCCAAGCAGCGAGTGGGCGGTCGGGGAATGGGGGGCGCGGCGCAGCGCTTCCGTGCAAACCGCGACGGCTTCATCCCATTGCCCGCGCATCCGAAACAAATTGGCGCGGGCGAGCAAAGGCTTCGCGGCCTCTTCTTCGGCCTCGCGCGTGGTCGTTGCAGCGGCAGGAGAGGACGGCATTTCGCCGTTTGCGGCGGTGTCGCTCTCCGCTGTGCCGTTGCTGTTAAGAGGGGTCGTTATCGCCATACATTACGCTCGTTTCGCTCAAACCGCAAACTTCGTCGTTCACACCGTGCGAAAATCAAAAAGCATCAAGGCCTATGCTTCACTCTATATACGTTTTATTCCTGCGTATCGTGCCAAAAATCGTATAAACCAGACCGTGTCGGGAGCGGACAAACGGACAACATTTCTTTAATTTAACCGCATTCGCGCAACCGTTGACCCCGGGTTTATACCGTTTCTGCTCCGCTGGACGGGAGCAGGGCATCGTGTCCGCCCGTGTGCCCGAAGCCACCGCGTCCGCGCGCCGTTGTATCTAAATCGTCGGGATTTTCAACTGGGTTCCACACGATGCGCGTGACGGGCGCGACGACAATCTGCGCGATACGCTCGCCGCGCTGAATGGTAAAGGCTTCGTGCCCCCAGTTAATCAGCAGAACTACGATTTCGCCCCGGTAATCGCTATCCACCGTTCCCGGCGCGTTGACCAAACCGATACCGAACCGTCGCGCCAGGCCGGAACGCCCGCGCACCTGCGCCTCGTAGCCGGGCGGAAGCGCAATGGCAATCCCCGTCGGCACGCCAACCCTTTGACCGGGCGCAAGCACAACTGGCGCGTTTTCATTGACGGCAGCCAGCAAATCCATGCCCGCCGCGCCCTCGGTTTGATAAGCCGGAAGCGGCAAGTCAAGGCCGTGCGGCAAACGGGAAATCGAAACGAGCAGCGGCTCAATCATTTGTTGCCTCCTGCGCTAAAGGAAGGATCAATCGGAAATCAAACCGCGTTTTGTTCGCGGTTTCCACCCAAACGCGCCCGCCGTACATTTGGGCCAGTTTGTACGCAACGAAAAGGCCGATACTTATGCTTGCCCGCTGATGTTCGTTAAGGAAAAACCACTCGTCGGGGTCTGTGTAATTTTTCGGATTGGTATCGCCGCTAAAAACACATACGATAGAAGATTCGCTTTCTTTTTGTAGAGAGATGGTGAAGGTATTGAATTGCGCCAGTCTTATTCCGTGGCGTGTTAAAGCCGAAAAAATAGTCAGCAAATGCTGTTTGTCACATTCAATAATGGGGACACATTCAAGCCACTTGATTTGTGGCGAGCAGCCGATCCAAAGCGTGGCTTTGAACTCGTCAGAATTTTCAATTAGCGCCCGTAAATCAATCGTAGACAACGCTTGATTGAGTGGAAAGCCGGAAAGTATCTGGGCCGCGCACTGCACCTCGTAGGCTTTTTGCTTCAGCCCCTGCGTATGCGCCAACATAATCGTGCCAATCTCGCTTTGTACTTCTTTGTCAACGTCTTCTGTCAAGCCTTCGCGCAAAACCTGCGAAAAAACCGACAGGCCGGTTGTATGGTAGCTCCAATCACGCTCCGAGCGCGCAAGCACGGCGACAAAAACGGCCCGTTGCACATTGGCGGCGGGGTCGTCTAAATCAAGCGGGGCGGGCGTGAAATGCGGCATGGCGGGGCGGTAAAGGAAAAGGGCGCGAAATTCGCGCCCTTTTGGGTTTGTTTGTGTTTTTCTTAGGCCGAAACGCGGGCGGCGAGGTCGCCGGTCGTGTCTTCGTCGGGCTGCGTGGTCGGAAGCGTGAAGAAGAAGGTTGTGCCTTCGCCGTACACGGAATCCAGCCAGATTTGCCCGCCGTGCATTTCCACAAGCGCTTTCACAAGGAACAAGCCGATACCCGTGCCGCCGATTTCGCGCGTGTCGCGGTTATCGACGCGCATAAACCGTTGGAACATTTTACTCAACTGTTCTTTGGGGATGCCCATGCCTTGATCGCTGACCGCGAACTGAATGAGTTCGGGACTCATCATTTTGCCCGTAACCTTGATGTGTCCGCCTTTAGGCGAGTACTTCAAAGCGTTCGACATCAGGTTGTTGAAGATTTGCTCCACCTTGTCTTCGTCGGCTTCGATGAGATGCGGCACATCGTCGGAGATTTCGAGCGACATCGAGTGTTCGGCCTTTTTATAGGTCGAGGCTTCCTGCGTTCGCAGCACTTTGGCGGCGACCGTATGGATGTCAAACTCGCTCATGTTCATGGACAAAGCGTTGCCCGATTCGATGCGCGACACGTTCAAAAGGTCGTCAATCAAACGGCGCAAACGGTCGCATTCCGTGTCGATGATGACATAGAACTCGTGCTTGGTTTCGTCGTCGTAGAAGCCTTCGGTATCCTGCACGAGGGTGGAGATAAAGCCCTTGATACTCGTGAGCGGGGTGCGAAGTTCGTGCGATACGGTGGAAACGAACGCGGTTTTCATTTTGTCCACGTTCTTGATTTCCGTAATGTCGTTGAAAATCGCGGCTGTTCCGATAATTTCGCTGGAATCGTTGCGGACAAGCGCGGACTGCACCTGAAACACGTGCATTTGTTCGGGATTGCTCGGGCTGGGAAGGGTGACTTCTTGCGCGTCGTCGGTTTCTTCTTCAAGAGCCTTGCGCAGGATTCCCTGTACGGTTTCGTCCTTGATAACGGATTCGTAGGTGCGTCCGCCGGTCAAGCCATCTTTGTCCAAACCGAAAATTTTCATCGCCGACGAGTTCATCTGCGTGATGCGCCCGTTTTTGTTGACCATGAGTAGTCCCATCGTCAGGCTTTCGATGGTTTCGATGACTTCGTCGCGCTCTTTGACGACCTGCTTGTACGATTCAGCGGTGTTGATAATCGCCGCCGTATTTTTGGCAAGGCGCTCCAAAAGCTGAATATCTTCGTCGATAAAGATGTTGCCGAACTTTTTGTTGAACACCCACAAAACGCCAATCGTGCGGCGGTCAACGACCTTGTTGGTTTCTTCGTCGCGTCGCTCGATAATCAGCGGAACAACGACGCCGTTTTTGATGCCCAATTCCGCCCAAGGCTCATCGCTCGCCCGGTCGTCGCCGGACGGGTCGTACATGATGATGGAGCGGTTTTCCTGATAGCACTCGCCGGAAATACCTTTGTTGTGCTTAACGCGAATGGACTTAATCTGATCGTCTTCAAAACCCAAGCCGGGCGTGTCGCCGACCAGTTCTTCATTCAGGCTGTCGTGGATAAGGAACAAACACTTGCTGCCCTGCAAGATCATCGCAATACGGGTCATCATGCGCTTGAGCGTTTCTTCCATTTCGGAAAGCTCGCCCGGTGTTTGCGACGATTCCGACGCTTCCTGAACCCGCGCCGAAAGTTCTTTGTTGACCCGCTCTAAACGCGCGACGTGTTCGTTGCGCTTGGAGAGTTCTGCCTCCATTTTATGAAGCTGGTCACGGAGCGATTCGACGCTTTCGTCGGTCGGGGTCATGCGGAATAAGTCCTTTCTGGATGAAAACGCCGCGATTCGTCACCGGAGGCGAAAACGCGGCAGGTTACAAAAATATGAGTGCTGAATGAAATGAATCGCCCTCGAAGGGGCGCGGGCGCAATCAAAAAACGGATACGAAATACCAATTTAGTATAGCACACGGCAAAAACCGGCGTCAACGCGAACCGGGCTGGGATTTCGGTACGTGCAGCGATGAAAAAAGCAGAATACCCTGCCCAAAGTTTCCCGAAACTTGCGGGGCCGGGCGGCGTCCAAGAAAACGTCCCCGCGATGGGGACATTCGCATTTTCCATGCGGCGCGCTTTTGCGCCGTTCTGCGAAAACGCGCCCCGCACGGAGTTTCCACGGTGTCCCGCTTTGTTTGTGCTTTACGCCCGGTTTTTTGTTCCGCTGCCGCGCTTTTTGGTTTAAGCGCGATGGGAATCGTTACGCCCGCGCATTGCCAGCCGCCGCCGTCTGCGGGGCCGCTGGATGGAACGCCAACCATGCCGCCGTCCACCGCCGCCCGCAGGCCGGACTTGTTTGCGCCCTATCCGTACTATCCAAAGCAAAACAACTTTTATTTCGCGGGCGTCACCGATTTGCGCTATCGTACGCTGTCCACCGACCGAACGTCCAAAAACCCCGACCCGCAAGCCGTCGGTTCGTATATCGCCGCCACACGTTTGACGTTCGATTACGTGCGTGCCAATCCGCAAACCGGCGACGAGCGCGGGGGCGTCCGAGCGCAAATTCTGTTTGAAAACGACAACGAAGGCACGGCCCTAAACCGCGTTCGCGCCTCCGAAGTGTACGGCTATTACCGGTTTTTGTTTCCGGGCGTATCCGCGAACGTTCGGGCCGGGCAGTTCGTGCTGCCGTTCGGTTTGCTTGCCGTGTACGATACGCCGCTGCAGCCCATCCAAACCCTCTACGAATACGCGCTCGGTGTTCGCGTCGATACCGGCATCATGCTCGAAGGCGATTACGCCCAGTTCCACTACGCCGGATCGATAACGACGGGGGCGGGGCCGGGGCGCGGCGATGTGGACAGCGACAAAACCGTAACGTTTCGGCTTGCCCGCGCGTTTCCAACCCGACTGGGCAAATTGCAAATCGGCGGCTCGCTGCTATCGGGCAAACTACCCGAAACGAGTTTTTCCACGGTTTTGCCGCCGTCGGGCCGCTCGCTTGCCACGAACTTCATTTCTAAAACCCGGTTCGCAGGCGACGGGCAGTACGTGTACGGCGCGCTGACCGCGCGCGGCGAAATCGTGTTCGGCGGCGACGACCAAAACCCCGTGTATGGGCACTTTTTAGAAGCCGATTATAACTGGACGCCCCGGTTTTCGGTCACGGGTTTTTCGCGCCGCTGGGATTTTTCGCAGCGCCCGCAGTCGTCGTCCACGCTCGGGGTGGGCGTCAACTATACGATGGGCCGCAACATCGTGTTGCGCTCGCTGTACGAGTTCGAGCGCAACACGTTGGACAAAGCGGGCACGCCGCCCGTGATTAACAAGCGGATCAGTTTACAAACGCGCCTTAGTTTTTAAGCCGAATCGAAAACTGCCGAAGCGTTTTTCGGTCGCGCGTCCGCTTAAAACTCGATGCCGACCGCCGCGATAGCCTGATTCAGATAGATTTCCGGCGCGGCGCGATTTCGCCCGCTTTCATAGCGCAGGCGCAGATAGTTTCGCTTTTCCGCGCCGGGGTTTCGGTAAATGGTGGCCGTCGCGGAAAACAAATGATTGAGCCGACTGCTTGCCCGGTTGCCGTCGTCTCCGGCGAAGTAATACTGCCCCGTGTTTTCCACCAGAAGCACGGACGCCGACCGATCTTTGAGTTCATAAAGCCGCAGCAAAGTGGGCCTTAGTCCCGCGACTTGGACACCATAGTTTGCGACTTCGGGAAACAGGCTTTGTAATATCAAGCGATTCGCCACCGTCAAAAGCGCCTGTTTGTCGGACGCTTTGGTTTGTTTATAGGCGAGCGCGATAACGGAATCGACCGAAGTCAAAAGCCGGGCAGGCTCTGTAACTTTCAGGTCGTCTCTTACGAACGCTTTCGTTTGGGCTTCCGTTCGGTCGTCGCTGTTTAGAACGATACCCCCGGAAACAAGGAAGCGATTGAGCATCCTTCTGGTATCTGCGGCGTCCGTTCGCCAGTTGGCGATAGCGGGCGGGATTGTAGCAAGGGTATCGAATTGCCGAGCGAGCACCGTTTCGGTTGGGCTTGTGCCGACGAGTTGTTCGCGCAGCGCGTTTGCCGTTTCCAAAGGCATCCCTTTGAGATCGGAGGCGAGGAACGGAATACTGACCCGCAGGTCGCGGGTGATTTCTTTCTTTTGATCCTCCGTTAATCGTTCAAAAGACGCCTTTGCTTTTTTGCCCGTCTCCGTGCCCGTATCGAAGGCCGGTTCGATGCTGTCGAACCACGTCGTATCTCCCTGAATGACTTTGACATAAAATTCAGGAACGAGCGTGGTTTTATCGTCCGGCAAGCCGTTTGCAATGGCGCGGGCATTTTCCCGCAGATCGCTGTACCGATTGAGCGGAGCATAAGCGAAAAACTGACGATAGGCAAGCACGCCGATGTCGCTTTGCTGCGTTTTGCGCTCCGTTCCCGTGCTGGTCGCCACTTGATTTGTACCGAACTGAACGCCGAGCGTAAGAAAGTTGGGTACGGCGGGCAAAGAGGCGGAAAGCGGCAGCGTTTCCACGCCCAGCACGAAACCCGGCGCGGACGAGCCGTCAAAGGAGCCATAGCCCTGCACGACGCCGCGCAGGCTGCGAACGCCGGGAAATTGGGTGCGCTGAAGGAAATTGGCAAACGGGCCTTCGACATTGGCCGCGCCGCGCTCCAAATTGAGTTTGAGGGCGGGTTCGTCGTTGCGGACGGACTTGAAGGATGCGTACCGTTCGGCGTCAGTGAACGCGGTTCCACGGTCGGCGAGGGTCGTGCCTTGAAAATCGATTTTGTAGTAGGTGGTGTCGCGTTTACCGGTGCTCGCGTAGCGATAACCCGCATCCACTTTAAGGCCCGCGCCGCCAAGTGGGTTGGCCTTTTGATCCGGGGTTTTCGCCTTCCCCGCTTCCGAACCGGTTTCCTGCGCGAAGGCCGGCGAGGCTGCGGCAAGAGCAACAAAGGCGGTAAAAGCCGCGATTACGGTTTGATGATTTTTTTCCGCGCCACGACGGGGACGATGACCCGGCTTCACAAAAATGGGTAACTGCATTTTGTCTACTTAGGTTTCCTTGTTGGAGGTTCCGGCTTGGATCAGCGTACCGGGGCGGGAGGCGCGAACTTGACCAGACCGACGAATTCGTCTACTAAATCGGCGGCCATGACGCCCAAAGTCGTTTGGATTGTCCAGTTGTTCGGCGACGTTGCCGCCCCACCAGGCGGGAGCCAATTGAACGACTGAAGCCGCTCGTCGAACTTTTGGTCAAATTTCGTCTTGAACGGCTCGAAAATGGTCGGTTCATCACCGCCGAACTTGCCAAATGTGGTGGCGATAAGAGTGATGCGATCTCCCTCGTCAGGATCTATCGCATATTCTTTGATTTTGGCATCCAATGTGCCTCCGGCAGTTCCTTTCGCGTCAAGAACGGCGAGGCAGATGAGCCAAAGGGTGCGGGCAGCGTCAACAGGCAGGGGGGACGGTCGTTTTGCCATGAGGTACTCCTCGGTGGGGAGCGCTTCCCGTCAGCACTCGTATTTTTTTACTGCGCGTTGCATCAACTCGGGACTCCGGGATCCGCCAAGCGGCGCATCTTTGGATGGCAACATCGGTACATTAAACCTGCTCGCCCGCTTTTCCTCGCCTATTTTAACCGGCGTTAAAATTTATTTTTGCGCGCTTTTGGAAAATAACAGGAGAACTGGAAGCAAAAGCGGAGCGGGCCTGTAAGCCGGGTTCTGTGTTTGTGCGGTCATCTCTCTGGGACGCCGGTTGCCCGCGCGCCTCGTGCGGCCCTACCCGGAGAATCGGCGGGCAGCGTCATCTTCTCCGCAAAATAAGCCGAATACGCAGGCCGAAGCCCTTGTAGGCGGTTTGATTTTGTCGGGCCTTGCTTCCGATGGGGTTTGCCGGGCAAGCGCGTTCCCGCGCTTCCGGTGCGCTTTTACCGCGCCGTTTCATCCATGCCGCGCCGAATAAAATTCGGCGCGGCGGTTTGCTTTCTGTTGCACTTTCCGTCGGGTCGCCCCGCCTTGCCGTTAGCAAGCATCGTGCCCTGCGAAGCCCGGACTTTCCTCGGCGCGTTTCGCGCCGCGACCGCCCGTCCCGCTCCGCTTTTGCTTCCGAAAAATTCTACCACGGTCGGGAGTTAAACCGGTTTTAATTGACAAAACGCGGAAACCTGTGGTACTGTTTCTGCAAGCATCAAAACCGGCGGCGTTCAGCACGCCCCGCCGCTTGAAGAAAGGGTTTCAAAGAAGAGACTTTTTTAGCAGACCGCGCCCATTTGCGCCGCTGTTTTAACGGTCGCGCTTTTCCATCGTTGTGGCCTATTGTCGCCGCGTTCCACCGTCGCTTTATTTCGGTTTGCGTTTAACCGTTGTGCACTCTTCGTTTTGACGTTCCGCGTCGTCAGGTGTTGGGCCTTTTGACGGCGAAACCCGTGGAAAGTTCAAAGGGAAGATTTACTTTTTCACCGTGTTTGCGTGTGTGTTTTCACCAAAGGAGTTTATTATGGCATTGTCGCTTCGCTCCCGTGTTCCTGCGGGCCGAACTCGTAAAGGTTTCACCCTTATCGAACTGCTCGTCGTCATCGCTATTATTGCCATTTTGGCGGCGATTTTGTTTCCTGTGTTCGCCCAAGCCCGTGAAAAAGCGCGGCAAACGTCCTGCCTATCCAACCTTAAGCAAATTGGTACAGGTTTGATGATGTATTCGCAAGATTACGAGGAAACCCTCGCGGGCAACGACACCAACGCCGAAGGGTTTCAGCAGCCGGGCGGCTACATGACGCCTGCTTCAGCGACAACGTACACGAAGCGAAACTGGGCGCGTGACATTCAGCCTTACGTCAAAAACACCGGTGTTTACGTTTGCCCCTCTACTATTCCGCGAAAAGATTATAATAACGGAAACGACGATTACAATAACTGCGAAGCCGCGCCTGTCAAAGACTTAGCAACGTGTCGCAACCTGAGCTACGCACTTAACGGAATCACAGATACCGTAGCTATCGCAACGATTCCCAATCCCTCCGACATCATTTATCTATTTGAGTTCAGGGTTTATAGCCGAACCGCTCAGGTACGCCCACATACTTCCGTTCCAGCTACCATCGATTGGAAAAATCCCCCGCCTCGCAAAACGACCACCTACGTCGAATTCGACAACATCTTGTATGACTTCATCCACATGGAGGGCGGAAACCTGTTGTTTGCAGACGGTCATGCCAAATGGCGAAAGAAAGTAGGCATTAAATTGGCGGACTTTGGCGCAGACCCTACTTACTCTGCTAACTGCGCAGGCTATCTTAGCCCCACCGGCGGTCAGAGTGGTACGGTATGTACCACGACATTCTAATTGCATCGTGACGGTTGAGCAAGGCGGCATAAATGCCGCCTTGTTTTGTTTACGAAAAGGGAAAATAAATGCAACGCCGCACCGTAACTTCGAGCCGAAACTATTCCGCTTTCACTCTGATTGAACTACTCGTTGTCATAGCTATCATAGCGATTCTCGCCGCTATCTTGTTTCCCGTGTTCGCGCAGGCCCGCGAAAAAGCACGGCAAATCGCCTGTTTGTCCAACACAAAGCAGATCGGGCTTGGCGTCATGCAGTACGCTCAAGATTACGACGAAACCCTGCCGGTCGCCGGATACAACGCGCAGTGTCGAGGCCGATGGCAGTGGCAAATTTTCTCCTACGTCAAAAATGAAGGGGTGTTTACCTGTCCAAATACCCCGAACGCTAAATGGTCATCGGGCACGGTCGCAGCAAATAACAGCGGAGCCAATCCGCCATGCACAGGAACCTATCCCATTTCAACCAATGATAAAGGCAGCTACGGCTGGAATTTTGCCTTCGCGCAAGACACCACGGGCGGCGTTATTGGAAATAACGCTCCCGGCTTTCCTTTGTCATCTATGCTGAAGCCTGCGGGAACGATCATCATCGGCGACACAGGTTACGATGATCAAACAACCAACCCGACAGCGGCGGCAGGCTGGACAATGTTTAACTCCGACCCGCGTAAAGCGACAACGTCTTTTAATCAACCCGGCTTGTACCCGCAGTTCCGGCACAATATGGTCAGATCGATAGCAACCTCTGCCGCCGGGTATAAACTGCCCGTTGAGGGACGGGCGAACTTCACCTTTTTGGACGGTCACGCCAAATCGCTGGACGTTGGAACCGCGTTTGAATCCGCTCCGCTCGTCGGCGGCGTTCCTACCGAAGACGGAAAACCCTTGCGAAAAGAACCCGCCGGTACGCCTAACCATGCGTATCCCGACATCGAATACGTTTTGTGGAACATCTACTAAACCGCAAAAAAACAAGGCATCAAAAACGCCCGGCGCGTCATGCGCCGGGCGTTTTGTTTTGGGAAGCAACGAGCTAAATCGCTTTGCCGAACGAGTCCGCTTCTTTGGCGTAGGTGTCGAACGGGTTTTTGAGATCCAAGTGACGGTTTTTCGCCAAATATACCAAGTCCCAGTCGATGACGTAATCCCGCGATTTGGCCGCGAGCAATTTGGAAATAATCCCGGCCCGCGCGGCTGCCCGCGTGTTGGTGGGCGGCGCGACAATCGAGCGAGCGATTTCCGAATGGGGAATCAATCGCTCCATTTCGCCCGCTTCTTCCAAGGCGTAAAACAGCGATTGGGCCGGGTTGACGTTGTGGTATTCCAAGTCGAGGGACTGCATAATCTCGTCCTGCCACTCCACGCCCTCGGATTCGCGGTACTCGTCGTAGATTTTGCGCTTGGCGACCCAGTCGAGTTTGTTGGCGAGCGTCATCGGGTCGCGCTCCAAAGCGTCGAGGGTTTTTTCCCATTCGCGCAAAACCCAATCGGTTTGCTCGTCCACGCCCGCAAGCCGTTTTTTGGAGGCGTCCAAATAAATGCGCTGCAAATCAATCGCCGAAATCGTGCCGCCGCCTTTGCGCTTGACGTTCCATTTCCACGTTGGGTCGCGGGAAACCGAGCGCAGGGCTTCGAGCGGATCGCGGATTTCCACTTCCGCGCCCAGAAGACCGTCTTCGACGAGCGACAAGGCGCACGACGTTGTGCCGATTTTAAGGGCAGTCGCGTAATCGCTCATGTTGCCTTCGCCGTACAAAATATGGAGGCGGTGCAGATTGGAAAAGTTGTAGTAACTGTCCCACTTCGGGTTGATGATGGCTCGGTTGAAGCGCACCCGCGACGAAATGGTTTTGACGATATGGTCGGCCCGCTGCGAGAGCTGAAAATCCACGGACGGGTCGATTTCCACACCGTAAAAATTACTCACCCATTGATAATCCACATCATAATCAGAAATCGTCATGACGGAATTTTTCATGCTCGAAAAATTCAGCTTATGCCCGCCGACGCGCCCGACGCCTGCGAAAATCTGCCGCGTGACCAGAAAGGGGAGCAAATAGTTAAAGGAGGCGCGGAAGAAATCCTCGTCCTGCATTTCGACCAGATAGTTTTCGTGGCAGCCGAACGTATGCCCGCCGTAATGGTCAACGCTGTTGTTGTGGAACGAAGCGACATCCGCCAAGCCCAAATCGTTGAGGAGCGACTGGACAATCCATTGCCCGGCCTTGTAATAGCGGCAGGCGTCCATGATGTCGGTGCATTCCGGCGTCGCGTATTCTTCGTGGTCGCCGACCGCATCGATGTACAGGCGTCCGCCGTTCATCAAAAAGCCGCCCGAGCGGGCCGGTTCAAACGAATAATCGCGGGCGTGCAGGTCGATGAGGCCCCACTTTTTTTGGTAAAAGCAGTGGTTTTTGACCTCTTCCACGACCCGTTCGGGCGTACCCGCTTTGTCGTCGCGGACTAAACAGCCGAACTCGGTTTCAATGCCGAAAATGCGTCGTTCCACGCGGTTCTATCTCCAAGAGCGGGCCGCGAAAAAGAGGAAGGGGGATTCACCGGTGCGCCGCGCTTTTTCCCGTTGTTTGTGTTTTTATTGTACCCGGTTTGGCAAGCCAGCGCCGTTGAGGATATTTTCGCGGGGTTGGGAACATTAAAGCAAGGGAGCGGGTCTGAAAGCAAAAACGTCGCCCCCTCGAAAGTTCCTGTTCCGATGAAACCTGCGCCGCTCGTTTTGCCGATTCTGCTTTTGTCCCAAGCCGTGTACAAACCCGCACACAGCGCCGCGCCGACGCTCGCGCAAATCGTGAAAGAAGCCAGAGAAAACGAAGCCAAACTCCAAACCGGCGCGGTGCGCTTGTCCGAAGTTACCACGCACACACCGCAAACGGACGCGGAAGTCGAAGCAATTTACGGTAACTCCGCAGGCGCGCGGCAAATCGAGCGCGAAACGCCGCGCCAAATCAAGGGGACACGAACCCTGCTTTTCGACAACCGGAAAAGCGCGCTACTCGTGGAAAACCGCGACGACCACCAAACGCTCGGACTGCGCGTGGTTTTCGACAAAACCGTGACCAAATCGTGGCGTAAGTCCCGCCCCGACCGCGCTTCCGGCAAAGTGTCCGTGCCGGAATGCAATATCAGCATCCCGATACCGACCCTAAACAATTACAACGCGCTGCTCACCGGACGGTTTTGGCGCGACACAAAGTTCGCCAATGCCGAACTGCGAGCCGTCAGTGCGAGCGCGGCTTGGGTAGAATTGCCCGAACGGTTCGGACAGCAAACCGTTTTAGAACTCGACCCGCGCCAAAACTACGCCGTTAAAACGCTCCGCGTCGTGGACGCGAAAACGGGCAGGCTTTCTTCCCAAATGCGAATAACGCGCCGCCAGCAAAACGGCATCTGGTTTCCCGCAAAAATCACGCAAATTACCTACAATGTCGGCGCGGCGACCGACAACAAAGTGATTGACACAACCGAAACCGTTATACAATCCGCCGATTTGAACCTGCCGCTTACGGAGCGGGATTTAGCGTTCGGCCCCATTCCTTTCGGTGCGGTCGTCACGGATGCCCGCTTCCATCCGCCGCTCACCTACAATCAAGGCGTGCGCCAGTTCACCGATGCCGAACTGAAAGTTTTCTCTATAAACCCAAACGCCTTGACCCGCGGCACGGTTTACACGCCTGCGGAGTTCGCCCGATTGCAAAAAGAGTTGGAAGCGCAAAAAGCCCGCCCTTAACGCATGAAGCGGTAGAGGTCGGGCTTTTAGAAATGACTGTGGAACGGGGCTATTTCACATACGGCGCAAGAACGCGCGTCCAGATTTCATAGCCTTTCGGGGTCATGTGCAGATTGTCGCCGACGAACAAATCGGGCATCGGTTTTCCGTCAGCGCCGAGCATCGGATGGTACACGTCGGCGGTTTCGATGTTTTTCTGCGTTTTATTCCAGTCGGCAATTAACCGGTTCGCTTCTTCCTGCTTTTCGTGCATCGCCCACCGCGAAACCGACGGCTTAATCGAAATAAACACAATGGGCACGTTCGGCACGCCCGCCCGCACTTTGCCAACGAACGCCTGCCAATCTTTCAAAACCGTCGAGGGCGATTTTTTGCCCGCGATGTCGTTATCCCCGGCGTAAAACAGCACTTTGCGCGGCTTGTAGGGAACGACGGTGCGGTCGGCCCAAAACACGGAATCCGAAATAACGGAGCCACCAAAGCCCCGGTTCAAGACCGGAACACCGGGAAAATCTTTGGCAAGCGTCGTCCATTTAACGATGGACGAACTGCCCGTGAACAAAACCGGATTTGTCGGGGGCGGCGTTTTCTTGTCTTTTTCCGCAAACCCCAAAATAGTTTTTTCCCATTTTAGGGCTGGATTGGCAAGCGGCGCAGCCTGCGCCGTTGTGGCGGCGGGCGCGGTTTGTACCGGGGGCGCGGCGGGAAGTGGCGGGGTTTGCGCGCGCGCGGAAAGCGGAAGCGTCACAAACAGGGCGGCAGCGGACAGGAAAAACGGTTTGGTCGGCATAGGAAAGAATACTCCAAAAGCGGCGGCGCGGTATGGTAAATAAATGATACCAGAAACAGCAGCAAGCGACGGAATTAGAGGTAGCCGACCGGTTGCAGTTCCAGCCAAACCGTGTCGCAGCGGCCATCTTTTCCGGTTTGGAAGTGGACGATCCAGCGTCCGCCCATACCCAAAAAGCCCGTTTCTGGGGGCAAAACAACCAGTCCTTCTTGCTGAGCCGTTCCCGAAGAAAAGGTCACCGACGTTTGTAATTCGGTTTCTACCCTTTCTTCAATTCGCTTTGGCAGCGCCCGATGTCGCATCGCGTCGCGCGTGATATTTACCAGTATCGAGGACTGATACGAAAGCCGCTCGCCGGGATCGGCCCGTTCCCTTGCAAAGAATCCACCCACAAACCCTGCCATAATAGCGGCGGCGAGCCATGCCAACCATTTGTAACGGGGAAGGTAAACTGTGTTCATTGAGGAAATACCGCACCCCGTGCTCTGTTTAGGTGCGCCTTTGCAGCCAAACCAACGGGTTAGATTTGGTGACTAAATGATACCAGAAACGGCGTTTGCGGCGAAAGGAAAAAGATGAGCGTTGATTTAATGCTGCTTCCACGATATTTAGGCGGAAGTGGTCTTACTGTTATTGAATTAAAAGGCAGTAACTTTTTATGGCGCGAGATTAACAAGCTACCCTGCCACTTGGTTACCGATCCAATCAAAAGCCCGTTGGGAGTATTTGAGGAAGACATTGCGAATTGGGAGTTTAGAACACTCGTAGTTGATGGATACGACAAGGCATTGACTTGGGTTTTTGCAAAAGATTTGATAACCCTGCACCACGAAGCACTAAACGAAGACGGCTGTGCTGACCGAGCAGCATGGGCTTATTTAGCGGAACTGCCGCCGGAAACGAAAGTGGTTTTGTACTGGTACTGAACGATGCGAACCGACCTCATTTGGTTTTTGATAAAGCCGCCGTATGCCGAACCGTTTCGCATTTTTAACTCGATTGCGCCGGAAGCGCGGCGCGATTTGTGGACGGCTATTCGGGCACTGCCGCAAACGCCATTGAACGCGCCCATTTACACAACTCGCTTTTCTTCGATGGACGACGGGTGGACGGAAAGGGAAGTCAATGCCGACGGCTTTGGCAACCCGCTTTATTGGGTTTCATTTGCCGATTTATCGGGGCTGCGTGAACACCCCGATGTGGCGGAAAACGGGGTCAACCGGGCAATGTGGGAGTCGCTGGACGACTATCACGCCCGCACAAACCCGCGCATTGTTTTGTTCTGGTATCAGTTACAAAAAAACACGCGGGGCCAATCGCTTGGCTCCCGCGTGTTTCCGCATTTTGATTTGTAAAGCGCGCTATTTGTAGTCGGCGAGCAGGGTGTCGAGTTCGCTGGCTTTGAGGAGGCGGAACCGGCTTTCGCGGTTCGTGTTGCGCTGCAAAATGGCGGCTTCGATGGTTGCGCCGTTTTTGAGGGCTTCGCGGACGGCGACGGCGGGATCGTCGGACACTTTGGGCGCGCCGCCTTCGTGGACATCCGAAAAGGTGAGCGGGTCGTAATCGTCGTCCTCATCGGGTTTTTCGGTTGTCGGCGAAAGCTGCGAGCGGCCCACACCCCACGCGGTGAGGGCGGCGCGGAGGGCGTCGTCCTGATTTTGCGGGGCCGCGTCGCGCAGTTTTTCTTCGGCCTGTTCTTCGGCATACGGTGTACCGGCGGCGACCGCATAGGAGGTCACCGTTTTGAACTCGCCGTCGTAACCCAGCACGAACAACTGATCGGTTTCGGGCGTTTTTCCCAGTTCGCCGAAAATGGCGCGGAACGTCAGCGGAATGGTTTGCTGATCGTTGTACACACGCTTGACGGCGGGCGACAGGGAAAAGCCGACGAGCCGTTGAATCGCTACGTCGTCGGGCGAGCGCTCAAATCCCTCGCGGTGGGCCGTATCGATGGCGGCAAGGCGGAGAGATTCAATATCGCTTTGCTTACCCAATGCCCCCATAATCAAGCGGTCGTACACCTCAAACACTTTGCGCTGGGCGGTCGAGCGGAGCGTGAGCAATAAAATACCCCCTTCAAACGACACGGCGACAATGGGGGAGCCGTCTTTTAAGCGGTCTTCCACATATTCGTTGCGCTGCTGAAGGGCGTTGTTCCAATCGTAAAAATTGTAGGACATAATTTGGTTCTAATATCCGCGCGGCCCAACGAGAAGCGGATTCTTGCCGACCACATCGGTCACGATGGCGCGCAGGGTTTCTTCTTCCACGTCGTCGATGCCGTCGGCGGTAATGGTTTTTGCGAGCGGCAGGATTTTCCCGGCCCCACCGGTGGCGGCGTCCAAGTCGGCGGCGATTTCAAGAAGGGTCAGGGCTTCGCGGAGCGCGGTGTCCCTATCCATTTCGGCGAACGGGCCTTTGGAACGCTGGATATACTCAAAGACGCCGCGAATTTGGGTCGAGCCGCTGCCCGCCGCGCCGAAGTCGGCGGTTTCAAAGCGCGCCCCGCCCGCGTCGTAGAAAAAGATACGGCCTTCGCTTTTTTCGCGGTCAAAGGTAGACAAAACCGGAATGACGATGCCGACACCCGAAAGGGCCGCCGCCATGTTCCCGGCGATGACTTTGCCGAGTTCGCTCAGTTTGCCGTCCAAGCTCATGGGCTGGAGCTGCGACCGTTCGTAGTATTTGAAGGCGTGGCGCAAATAGCGCGTGATTTCCATCGCTTTGGAAAACGAGCCGGAAATCGCCATCAGCGTGTAGTCGTCGAGGGCCAGCACTTTTTCGGCCTTGTCGTACATAATCGCCATGCCGCCGGTCGCGCGCCGGTCGCCGACGTTAATCACGCCGTCCTTATATTTGACGGCGATAACGGTCGTGCCGTGGATCAGCGTGTCCGCGAGGCCGTTGCCCGCCTGCGGCGCGTTCGTGTGATAATTTTGCGTCGCGCCGAACGCGGGTTCGGGCGACGCCAAGCGCGAGCCGGTCAGCGCGGCAAAATCGCCGCGCCCCGACCCGCCGTTCAAGGTCAACATAGGAAACTTTCTCGATTGCTAAAAGTTATAGATGGGCCGCTTAAGATTACTGGCCCGACCGCTGGCGGTAGCGTTTGGCCTGATTGGGGTCAACGCGCTTCATGCGGTCAAGGATATTGCGGGATTCCGGGCGTTTAACGTCCGGTTTGGACGGGCCGCCGTCGCTGTCGCCTTGTTTGCGGAGCGGGTCAACCGTTGGCATGGGCCGCGTCAAGCGGTCATCGAAGCGAATTTCCGACATTTTTCTTTCTCCTGCGAGCGGCGGGCATTTTGCAATGCGCCCGCTCAGGGTGTTTTTACCCAGTTACAAACAATTTGGGCCGCAATCTAAATTACGGCGGAAACCGGTGCGGTGGTTTCCGCATCGGTTCCATTGTCGGCGGACTGGGCCAACTCCTGAACCGTGCGAACGAACGCGCCCACGGTTTGCGCGTCGCGCAGTTTGGCCCCGGCTTCGCTGGCGTCCGCGTTTTGCACGAGCGACAAATTGAGCGTGGCAATCTGTCCGCCCTCATCCGCGATTTGCAAACGGCTCCACGTCGCCGATTTAACGTTCCCGGCGAACTTGGAAACCGCAAGGCCGCGCACAACCGCGCGAACCGATCCGGCGGGCGGAACCGAAACGGCGCGGGCAATCGCTTCTTCGGTCACGACGCGGCGAACGCGACCCTCTTGCTCTAACCCCAAATACAAACCGGCTTCGGGGTCAACGTTGTGGTATTCCAAATCCAGACTTTGCAGTGTCGGATCGTCCCATGCCAAACCCTCGGCCTGCCGGAACTCGTCCAAAAGGGCGCGCTTCGCGGCCCAGTCCAGCGTGTCCGACAATCCGAGCGAATCGGTTTCCAAACGGTTCAAAACCGATTCCCATTCTTGCAAAACCGTGTCGGTTTCACCGGACAAACCCGTGAACTTTTCCTGCGCCGCCTTCAAATACGCCCGCTGCACATCGACCGCCCCAATCGTGCCGCCCGCTTGTTTTTCCACGACCCATTTCATAGTTTGGTCGCGCGATATGTGCTGAATGGCTTTGACCGGGTCGCGGAGGGCGAAGTCCGGTTTCCAGCCCGATTCAATCAAACGCAGCACCAAAAGCGTCGTGCCTGCTTTGAGGAGCGTAGCGACTTCGCAAAAGTTGGCGTCGCCGCAAATGACGTGAAATCGTCGGTATTTGCGTGGGTCGCTGTGCGGCTCGTCGCGCGTGTTGACGATAGGCCGATTGTACAGGGTATCGACCGACGCAAGGGTCGTGAAAAAGTCGGCCCGCTGCGATAGCTGAAACACGGGCTGCGAAGCCGCCACGCCGTTCGCTCCTTCAATCCCGACTTTACCCGCACCCGCGAACAAAATCCGCGTCACGAAAAAGGGCAAGATGACTTCAAGCAAACGATCAAACGGAACGTCGCGGTTCGTTAAATAGGATTCGTGCGTGCCGTAGCTCGCGCCGTGAAAATCCGTGTTGTTTTTGTACAGCGCGACCAGCGCGCCCGAACCCATGCGGGCCATGCGCTTTTCGGCACAGGCTTGCATTACGCGCTCGCCCGCACGGTCATGGGCTATAAGTTCGTGCAGGCTCGTGCATTCGGGCGTGGAGTATTCGGGATGCCCGTGGTCGTTGTACAAGCGCGCGCCGGACGGCAAAACCCGGTCGGAGCGCACTTCCACATCGGTGGAATGGGGACGATTGGACTGCTCGAACTGGGCGTCCGACGGGTCAACGGACAAATGATCGACGGTGAAGCCGCGCACGTCGCGGCGCGGGTGTTCTTGCCCGTAGTCCCAGCCGGTTGCGGACGGCGGCGGGCAGGCCTGCACAAGATAGGTCGCCTCGGCGACCAAATCCTGCGCGCCCTTGTTCTCCACGTAAATCCCGTATTCGGTTTCGATCCCGATCAAGCCCTGAACCACTTCTTTCTGTTGCGTCGCCATAAGCGTCGCGTGGTTTTATTGTACCCCGGTGCGCCCAAACGCGGCCTATCCTTTCAGGTAGGGGGTTTTCCCTTCACAAAGAGCGCAGGAAAGCGTAAAAAAAAGCGCGAATAAGCAACCATACGTAAGGGGGCGGTAGAAGGGGTTCAAAGCGTGGAAAACGCGCAGGCAGGGCAAAAACCACAAAACGAGGATGCGATGACGGTTCGGCTCGCCGTCGGCATTATGCGGGCCGCGCTCGACTGCATCATCGTGATGGATAGCCAAAGCCACGTCGTCGAATGGAACGAAGCGGCGGCGCACACGTTCGGCTATTCGCGCGATGAAGCCATCGGGGCGGAGTTGGCCCAACTCATCATCCCACCCGATTTGCGCGACGCCCATTACGCGGGGATTGCCAAATACCTTGCCACCAAAAGCGGGCCGATCTTGAACCAACGCATCGAAGTGCCCGCTCTGCGCCGCGATGGCACGATCATTCCCGTCGAACTCGCGGTCGTGCCGATTGACGAAGAGCCGCCCCGCTTTGCCGCGTATCTGCGCGACATTTCCGACCGAAAAGCCGCCGAAGAGGCCCTTGCGCAAAGCGAGGCGCATCAGCGGCTTTTTTTGCGCGATATTTTGCTCAGTGTCACCGAAGGACGGCTGCGATTATGCACCGGCGAAACCGATTTACCGGTGCGCCTTACGCTTGTCGGGCAACCCATTAACCTATCGTCGGAAACGCTGCGCTTGGTGCGCCGCCACGCCGAAGAGGCCGCCGAACAGGCCCAACTTGAACCGGTGCGACGGTTCGATTTTTTAACCGCGACGAGCGAAGCGGCGATGAACGCCGTCGTCCATGCAGGCGGTGGCGTCGCGTTCGTCGGTGTGGATAAAGAAGCCGGGATTGTGCAGGCGTGGATCGAGGACAAGGGTAAAGGGATTGAAATGCGCCATCTGCCCCGCGCAACTCTCGACCGAGGCTACACGACAGCCGGAACGCTGGGCTACGGCTTCAAACTGACGCTGACCACCGCCGATACCGTATGGCTTTTGACTGGCCCGCTGGGAACCACGGTCGTCGTGGAGCAAAACCGCACGGCCCCCGCCCATGCGTGGGTTGAAGACGGCCCCCCTGCCCCCCAATAATGCACGACCGTCGTGTGCGACACGACCGTCGTGTGCGAGGGGGTTCCGAAACACCATCGCCGGTAGTTGCAAGCGTTTTACGGTTACGGGAAGTCTACTCAGAACCCCCATTATTGGGGGGCAGGGGGGGCAAAAACACTACAACTTGCCCATGTAAATGGGCTTAATCGTAATCGTTCGTTCGGTTTCGCCTTGCGCAATCGTGAATTGGGCGTCCTTGAAGCGGGGCGGGCCGCTGCGTGCTTTGGGATTGTTGGACGCGCCGAAGCCTTCTTTGGGAATGCCGAACCAGCCGGTGTCCATTTTGCCGTTTTTGTTTTCGTCGTGAAGCAAAACGACGGCCCACTCGCCGGGCGGCAAATCGGAAAACGTGACCGTCGCGGTTTTATTGCTCGCATCGCTCAGGGCCGCGACGTGCTTGGCGTAGGCTTTTTTATCGTCGTCGGGGAAGCCTTCCGCGCCGCGAAACAGGTTGATAGCGACCGCGCCTTTATTGTTTCGCAGATTTTCGATTTTCACGACAAGCCGCGTGCCACCTTTTTTCGCGTCGGAAACCGGGGCGGAAACGGGCGCGGGCGTGTCGTCGCCGGGCGCGGCGGCAATCGTGCCCAGCGCGAGCAACGCGAAAACGAGAAAAAGCGCAATCGGCATAATTTTATTTTAACCCTGCCCGCTTGCCCGGCGCAACGGCGTCGCGAATTCGGTCGTTGCGTTTGCTATATCGCGGTGATGACGACGTTTTCGACCGTTCCTTGCAGCGGGTTGGGGGCGGTGTAATCGCCGACGGCGACGCGCGTATCTTCGCCGATGCTCAATTCTTCGGCGGGCTGATTTGCAATGACGCCGGGGGCTTTTGCTTTCGCCACGATTTGTCCGTTCACGGCGAGCGTTATCGCGCCGTCTTTCTCCAAACGGGCTTCAAGAGAAAATTTGCCGGTCGGAGCGGTTGGCGCATTTGCGGTGTAGAGCGTGCGGTTTTCGCGGACGGAGAAAATCGGTTTGCCGTCTTTCAAGTGCAGCGCGTAGCCGAATTGGTTTCCGCCTTGCGCGAGAATGACGCCGTCGGGCGAGCGCGGCGTTACGTCGCATTTGATGGTGAGTGCTTTGCCCGCGATGCGCGGCGTGGCAACCGTTTTCGGGTCGGTCAAAAGGCGCGGTTTATTGAAGACTTTACGCTGGTCGCCCTGCGCGTTCATCCATGCTTCCAATTCGGCCCGCAGTTTGCGCTTGGTATCCGCGTGTTCGGGTGCGTCGGCAAGGTTTTTTAGTTCGTTGGGATCGGCGAGAATATCGTACAGTTCTTCGGCGGGGCGTTCGTGATAACGCTGCACGACGGCGGTTGCGCGGGCGTCGGTTTTGGCGGCGGCGTCCCACGTGGGCCAGTACGGGTCGGGTTCGGCGTCGGCGTTGCGGTCGATGTGGGTCGTGAACGAAAACTCCGGGTGCAGATTGAGAATGTATTTCCAACGCTCGGTGCGCGCGCTCCGCATCGGGTACACGTTCATTTCGCCGTCGCCGCTGTGCGTCGAGAAAACAATGTCGCGGTGGGTTTTGGTTTGACCGCGCAAAACCGGCAGATACGATTTCCCGTCAATGCCCGTCGGCGCGCTTCCGCCTACGGCTTCAACGAGGGTCGGCAGAAAATCAATGCAACTCACGAGGGCGTCGGTGCGCGTGCCGGGCTTTATTACGCCGGGCCATGAAACGATGAGCGGCACGCGAATTCCGCCGTCGTACAAATTCCATTTGCTGAACGGCCACTGCGCGCCGTGATCGCTCGAATACGCAAAAAACGTGTTCGGGCCGAGTTTGGCGCGGGCCAAATCGTAGACTTGCCCCAACTCCGTGTCGCAGCGTTTGATGGCGGCGTAATAGCGCGCCCGCCACCGGCGCGTTTGCGGCGTGTCGATAAAGGTCGTGGGCAGTTTGACTTTGGCGGGGTCGTAGTTTTCGCCGGTTTTGGGCCACGGAACGTGCGGCCAGTTCGTGCCCACGAAAAACGCGAGCGGCTTCCGTCTCGTACGGTTTTTCAGATAGTTGAGCGCGGCGGGTACGGCCTCGTCGTCGTGATAGCCGGTATGCTCCACCAAATCGAAGCCGAAAAGCCGCGTGTGATCGTAATGCCCGACCTTGCCAATCGCTATGACCTCGTAGCCCTGTTCTTTGAGATAGGCGGGCAGCGTTTTCAGTCCTTCGCGCGGCTTGGCATGGTTCGGCTCGACGCCATTATGGACGGACGATAGCCCGGTCAAATAGCAGGCACGGGACGGCGCGCAGGTCGGTGACGCGACAAACGCCCGGTCGAACGCCATTCCCGCCTTAGCGATGCGCTCCATATTGGGCGTTTGCACGTCGGTCGCGCCGTACACGCTGGAATCGTTGCGGCTATGGTCGTCGGAAATAAAAAAAACGAGATTCGGCTTGCTCATAATTTAGGGGTCTTTGAAAAGTGTACCCGCACGCTGCAAAGCGGCAAAACGAAGCGGGGCGCGATATGCTGGGCGGTATGAACGAGCTACTGCGGCTTTCGCTCCAATCGGGCGGCTGGCGATCCGGTACGCACAAGGGTTTCCTAATGTCCAATCGCGTCGGGATCGAGTTTCAAGTCGGCCCATCCCGCAAAAGCGCGGGCGACGGGGAAACGGACGCGCCACGCCTCGAACTCCGCTATCGCTACCACACGGAAACCACGCACGCCGAGGGCGAGGTCGTTTTGCCGCCGAACGCCGACAAAGCCCAAATAGAGGACGCCATGACCGGCATTTACCAGCGCGTCCACGAAAAACCCGACATGAGCCGCGTGTTCGGCAAAGCCCGCAAAACCCGCCAAATGCAGGCATCGCCTTCTACTACGCCAAACGCAAACACCCCGCCCGAACCGACGCCCGAAGAAGCGGGGCAGGGCGCATTCGATTTGTAGTTTTAGCCCGTGCCACCGCTTAGGCCGTGGTGCTTTTCTTTCTTCTCTTTGTGCTCGATGACGCGCTCGATTTGCTCGACCAAATAATCGGGGCGGGTCGCTTCTTCCAATACGGCAATTTCCGGGTCGTCGTCGGAAACGACGCCCAATTTCGCGGCAATCGCGGACAGCAAATACAGCGTTTTCGTCGATTCCTGTTCGGCTAAGAGATTGATTTGCAAATCCAAATGGTTGCGCCGGTCGGCGATTTTTGCCTGCCGGTTCTGGCTAATCAAAATAAAGGTGGACAGCAAAATGGCTTCCAGCGATACGACAAGCGTGAGCAACTGAAACGGGTACGGGTCAAAGCGAAATTCGTGGGGCACGTGCGGAATGACGTTTACGACAATCCAGAAGCCGAACCAGAGTATATGCGCCCAAACGAACGTCATACTTCCGCAAAAGGCGGTTATTTTATCCACCACCCGGTCGGTCATTGTGCGCTCGGCGGCAGAAACCGCGTCTAAGCGGGCGACAGTTCGGATGTTGCGGTCGGTGAGTTCCTCGCTCGTCGCCGGGTGATGGTAGCGTTCGTCGTCTGCGGCTTGCGCCGCTTCGTTTGTCGTTTCTTCGGATACGGAAGCCATCGATTTGGCGTTCGCTTTCTGCGCGCCTTCCAGTTTTCAATATTATTGGGGTAAGCGTCGCGTTTCAAAAACAGATACGGCTTTATTGTGGCTTATAGCGCGTCGCGTCCGCACGGTGCGAAACGCCTACCAAAAATAATCGGCGACAATTTGCATGAAAACGGTTTGCGTCCACGCCCAATACAGTAGCGTTTTTTGAGCGTGACCCGGTTCCCCGTTGCCTTTTCCCCCGACAGTGGCGAGTGCGGGCAAAAGCAGAAACGGATACAAAAACAAGCAGGCGCGGGCGGTTTCTCCGGTACGATACGCACCCGTTAAAAATAAACCGAGCAGCGTGGCGCAGGCTGACGCGGAAAGCCAAAAAGCGTCGGGCGCGGCGCGGCGCAAACGAGTAGCGCCCTTCCAAAGTGCGGCGACAACAAGTGGGCCTGCAAACACGAGGATTTCCGCGATGTCTTCCAATCGGGTCATTGCGTAGCCGATAGGATCGTGGAGTAGGCGAAAGCCATGCGTGTTTTCCAAGCGCGATGCGGTTCGCAGAGCGCCGATATAGTTGAAGCCCGTTAAGGCGTAAAGCAGCACAAACGCCCCGATAAGCAACCCGGCGAACAAAGCGAGCCGCTTCCCTGTTTTGCGCCGCAGTTCTACAACCGCGACAACGGGCACGACCCACGCGGCCCCGAACGTCAAAAAGAACGCCGCGCCCGCGCACAGCGCGGCATACGCGGTTTGCTTACGGCAGGTCAGCGCGATTGTCCACAGCAAGAGGCCCGCGATAATTCCGTCTAATGTCGCGCACAAATAGATTTGCGCGGCGGGCAAAACGCACAGCAATAGCGCGGCGTAGACAGTGTCTGTTGCGGGCAAAACGCTTCGCGTTAGCGCAACCATGCCTGTAAAGAGCAGAACGGTGGAAAGGGCGGCGATGAGGACGCCGGTAAGCGCGGGGCGGTCGCCGGTCGCTTCGGTCAACGCCCAAAAGAAAAGAACGGCTCCGGGTGGGTGCGTGCGCCCGTGATCGTGCAGTTGGGGCTGAATAGAGATGAAGCCGCGCAAAAAGGCGGGGGGGGTGGTCACGGTTTCGCGGGCGTCGTGGTAATACTGAATGCCCTGCGCGCCAGTTCGGCTGACGCCGCTTACGGGATACGCGAAGCCATGATCGAGGGCGCGGCGCGGCCCGACGCCCTGCAAAAAATTGGACGCAAGAATCAGCGCAAAAGCCGTCGCACAAAGCACGGGCGCGGGAAAACGGCGTCGTGAAAGCAGGCGCAGAACGCCCATACCCGCAAGCCAAACCGCAACGCCCGATAAAAGCAACGCCGCGCTTTGGGCGCGCGGCCCGAACACGTTGAATGGAAAGTATTTCGAGCCGGAAAAAAGCCCCTCAGAGCGGAGCGCAACCGACAGGCCATAAAAAGCGGCAATGCCGAAAACGAAAACGCCCAGCGTTTTGAGCTGAATCGAAAGCGAAAACGGGGTGGGCGAATCGGGCGTTTTTGGCGGCGGCACGGGTTATTATAGCCGCGCCGCAAACCGTCACTCCAAAATGTGGGTGCGAAGGTCGGGAAAGTTTGTGCGCAGCTCGCGGGCCAGCGTGTGCAAACCCCAGAACTCGGCGCGTTTGTGCCCGGTTGCGTACACGGCGATTTTGTTTTGCGCGGCTTCATTGCGGGCGACATCGCGTACTTGGCCCGTCAAATACGCCTGCGCCCCGGCGTCGGCGGCCTGCCGAATGAGGGCGGGCGTCATCGCTCCCATCACGGCGAAACGGTCAATGGTTTGCCGACCATTAATGAGCGCGGCTTCCATGCCGCCGAACGTGCCCGACAACGCGCGGAGCAAATCGCCGAACGAAACCTGCGCGGGCAAATCGCCGACCATACCGATAGGGTGGGCGGTGGCTTTTTCGTCCGTGCGGAACAACTCTGTTATATTTTGCAGGCCGAGTTGTTGGCCGAGGGCGGGGTTCCATCCGACCGAAAGGTGCGCGTCTAAGCCTCGATGCGACGCGAAAACCGGCGCGTCCGCCCAAGCGGGCGGGGGCAAATCAAACGGGCGGTGCAAAAAAAGCGCGTGTTCCGTTCGTTCTTCGCACACTTCCGCAGTTTCGTCGCCCGGTTGCGGGCGCGATGGCAGCGATGGCAGCATGCGAACGTCCAAAGCAAGCGTCAAATCGGAAATAGGCGCAGTCGGCGCATAGTTCTTCGGCGCGCGCCAAAGCGTCGGCACTTCGTTTTTCTGTTCGTCGGGCGGTAGCGGAAAACGGGCGAGCAGAAAGGCGCGCAGCGTTTCTCCGGTGGGTAGGGTATCGGAAGGCGAAGCCGTTGACATACCCCGTTCATACCCGCAAATCCACACCGGAACGAAACGCCTTCACGCCGCGCAAAATGGTACAATGGGCGCAGCGAAAAACGCGCGGCGCAGCGGAACCCGCCCGTGAAAAAATCGCGTAGATAAAGCAAATCGAAGGGCAAAACAACCGAGCGATGGACAGTTCTTTGGAAACCCGCGCCGAACCGTCGGCGGCTGACTTTGCGCCAACCCAAGCCGCGCCCATGCTCAACCGCATGATTTGGGTGTTTTCCCTGCTCGGCATACTGGTTGCGGGCTATTTGTGGTTCATGCACGCCCATCCCGCCGACATTCCCTGCGGCCCGTCCCACGGCTGTGAAACGGTCGCAAACAGCCGCTATTCGCAGTTCCCGTTTGGCAGCGGCCCGCCGGTCGCGGCATGGGGAACGATGGGCTACTTGGCCCTCACTGCTTTGGCGTTTACCCGAACGCTTCCCGGCAGTGCGTCCCGCGACCGCGCCCTGCTCGGCTTGATTTTGCTTGGCGCGGGCGTGGGAACCCTCGCCTCCGCTTACTTAACCTATCTTGAAATTGCCGTTATCCACGCTATTTGTAAATGGTGCATGGGTTCGCAAACTATTATCGCTGTCGTGTTTGGCTGCGCGCTCGTGGACTTTTTGGCGCGGCGCAGCCCAATGCAAAACCGGGCACAACAAGGAAACAACGCCGCATGAAAGCATCGGGCGAAACGAAACTTCTTCTTATCATGGGCGCGTTCGTCCTCATTGGCGGCGGCGTACTTGTCGGCCTCAATATGGCGAGCGCGCCCGGCGCGAAACTGCCCTTCACTGCGCAGCCGACGCCTTCCCCAACCCCGATTACATGGACGAGCGAAAAGTTCGATCAAATCGTCAAAAACGCGCGGTACATGAGCGGCGATGCCAAAGCCCCGGTAACCATTGTGGAGTTCGCCGACTTTGAATGCCCGCCGTGCCGCCGCTCCTATAACGACGTGATCAGCAAATGGGAAAAAGAAAAGCGCCCGGTTCGCCTTGTTTTTCGGCACTTTCCGTGGTCGTTCCATCCGCAGGCCCTTCCCGCCGCCCGCGCCGCCGAAGCCGCCGGTAAGCAAGGCAAGTTTTGGCCGATGTATGACGCGCTGTTCGACGGGGTGGAAACCCAACTGTCGGACGAATACATCACGTCCTGCGCCAAAAAAGTAGGGCTGGATATGACCCGCTTTGAAAAAGACCGCACCAATCCGGCAACCACCGCGCTTGTGGAATCCGACGAAGCGTTGGGCAAAGGGCTGGGCATCAATTCGACCCCGACGTTTGTCATGCGCGATGCAGCGGGCAAAATTCAGTCGGTGGACAGCGGAGCAAAAATCGCCGCCCTTTTGGACGGCAAACCGCTTCCCGAAACGCCCGGTGCTCCCGGCAACGCTCCCGGCGCACCACCCACCACGGCGACTACGCCCTAATCTTCGGCTTTCGATTGGTAACGAATTATGCCTGACGTAAACGACACCCCCGCGCGGCCCGACGTTCTTGAACCGGGCCGCGACGTTTTACAAGATCGCACTGCTTCCTTGCCCATCAACGAGGCCAAAGCCGTTCGCGCGCAGGAGCGTTTTTTGCCCGACGGCAAAACCGAATCGCCCGAACGCGAAGCCTTGTACCAAAATTTGGAAAACGTTGGCGAATCCGGTACACAAGCCGGTAGCGACGGGGGCGGAGCCGACGATTTGAACCCGATTGGCGAGCGCACTGGATAACGCGCCCGCAAGTCGGGAAAACAACATCGCTTCCGTGCCACGCAAATTGACCCTGCTTTTGGTGCGCCACGGCGAAACGACATGGAACCGAGAGGGCCGCTTGCAGGGCTGGCACGATGTTCCCTTATCCGAAACGGGGCAAGCGCAGGCGCGCCTTCTCGCCCGTCGCTTAGCGCACGTTTGGGAAAACAACCAAACCGCGCGCGCCACCAACGCGGGCACGTCGCTTTTGCCCGGCCCGCCGTGCGCGTTTTACGCTTCCGATTTGAGCCGCGCCGTAGACACGGCCCGTGCCATCGCCGAAGCGTCCGCACCGCTTACAAAGGACGAAGCCGTGCTTCCCGTTACCCAGATGAAAAATTTGCGTGAGCGGCATTTCGGCGAGCGCGAAGGCTACACGGAAGCCGAAGCACGGGCGAAGTGGGGGGATAAAGCGAGCCATCACGACATCGGGGAAACCTACGCGCAAGTCTACCTTCGTATGATGGACGGTTTACAAACCATTTGGGATTCGCACGCATCCGAAGGCGAGGGGAGCGTCGTTTTGGTCGCCGGGCATGGTGGCTCGCTGCGTTTGTTTTTGTGCCGCGCATTGGGGCAGGGGCCGAACACCGCCCGCGCGTTTCACTTGGACAACACGAGTGTGTCCATTGTAACGCTGACCGGGCCGACCTTCGACGAGTGTTGGGGCCGAATCACTTTGTGCAACGATACCGCCCATTTGCAGGCGTTTCCGCCCGCCGATTGAAACGCTTTATTACGGCTCGACGTGTAATACGCGGTCAATGCCCGTGATACGCAGAACGCGGCGCGGACTGCCGGATGCGGAGACGCGGAGAAGTTTATGCTGTTCTTTCGCTTCGCGCGCAAGGACGAGTAAAACCGCAAGCCCCGCCGAGTCTAAAAAGTCCACGTTGCGCAAATCAATAATCGGCATTTCGTGGTGGGCCAGATGCGCCTGCGCGGCCTCCCGAAACTTGGGCGCTTGAAATAGGTCGATGTCGCCCTCGGCGAAAAGGGTGTCACCTTCGGTGTGAAGGTGAAGCGATCCGTCGTCCGCTTTCATCGTGGGCCTTTCGGCGACCATTTCTTATTTCCGTTCATACAATGCAGGTTCACAAGAGCTACCTTACCCGGTTTATCGCAGAAAATAAACCGGTTTGACAAAAGCCGCCGCTTTTATCGTCGTTTGAAACGGTTCATTCCGCTGCGGTGCGTTGACAGGCGCAACAATTCGTGGCACGATAAAAACGCCATGCCGCATTTTTCAATCCGCAGTTCCGTGTTTCCTTCGTTTATTGCCGCCTTTTTCGCGCTGCTTCCTGCATTCGCCGCGCACGCGCAAAAGCCCGCCGCGCCGCCCTCTGATTTACCGAACTTCGCGGTCGTCGAACCGGGCGTGTATCGAGGCGGCGCGCCGACCAAGGAAGGATTGCGAAAACTCAAGGCGCTGGGCGTTCGCACGATTGTGGATTTACGCATCGAGCAAAAAGGCCAAACCGAAGAAGCCGCTGCCGCAAAAGAATTGGGTATAAACCGCGTCCGTATTCGTTTGGGCCGCGAAGCCCCGACCAAAAAACAAACAACCGAGTTTTTGTCCTTGATGAAAGCGGCCTCGCCACAAAACCCTATTTTCGTTCACTGTCAGCACGGGGCTGACCGCACGGGCGCAATGGTCGGTATTTGGCGCGGCACGCACGACAACTGGGCTTTCGACCGCACATGGACGGAAATGCGAAAATACGGTTTCAAGCCGTATTTATCCGAACTCAAAGGCGCGGTCGCGTCCGCGTGTAAATAGATTTCGGCCCCCCTGCCCCCCATTAATGGGGGGAGGGGGGGCCGAACGGCATCTACGAAATCATAACTTCCTTGCCGGTTTCGCCGGATAAGTAAATGGCGTCCATGATTTGCGTCACCATCAAGGCTTGCGGGCCGGTCGCGGCTCCGACTTCGTCGGTCGTCAAATCGTCCTTGATGGAGCGAACGAACGCTTTCACTTCTTCCGAATGCGACGATTCCACACGCGGCAGCCAGCCCGGGGCGGAATCGGTCAATGTGCCGAACTCTTCGCGGAAAAACTGGGCTTTGTTAGCGTTGGCGTCCAAAAATGCGCCGCCGTTGTCGCCGAACAAATGCGTGGAAAAGGTCGGGTCGCCCAAGTTGGCGATAAACGACGATTCCAAACTCATTGTCGCGCCGTTTTCAAAGCGAATGAGCGCGGTTGCGAAATCCTCGACCGTGTAGATTTTGGGATCCCACTGACCCATTTGCCCCAAAACGCCCTCTTTCGTGCCGAACTTGGTGAACGTTTGGCCCGACGCGCTTATCGGCTTGGGATGGCCCATCAGCCACAGCGTCAAGTCCGTAATATGTACGCCGATGTCGATGAGCGGCCCGCCGCCCTGCTTGTCTTTTTGCGTGAAAACACCCCAGCCGGGCACGCCGCGCCGTCGCAGGGCTTGAGCGCGGGCATGGTACACGTCGCCTAAGAGGCCGTCTTTCATCGCGCGGAACATGGCTTGCGGGGCCGAGCCGTAGCGCATATTGTAGCCGATTTGCAGCTTTTTACCGGCTTTTTCGCTGGCGGCAATCATGGCTTTGGCTTCGGTTGCGTTCATCGCCATCGGCTTTTCGCACAGCACGTGTTTTCCCGCCGCGAAAGCGTCAATTGTCGGCTGCATGTGCACATAGTTAGGCGTACACACCGAAACGGCGTCGATTTCAGGCATTTCGAGCAGTTTATGGTAATCCTCGAAAACGTTTTGGATATTCCATTTTTCGCTTTTTGCCTCTTCCAAGCGTTCGGGCAAAATGTCGGCAGCCGCGATGATTTCGCACTGGTCGGGGATTTTCAAATAGCCGCTTGCGTGGGCGGCTTTGGCAATGCCGCCGAAGCCGATGATTCCGATACCGACTTTTCCGTCTTTGGTCATGGGGTGTTCCTTGCGCGGCGCGGCGATTGGCCGCACCTTTGAGGTTTGGATGAATCCGATAGTTAATCTGATTTTCCCCACACAAACGGCGGTTTCCTGCGCGTATCGCCTTCAAGCGATTTTGCGTTTATGGTACGATAGCAGTAACCCCGTTATGAATTCCTCAGCCCCCGACGACTCGCTAAGCAGCACGCACCCCGGTATCAGCGACGCGGATTTTTCGGTCGCGCTCCATGTGCTCAAGCAAGCCGTCGATGCAACAAGCTGCGGCATCGTGATTACCGATCCGCACCAGCCCGATAACCCGATTATCTATCACAACGGCACGTTTGAGCGTCTAACCGGCTACGGGCCGGAAGATATTGTCGGGAAAAACTGCCGCTTTTTGCAAAGCGCGGATACCGACACCGCAGCGGTAGATATATTGCGAGCAGCAATCAAAAATTGCACCGATTGCCAAGTAACACTCCTCAACTACCGAAAAGACGGCACGACATTTTGGAACGAGTTGTATATGTCGCCCGTACTTGAGCCGCGCACAGGCCGCTTGACGCATTTTATCGGCGTACAAAATGACGTCACGGGCCGCGTTGCTGCCGAATTGGAGCGCGACGCGGTTTTGGCGCGAGAAAAGCGCGTGTCCGAAACGCTGCAAAACGCGCTCATGCACCTTCCCGGCCCGCCGTTATTTGCCGGTTTCGACATGGACGTTTTGTACCGAGCCGCATGGGATGAGGCGCGGATCGGCGGCGATTTTTCCGATACGTTCGCGCTGCCAAGCGGCGAAACCGCGTTCGTGGTCGGCGACGTGGCGGGAAAAGGTCTTGCCGCCGCGACCTACACCGGGCAGATAAAATTTGCGCTTCGCGTGTTTTTGCGCGACGAGCCGCGCGCCGACCGGGCATTGGACAAACTCAACCAGTATTTGTTTACGGCCCAGCGTTTGGACAGTATGTCGCAGTACGCTTTGGTGTCGGTTGCTATCGCCGTCGTGAACGGGGCGACCGGTGCGGCGCAGTTTGCAACGGCGGGGGCCGAGCCGCCGCTGTTTCTGCCCGCCGATGCCCAACAAAGCACCGCGCCCGAAGCCCAGTACGCGACCGGCGAAGGGCCGCTGCTCGGCGTTTTGGACGATGCCGAATACGATGTAAGAGAATTTCAACTACGACCCGGCGATGCGTTCGTGCTTTTCACTGATGGCGTGACCGAAGCGCGCAACCCGCATCACCGGCGTGGAAGCGCCGACGAATTGCTGTTTGGCGCGGAGCGCGTTAAAAACGCAGTCGCCCCGGTCGCACAGGAGCCGCTGCCCATCATCAACCAAACCTTGTATGATGCCGCGCTCGGCTACGCGCAGGGGCGGCTCCACGACGACGTGTGCATTATGTCCGTCCGCTACGCGCCGCGCTAACAAACCGCGAAAAGCCGCGCGATTTGCTTGCATGCTCAGATTTGAAATGGTAAACTGCCTGTGCTGTGCTTCGCAAGGGCGCGGCAAACCGAATACGCCGCCTTAGCTCAGTTGGTAGAGCAAGGGACTGAAAATCCCTGTGTCACTGGTTCGAGTCCGGTAGGCGGCACATATAAAAAGCGCGGGCCTCAAAAAGGCTTGCGCTTTTTTGTTTGTCTTTACGCGCAACTCCGCCTGAGTGCCAAACGTCTAAATAAACACTATGGGATTTTTGGAATCCATCAAGGTCGCGCTTATCGCGCTCCACGCTAACAAACTGCGCTCGCTCCTCACGATGCTCGGCGTCATTATCGGAGTCGGCTCGGTTATCATCATGATTTCCATTGTGCAAGGGGCGCGGCAAAAAGTCGTCAGCGATTTTAAGGGCGACGGGGCCGATGTGCTATTCGCCGCCTACGCGCCCAAAAAAGACAGCAAGCGTGGGGGCACGTTTTCCGGTTTGGTGATGGACGACGTGCGTGCGGTCGAAGATCGCGTGTCGTCGGTGCGGAATATCTCGCCGGAAAATAGCGTGGGCGTCAAGGCGACCCGCGACGGCAAAGAGTTCAACGCGACCCTCGAAGCCGTCACAAGCCACTATCTCGACGTGAACAATGTGCAAATGGGCCGGGGCCGCTTCTTGGAAGACACCGACTTGGACAAATGGGCCAAAGTCTGCATTATCGGTGATACCGTGCGCGAAAAACTGTTCGGCAAAACCGACGCGATGGGACAGAGTGTTGTCGTCACTGCCAACGGCTTGCGCGTACCGCTCACGGTTGTCGGGGTTTTAGCACACAAGGGCAAATCCGGTTTCGGACAAACCCCCGACGAGCAGATTTTCGCGCCGCTCACCACGGTCGAAAAACGTCTGACGGGCGGCACGACAATCGCCTCCTTTTCGGCCCGCGCAACCCCAGATGTCAGCGTGGAAACCGCCGCCGATCAAGTGTTTTCCGTTTTGAAAGCCCGCCATCCCGACCACGCCCAAGATTTCATCGTGGACACGCAGGAAGGCTTGCTGACGCGCTTGGACTCCGTCCTGCTTATCTTCCAACTTATTCTGGGCGGGGTAGGTGGTTTGTCGCTTCTGGTCGGCGGTATCGGGATTATGAACATCATGCTCGTATCGGTGACAGAGCGAACCCGCGAAATCGGAATTCGCAAAGCCATCGGGGCCAAGCGCAACGATATTCTGCTCCAGTTCGTCACCGAAGCCATGACCGTATCGGGCGTGGGCGGCCTTTTGGGCGTGTCGTTCGGCTACGGCGTATCCCGACTTATTGCCATTGTTGCCAAAGACACGCTGCCGACATTCGTACCGCTGTGGGCGGCGGGTTTGGGCTTCGGCTTCGCAGTCGCCGTGGGAATGTTTTTTGGAATCTACCCCGCGTACCGCGCCGCCCATCTCGACCCGATTGATGCCCTACGGTACGAGTAGGGCCGCATTTAGGGTATATCTAAAAAGTTAAGGCCTAAACTTGACAGCCCGCTTTTTAAGGATTGCCCAATGAAGAATCGCTTTCTGCGCGCCGCCGCGCCATCGCTTTTACCTTTCGCCGCGCTTGCGATGTGCGCGCCAAACGCGAACGCGCAAACCGATACCACGCCCGCAGCCGCCCTCGTTCCCGCAAGCCAAAAAGTGCGCGCCCGGACGCCGGAAAAGGAATGGGCGACCTATCCGACGCGATTGTTGTCCGACATGCAAGGTTTTACGCCGCCCGCCACGGCTCCCAAATTGTCGCCCTATGGCGGCTGGGCCGGACACACGGCAACTAAAACCGGCTTCTTCCACACGCAGAAAGTCGGCGACCGCTGGTGGATGGTTGACCCCGACGGCTATTTATTTTTGAGCGTCGGCCTCAATTCGGTATCGGTGAGCCAAACGCCCGTCGCCAAAGGCCACGAAAAAGACGCCTTTCAAACACACGCGAACTGGGCGCAAAAGACGGTCGAACTGATGCAGGCAAATGGCTTCAATACGGCGGGTTGCTGGTCGGATACCGACGCCCTGAGCGCCGCCAAAACGCGCATTCCGTACACGCGCATTTGGAATTTCATGAGCGAGTACGGCAAAAAGCGGGGCGGAACGTACCAACAAGCCGGGCACATAGGCTATCCCAAAGACACCATTTCCGTTTTCGATAAAGCCTTTGAAACGTTTTGCGACGAGTGGGCAAAGCAACTCGCCTCAACCAAGAACGACCCGTATTTGTTAGGGCATTTTTCCGACAACGAACTGCCGTTTCCGGTCAAAGCGCTGGACAATTACCTTGCACTTGAACCAAACGACGAGGGAAAACGGGCCGCCGAGGCGTGGCTTGCAGATCGTGGTGTCAAGCCAGACGCGATAACAAATACTGACCGCGACGCTTTCCGAGGCTTTATGGCGGATCGGTATTTTGCGATTACGACGCGGGCCATTCGCCAGAATGACCCGAATCATTTGTGCTTGGGATCGCGCATTCACGGGCAGGCCCGGCGCAGTGAAGGCTTGCTAAAAGCGGCGGGCAAGTATCTGGATGTCGTCGCCATCAACGATTATGGCGTGTGGAATCCGCAACGCGGCGTCCTCAAACAATGGGGCGAATGGACGAACAAACCGCTTCTTATCACCGAATGGTACGCCAAAGGCGACGATTCTGGCATGGGCAACCAATCCGGCGCGGGCTGGGAAGTGGCGACGCAAAAAGAGCGCGGCCAGTTCTATCAAAACTACACGCTCGGAATGCTCGCCGCGCAAAACTGCGTGGGCTGGCACTGGTTCAAATACGCCGATAACGACGTAACCAATACATCCGCCGACCCGTCGAACCGCGATTCCAACAAGGGAATCGTCAATATAAAATTGCAGCCCTACGCGCCGCTCTTTTCCTTGATGCAGGAACTAAATCGAAGCGCGTACTCACTGACCACTTATTTCGACGACCGCGCCGGTAAAAATACCAAAACGGCGCAAGCCACGCCGCGCTAAATTGGCGCAAACTTGCACTTTATTTAGAGTTGGCCTAAACTAAGAAACTTATTGCCATGAATTTAACCGCAGGCTCCAATGACGTCGCCGCGCCCTCCGATGCGCCCGGCAAAAAATCCGCCACCAAGCACGAAGAACTCACGGAAGTTTTACGCGAACTCGCGGGCCGACTGCAGCCCGGCGAAAAATTCCCCACGCAGGGCGATTTGATGCGGCAGTATCACGTTTCCGACACCACTGTTTTGCGGTCGCTGGACGAGTTGCGCCGCGACGGCTGGATCGTGCGCAAACAAGGCAGCGGAACGTTCGTCGCACCGCGCCCGCCCGCCGAAGTAACAAAAGAAAAAAACGCACGCCGCACCGGTCTTGTTGCCGTGATGACGCGCCCCAGTATATCGCCGCTTTTTTACGACATGATTCAAGGCGTCGAGGCCGCGCTGTTCAATTCCGGTCTTGCGCCCGTTTTGATTGTGGATGCGTCGCGCGAAGCCCGCATCGCCCGCGCCCGGACGTGCTTTGAACACGGCGACGTGATTGGGGCAATTCACGTCGGGTCGGATCATTTGAGCGATTTGGGCGCGATGCCAACCGTGCTTATGGGCGAAACCGAAAACGGCGACCACGGGCAAGTATCGCTCGACAATACTCAGGCGGGGCGTATGGTCGCCGAGTATTTGTGGGATTTGAACCACCGGGAAGCGGTTGTCGTTAGCATCGGGCACGAAAAACCGCACGCGAGCGAAGGCGTGGACGCGCTCCGCGTCCGCCATTTTCGCGCCACATGGCAAAAACGCGGCGGGCATCTTCCCGATGCGCGCATCGTGACGCACCCCTTTTTGCTGCGGCTGGACGATCAAAAGCGCGCCGTCGAAATCATGCGTGGTTATTTGGAACCGATTTTCGCCGAACCGAACTCGCCGACCGCCTTGTTCGCGCTCCACGACGAAATGGCCGCCGTTGCCATTCGCGCCCTCGCACAGATGGGTTTGACCGTGCCGGGCGACGTATCCGTAATCGGCTTCAATGATTCGGGCACACTCGCCGCGTATTTCCAGCCCGCGCTGACAACGGTTCGCACGCCATCGACCGCGCTCGGAACGCTCGCCGTGCATTTGCTGCAAGAAATGCGGCGTGTCGGCAGCGCCCCGCGCTCGCTGCGCCTGCCGCCGGAAATCGTCGTGCGGGAATCCGCCGCGCCGCTGCTTTCGCCGTCGCGCCTTGTTTCCTTATCCTCGTCCAAAGCGCCGGTCACAGCGCCCGGCCCGACCCTTTCGGTGTTTTGAAAGAATTTATCATGCACAGTCGCTTCCGCCCGCGCGCCGCGCGCTCGGGCTTTACCTTAATCGAACTGCTCGTCGTTATCGCCATTATCGCAATACTCGCGGCGATTTTGTTCCCTGTCTTCGCGCAGGCCCGCGAAAAAGCACGCCAAACGTCGTGCCTTTCCAACATGAAGCAGTTGGGCTTGGGGTTTGCCCAATACAATCAGGATTACGACGAAACCATGCCGTTTACGTTTGATTCGGCGGCGATTGGAACGCCCAAATCGTGGGATCAAATCATCCAGCCCTATTGTGGGGTTCAGGTCGCGCGGCGCACAACCGCGACACAACCGGTCAACACGACGATTTTTGCGTGCCCGTCCGATACGGTCGAGCGCGACGCCGGATACGATACGCGCTCCTATTCGCTGACGGGCGCTGGCCCGAACACCAATCCCACCGGTACGTCCGGCCCAACCGACCCAGCGCGAACCACGCTGGTTTTAGGACGCGCGATTGCGGAATTTAAGGCTCCGGGAAACACGTTTGTGCTGGCCGAAAATCACGTCAACCGTAACTTTTTCGCAAACGACAGCAACAACCTGATCAAATGTTTGGTGACGCCCTGCACCAGTTTAGGTGCAACGTCCAAAGGGCAGGATTGCAAAACCGCCGATGGCAGCGGCACGTGTACGGCGACGCGCAAAGAAGGGGTTCACAGCGGCGGCTACAATTATCTTTTCGCCGACAGCCACGCCAAATGGTATCGGCCCGAAGCGACGGTTGGCACGGGCACACTCAGCGCGCCGAAAGGATTTTGGACGCTGGACGAAACCGACTAAATACACCGTGACGCATAAAAAAGCCCGCTTTCAAGCGGGCTTTTTTATTTAAGAAACTGAGTGATTTGCTGTAAATGGTAGCCGTCGTGTCCCAAAATAAACGCGGCGAGTTCGGTAAGCGTGACGCTGCCCATTTTATAATGCGCGGCGGTTCGGTTCCACGCGGGCGTGGGTGCGTCGTTCAAAACGGCAAGGAGGGCTTTGCGACCAGCGGCGAACTTCGCCAACTGTTCGGCCAAATCCGACTGTGCGTAATTGTGGTCGATGGCCCACTGGCTTTCGTCATAGGAGGGCAGTTCGGGATGGGTTTCGTTGAGCAATTTTTGCACACGCTCTAACCATACGCTTTCCCAATCGGCAAGATGGGCGACGACCTCGCGCAGTGTGAACCGTTCGGGATCGGGCCGGGCATTGAGGGTTTGGAAACTGGCTTGACAAAGCAACGTTTCCACTACGTCAGGTGTTGCCGAGAGGCCAAATTTCAAATAATGAAGCAAAGCGTCAGAAGGCACGGGTTGCATCTCCTATAATCTGTAAAATACGGTCGCGCTCGCTTAAAACCAAGTCGCGTTGTTCGGGCCACAGAAACGGGGCGTCGTCCACCTCGTGCAAATCAATCCACACGGGCGGCTGCGGATGGGCGGGGTCAATCGGAAAAACCGTGATTTCAGTCGTTTCAAACAAAAAGTAGTGCGTCGTCAGCCAAAATTTGCGGTTGTGGCTGAGGCGCGACCGCGATCCCAAATCCGCACGGAGCGTCAAATCCGTAAAGCCCGCTTCTTCGTGGATTTCACGGCGAGCGGCTTGCTCATAATTTTCGCCGTCGTCCACGCCGCCTTTGGGCAAAACGTAGGACGCAAAATCGGCCTCGCGCACGATGGCAAGCAGCACGCACCCGTTTTCATCGCGGCGCACAACGATTCCGCCCGCCGAGGTGCGGTCACGGACGCCTTCGGGGCGGACATAGTACGAGGCGTCAATGAGTGCGCTATCGTTTGTTGGCATAGTTTTTGTTCGGTTTTATTATACCGGGAACCCAGTCCACGCTTTGTTTGTAAAGATACCGGAAATATCGCAAACAATGGCGCAAAAGCGGTATACTCTTTGTGGGTGGTGTGCAAAAGCGAGATTGAAAATTTCAACCGATTGCCCGTCGCCGAAATTATCGCGGAAACTTATCTTTGGCCGAAAGGCCCGTTTCAAATTCCACGCTTCGCTTCCCAAGTGGCAAGCGTGAAAAGGATACAAACTCGTTATGGCAGCAACCACGCTTGACGCACCCGTTGACAACTTGACCGAAACCACGCTTTCCCCGGCCATCGAGGAAGCCCTTTCCGCCGCGCCGTCGTGCCCGATTTCCTTGACCGACCGCGCCGCGCAAGAAGTCGTTGACATTTTGGAGCAGCAAGGCAATCCCGAAGGCGTCGCGCTCCGCATTTATGTCGCGGGCGGCGGCTGTTCCGGTTTGAGCTACGGCATGGCCCTTGATGAAAACGTGGAAGAAGGCGACCAGTTCTTCACGGATCGCGGCGTATCGGTAGTTATCGACCCGATGAGCCTCAAATATATTTCCGGCTCCATTGTCGATTACGTTACGACCCCGATGGGCGGCGGCTTCAAAGTCGAAAACCCCAACGCGACCAAATCGTGCGGCTGCGGCTCCTCGTTCTCGACCGGCGAAGAAGGCATGGACGGTTTGGACACCAGCATGGGCGGCGGCTGCGGCTCCTGCGGCAGTCACTAACCGTTATCAAAAATTAAGAAAAAGCCGCCCGGCATTTGCCGGGCGGCTTTTTGTTTTTGCGGGCTATTTGATTATTTGGTCATTTCCAGATAGCTTTCGTAGCGGCGCGGCTGGATGTCGCCGCGCGCGACGGCCTCGCGGATAGCGCAGCCGGGTTCGCTCCGATGCTCGCAGTTGGCAAAACGGCAGTTTCCGATAAACGGAACTATTTCGGGGAAGCACCACGCCACGTCTTTTTTGTCCAAGTCCCAAAACTCGACCTGCCGTAAGCCGGGCGTATCGGCGACCCAGCCGCCAAACGTCAAAGACAGGAGTTCCGCTTGAACGGTTGTGTGCCGTCCCTTGAATGATGTTTCGCCGATTGCGCCGATTTTGAGTTTGAGACCTGGCTGAATGACGTTCAAAAGTGACGATTTGCCCACACCGGACGGCCCGCAAAAAGCGGAAATTTTGCCTTTGAGCGCGGCTTTGAGTTCATCGATGCCCGCGCTGGTTCGTGGACTGGTAGCAAGAACGGTATAGCCGACGGCGCGATACGAGGCCGCGACGGCTTCAATTTCTTCGGGCGGAGCCAAGTCGGCTTTATTCAAAACGATGAGGGCGTCGATTTCGGCATCTTCGGCAAGGACGAGAAAGCGGTCTAATTTCCACACGTCCACGTTTGGTTCGCGGATGGAAAACACGACGACCGCAAGTTCCAAATTGGCGACGAGCGTTTGCCGCTCGCGCTCGTTGCCCGAACGGCGGGACAAATGGGCGCGGCGCGGCGCGACGGCGACGATTATGCCGTCGCGTCCATTGCCGCCCGATTCGTCGCTGTTTTGTATGGCGACCCGGTCGCCGACCGCAATCGGGTCGGTTTGCCGGAGTTTGCGAACGCTTTCGACGCGCCGGGCGCGGTTCGTGCTTTCGGGGTAGGTCAGGTTCTTTTTAAGGTTGCCCCGCAGTTTACACGGCAAAACGCGGCCCGTGTCCGTTTGCACAATGTACTGCCCGCGCCCCGCCCGCACGACGACGCCCGGCTCGCCCGCGTCCGCAAGGGTCGTTTCCGCTTCGTCGTCAAGTTCTTGTTGGTTAATCGCTGGTGGCATTAACCTTTATTATAACGCGGCGCGGGCGCGAACCGTTGTTGTGGAAGCGGCCCGTACTAACTGAGGATTTTGAACTGCCCGATGAGCGGAAGCGGAACCATTTTGCCCCCGGCGGCATTGATGATACCCATGATCATAAAAACGAGCCGCGCGATAAATCCAACTGTGCCAATGATCCAGCCCAAAACCGGGATAACAAAAATTACGCCCACGGCAAGATCAAACAGAAACAGCACTAAGCCTTGATTGGCGTGGTATTTGGCAAAACGCGAGGTCGGCGCGGCAAGCAAGGGAACGAGGAACAAAATCCCGATGTAGGCCAAGATTCCCATGACCTTGTTTTGCTCGATGTCAGCGGCTTCCGCTGCCGCATCCGGCGATTCATTCATTCCAAGCATGGTTAAAACCATCCTTTCAACACGAACCAGACGACAAGATAAGGGGTATTGCGTTTTTCGTCGGCTTCGCGCTTTCTTATTGTAATACGCACAAGGGTATCTATGTCAAATAAATACTCCATTCTGCCGACTATAAGCGGAAGGGGGAGTTGTTGTATAATTGGTTTGTTTTGCGGTATGTGCGCGGCTTGTTGCTTCCTTATTTACCCTTCGCCCCGTTTCAACGCAAAAACGTTTGTGGAACATAAAGGTATAAGCGCGGCGTAATGAGGATGGATAACAGGCGGGCGGCAGGCGACGGAGCAAATGGCGCAAGCGGCAAAAGTCGCGGCGATGGCTTGGGCTACGAAACGGCGGGGCGAACCGCGCCGCGCAGGCCGCTTCCACCCGGCCCGCCAAACCAAGCACGGTCGCATGGCGGCAACAAAAAACGGAAACCGGGCATGAAAAATAAAGCGGGCAAAGTGGCAATAGCGGCGGTTCTGCTCCTTGCGGGCGGGATGGTTTTCGTCGGCTCAAAAGTCAGAAACATCGCGGGCGGTGAAAACGGTGGCGGGGTCGGCTCGATGATCGCGTCCGTAAGGGATCCGCGCGCCCAGTTTCCGGGCAAGAACCGCGTGACCATTTTGCTGCTTGGCAAAGACTACAACCGCGACAAAAAAGGGATGCCGTACACCAAAGGCGCGCGAGCCGACTCCATCATGATGCTATCGCTGGACTTGGAAAACCAGAAAGTTTCCGCTTTGTCCATTCCGCGCGATACGCGAGTCACCGCGCCCGACGGCCAAACCGGAAAAATCAATGGAACCTATGGGCGGGGCGGGGCGAAACTGATCAGCGAAACCGTGGGTGAACTGCTGGGCGTCACGCCCGACTACACCATCGCGCTCAAGCCCGACGCCGTAAAAGCCCTTGTGGACGCTTTAGGAGGCGTGGAAGTCGAGTCCATCGACGCCATGAACTACGACGACGATTGGGGGCAGTTGCACGTGCATTTGCCCGCCGGTAAGCAAACCGTGGACGGCGAACAGGCAGTCGGGTTCGCCCGCTTCCGCGAAGTCAAACCGGGCGTGCCGCATTCTAAAGAGGAAGGCGATCCGCGCCGCATGGCCCGCCAGCAACAGCTCATTCGCGCGATGGTCACCAAAGGCAAATCGTTTTCCAATTTGATGCAGGTTGATACGATTGTGAACACGGGCTTCGATCAGGTAGAAACGGAATTGACGCGCTCACAGGTTTTCGCGCTCGCGTCGCTTTTTAAGTCGTTCAAGCCGGACCAAATGCAGGCGGCCTCGCTGCCCGGGCATGGCACGCGGCACGGCACGTATTTCTTCATGCCGGACACGCGCAAAAAGCAGGCGCTCGTCAACTGGCTTTTGAAGGGCGACGAGCAAGCCGCCAACGCTATGACGATTGTTGCCGTGCAAAACGGAACCGATGTGCCGGGTGCGGCAAAGCAAGTCGCCGATTTGCTGAAATCCAAAGGGTTCGACGCCAAAAGCGCGGGCAATGTGCCGCAGTCACCGTCCGGTGAAGCCCAAAGCGAAGGCGGACAAGTGTCGGAAACGCGCATCGTGTACGGGAAAGCAGCCGTCGCCTCGCGGGCGCAAAAAATCGCCGAAATGCTGGGCGGCGGCAAAGTCGTCAAAGAGGTTAAACCCATTGTAGAGGGCGCGCCGAGCGGCGACGACGATGCGGATGTGACGGTCGTTTTGGGCCGTGATTTGGCGGGGGGGTTCGTCAAACGGAGCGCAAGCCGATGATTGCAACTGCGCCGAACGTCGCCCCGATTTCCGTCGCTCCTTTCGCACGTCCGCTGGAAAGCACGACCGGAAAGCAAAAGTATCGCACGATTTTACTGTTCGGCGCGCCCGGATCCGGCAAAGGAACCATTGGCAAGGCGCTTGGAGCCATTCCCGGATTTGTGCATTGCGCGTGCGGCGACGTATTCCGCACGCTGGATTTAACCTCGCCGCTGGGGCGCGCGTTTGTGGATTATTCGTCGCGCGGCCTGCTCGTCCCCGACGATTTGACCATTGATTTGTGGCACGAAAGTATCGACGGTTTGGTCACGACCCATAGATACCGGCCCGCCTCCGATTTGCTCGTGTTGGATGGCATTCCCCGCAACGCCGCCCAAGCGCAAATTATGAGCGAGTACATTGAGGTGGAGCGCGTGTTTCATCTGGTGTGCAGCGACGAAAAAATGATGTTCGACCGACTACGCCGTCGCGCCCTCAAAGAAAACCGCTTGGACGACGCATCGGATGAGGTGATCCGCAACCGCTGGGAAGTCTACACGGTGGAATCGCGCCCGGTTCTCGATTATTACCCCGCGAATATTGTGGAGGTTGTCGATGCGGCAGGCTCGCCCGTCAAAGTCCTGCACGATATTTTGGGCCGCCTTTTGCGCGAAGGCACGTGCGGCTAACAAGCGATTTGGCGTGCCCCTTTGCTTGACGCCGCGTGTTGCGCGTGCTACACTATGCCTGCCGCACCGACGTTGGAATAACCCAATCCGGTGCGTTTTGACAATTTCATAAACGTGATTTTTCGTGTTCTGGGGAAGCCGGTGTAAGTCCGGCGCTGTCCCGCAACGGTATAAAAGCGCTTCTGCGCTTTCAAGCCCGACTGCCAGCCGAAAAGAAGTCGCAAGCCGCCGCAAATGCAATGCGGCGAATTGGAAAACCTTCCGCGTGAAGAAGGGCGACAAACAAGCAACAAGGCTTAAGCGGAACCGATTGGGTTTGCCGCGCCCGGCTTGTTTATGCGCCACCCCGCCGTTCATCAAATAAACGTGCTGAGGTGGCGTTGTTGTTTTTGGCCTTTCCGCTCCGCGTCCGTTTGTGGATTGCGCCCGTGTAGATCGGGCGGAAAGGGGTGCGTTTCGTGCGCCGTATAAAAAATAAGAACTTCGTTCGCCAAGCGTCCCACCCCGGGCGAACGTCGCCTGCGAGGGCGGGGTTCACGCTCATTGAGCTGCTTGTCGTGGTTGCGATAATCGCCATTCTTGCCGCGATTTTGTTTCCCGTGTTTGCGCAGGCCCGCGAAAAAGCGCGGCAGTCGCAGTGCCTCAGCAACTTGCGGCAGTTCGGCATGGCGGGATTGATGTACGCGCAGGACTATGACGAAGTGTTGCCGCTGTACGGCTACAACGCGCTCCAATACTGGTGCGGGGGCCGCGACGCATCACCCGGCAAACTCGACCCGACGCGCGGCTTGATTTACCCTTACGTCAAAAGCGGCAGTTTGCAAAAGTGCCCGTCGTACACCGGCAGCGACAATTTGGGCGGCATGGGTTACGGCTACAACGGGCGAATTATTAACCCCTCTGCCTCGCTCGCCGAACTGACCCGCCCATCGGAAACCATATTTTTCGGTGACGCGGGCATACGCGGCTTCGCCTACGGCCCGGACGCCGACCCGAACGGCGTCAACGAAACCATTCAAATCGACCCGCCGTCGTCATGGTTCGGCTACCCGTCCATTGACTTTCGGCATCAAAGCATGGCGAACTTCGTGTTTTTGGACGGCCACGTCAAACCCACCAAGCGCGACGCTTTCATTCAGGAATTGCCCGCCTCCGAACAGGACGCTTCGCGCAAAATCAAGTTTTTCGGCGACCGCCTGATGGCTCGCCAATAATCTAAATCTCCGTTACAAGGAAAAATCAAATGCGTTTGTCACCCTCGCGCCGTTTTTCGTCGCGCCTGCTTCTTACGACCGTTGTCGCCGCCGCGTTAGCCGCCGCGCCGCGCATGGCCTCCGCCGATCCGCTGCTTTCGGGCACGGCGGGAACCGGAGCCAATACGTTCTACTTCACCCTCGACTTCCGCGACTTCTCCGCGCCCCAGTCGTATGCGTTCGCCTATAAATCCAACGCCACGACACTGACGTTTGAGCAAATCTTAAACGGCTTGGCCTCAGGTGTGCCGACATTCACGACGCGCATCAGCCAATCCGCTCAGTTCGGCGCGTCGCTGAACGGCTTGGGGTTTGCGGGCAAGGAAAAATACAACATTTTCGGAGGGGCCAATTCTGGAGAACCGAACGGCTATTTCTCCCAGTGGAACTCGCTCACCGGCCTCGACGGAAGCTGGAACTCCGACCTCGTCGGTATCAGTAACCAAACGATTGGCGTCAATCAATATGTCGGGGCCTCTTGGTTAGCCGATTACACTGCCGGAAGCGCGTTACCTCCGCGCACACCGCAAATTGGCGCGGCGGCTGCGCCCGAACCCGGCACGCTCGCGCTGCTCGCGGCTGCGAGCGGCCCGATGGGACTTGCGCTCGCTTGCCGCCGCAAAACCAAGCGCTCGGCGTAAAATGCAACTGATACAATAAGCGCAAACGCGCGGCGGTTTATCAAGAACTGCCGCGTGGGCTTTTGAAAGGGTTTTTGCGTTTTGCGTATTGTGTCTCTTTTGCCGTCGGCAACCGAAATTGTGTGCGCGCTCGGCCTTGCGGATTCGCTCGTCGGCGTCACGCACGAGTGCGATTTTCCCCGCGATGTGGTGGAAAATCTGCCAGTCGTTACGTCGTCGCCGCTGCTCACGTCCGAACACGGCGAAGCCTCCGACGAAACAAACGAAGACGATGAAAGCGATGCGCCCGCGCTGTTGTCGGCCCGCGAAATCGACGAAAAAGTGCGGGCTGCTTTGGAATCGGGCGACTCTCTGTACCATATCGACCACGAACTGCTGCGCTCGCTGAAGCCCGACCTCATTTTGACGCAGGGTTTGTGCGACGTATGCGCGGTCAACCACCAAGCCGTTAAAGCCGCCGTCGAATCCCTCGGCGACACGAACTCCGTCATCCTCGATCTCACGCCCACGTCGCTCGAAGGTGTTCTGGATACGTTCAAACAAGTTGGCGATGCAACAGGTAAGCAATTAGAAGCCGAAAAACTTATTACCGAAACACAAGCGCGCTGGGACGCCGTGAAAGCGAAAGCGGCAAGTGCTGGTGCGCCCGTGAAAACCCTGCTGTTGGAATGGCCCGACCCACCGTTTTCCGCAGGCCATTGGAACCCGGAACTCTTGACGCTCGCGGGCGGAAGCGGAGGCCCGTGGGACGTGCCCGGTGAACCGTCGCGGACATTGACGTGGGACGAAATCGCCGCGTTTGCGCCCGATGTGGTTGTGCTGATTGCCTGCGGATGGGACGCCGACCGCGCGATTGACGAAGCCTACGCTTTCTTAGACGTGCCGCAGTGGTTCGGTTTGCCCGCCGTCCAAAACGCCGAATGCTACGCCGTCGATGGCAATGCTTATTACAACCGGCCCGGCCCACGCCTCGCCGAATCGGCGGAAATCTTAGCCACCATTTTGCACCCCGACGCCTTTACCGAAATGCTGCCCCCGTATTCCGTGCGCCTGTTCCCCGACGATTTGCTCACGCCGCCCGAAGACGAGGGTGAAGGCGAAGCAGAGGAAGAAACCACCTCGTGATTTTGCGCGATGATTTGAACCGGCCCGTCCAACTTGCCGCTTTGCCCGTGCGGCGTATCGTATCGCTCGCGCCCGCCGCGACGGAAAACCTATACGCCATCGGCGCGGGCAAAACCGTGGTCGGCGTGACAACCGCCGACGATTATCCCGCGCAAGTTGCGCGCCTGCCGCGCGTCGGCGATTTTTACAAGCCCGCCATTGAGCGTATCCGCGCCCTCAAACCCGATGTGGTCATTGTGGATTCCGCGACCGTCGCCTCGCCCGCGATGGACGAACTGCGAGCGCGATTGGGCCTTCCGGTGTGGGCGCAAAAATCCGCCTCGTATGCGTCCATTACGGTGCATTTGCAGCAGTTGGGGAAACTCACCGGCCAAACGGCGGGCGCTGATAAAGCCGCGCAAATTTTGAAAGCGGCTCAAGCATCGGCGCAAAGCCGCGCCCGTTTGCGCGCAAACAAGCCGTCGGTTTTCATTCAAATCGACAGTACGGCCTTATATGCCGCCGGGCCGGGAAACTTTGTGGACGATTTGATTCGTCTTGCGGGCGGCGTCAACGCCGTCAAGGGCACAAACCCGTTCCCGCTTGTCAGCAAAGAAACGCTGCTTCTCACAAACCCGCGCACGTACCTGCTGGCCGCGCCCCTGCCCAACACTTCTACCGGCCCAACATTATCGCAGCCCGCGCCGCTTTCCGCGATTGCCCCCGGTTTGCGCGCCCTGTCCGCCGTCAAAGAGGGACGCACGTTTTATATAAACCAAGATTTGATATTGCGGCCTACGCCGCGCGTCGCGCAAGGCCTTTTGGAGATGGCGCGGCTGCTTTCTTTGTGACTGTTGCCTCGGGCCGATGAACGACCCGGCAATTAGCAGAAGCGTCCTCTGGACGCCGGTATATGGCGGGCTTGAAGCACTAAAAAGCCATTTCGCACCAGCCG
>CAXTBP010000016.1:28754-49369 GCA_964241985.1 uncultured Armatimonadaceae bacterium | reverse complement strand
CCCATTTAGCAAAACGATAAATAACCGCAAAAAACGCCGTCGGAGCGGGCCGCACATGAACTGCGGCCCGCTTTTTTGCGTCTCTTAAACAATGGAAAAGTCCGTAAATCGCCGCCGTTTTCTCCGTGATGCCGCTTCGGTTGGGGCCGCCGCGCTTCTGACGCCGACGCTTGCCCAACTCGCCGAAGGCGCGCAAAAACAAACTGCGCCCGCACAAGGCAAACCGAATATCGTCGTGATTATCGCCGACGATTTGACGTACCACGATTTGGGATGCTGGGGAAGCAAGGACGCCAAAACGCCTAACTTGGACAAATTGGCCTCTGAAGGAATGCGCTTGACGCGCTGTTACACCCCGGCTCCGGTTTGCTCCCCGACGCGGCAGGCACTCTACGACGGCTTATATCCCGTTCGCAGCGGGGCGTATCCGAATCACACGTTCATCAAGCCGGGCATTAAAACCCTACCGCAGTATTTGACACCACTCGGCTATCGCGTTGGTTTGGTCGGCAAGCGGCATTTTGCCCCCGCCGAAAGTTACCCGTTCGAGTATCCGCAAAAGGGCGCGGGAAACGGCGACGGGCCGCTGGATTTGAACGCCGCCGAAGCATTCATCACGCGCGATAAAAAGCAGCCGTATTGTTTGGTCGTCGCGTCGCACGAGCCGCATTCGCCGTGGAATCAGGGCGACGCCTCCCAGTGGAACCCCGACAAACTCACGCTCCCGCCATATTTGGCGGACACGCCTGCGACTCGGCAAGCCCTCGCTCGGTATTTCGCCGAGGTCGAAGTGTTCGACAAACAAGTGGGCCGCGTGATGGAAGCCGTCGAAAAAAGCGGGCAAAAAGACAACACCTTGTTTTTATTTTTGAGCGAACAAGGCTCGTCCGCGCCGTTCGGCAAATGGACATTGTACGATGCGGGCATTCGCGCCGCCGTTATCGCGCGTTGGCCCGCCAAGATAAAGGCTGGGTCGCAGTGCGACGCCTTATGCCAGTACATCGATTTTCTGCCGACGTTCATGGAAATGGCGGGCGGCAAACCTCCGAAAGATTTGGACGGGCGCAGTATTTTGAATTTGCTGATCGGAAAATCTAGCAAAGGGCGCGACTACGTATTCGCCGAGGAAACATCGCGCGGAATTATCGGCGGGCCGGAAGCCTACGGTATTCGCGCCGTCGCCGATACGCGATGGAAACTGATACGCAACCTCAATCCCGAGGCCGAATTCAAAGGTGGAGCCATTCCCGGCCCCGCGTTCCGCTCGTGGGAAGCGCCTCGAAACGCAAGCAATACGTTCGCGCGTTCGCAGGCCGCCAAATACCGCAAGCGTCCCGCGACCGAACTCTACGATTTGCAGGCCGACCCCTACGAATTGAAGAACCTCGCCGACACGCCCGACCAAAAGGACAATCTGAAACGCCTAAACGCCCAACTGGACGCATGGATGAAGCAGCAAGGCGACGAGGGCGTTAAAACCGAAATGGAAGCCAAAAAGCACCAAACGGCGGGCCGCGAAGATTAGTTCGCGGCCTCGTTCCAAACCGGCAGCGACAGCGCAAAATGGCAGGCCGACGTGTGAATGCCGCCGTTTGGCGCGTCGCCGATTTCGATATAGGGCGGGTCTTGTTCCGCGCAGATTTTTTGCGCGAACTTGCAGCGGGTGCGGAACCGACAGCCCGACGGGATATTAAGCGGCGACGGCGGATCGCCGGTCAAGGGAACGAACGGGCGGCGGCGCGTCGGGTCGGGAACGGGCACGGATTCAAACAACGAGCGCGTGTACGGATGGCGCGGGTTTTGATACAGCGTTTCCGACGGCGCGGTTTCCACGATGCGCCCCAAATACATCACGGCGACCCGACGGGCGATGCGGCGAATCAGTGATAAATCATGTCCGATAAACAAATAGGCCATACCGCGCGTTTCCTGCAATTCGGTGAGCAGGTTCACGACCTGCGCCCGGACGGAAATATCGAGCGCCGATACCGGCTCGTCCAGCACCAAAAACTGTGGGTCAAGCGCAAGGGCGCGGGCGATACCGACGCGCTGCCGTTGCCCGCCACTAAACTCGTGCGGAAACCGATTGCGAACCGCTTGCGCGTTCATGCCGACCGCGTTCAGGAGTTCATCCACTTTGGCAATTTGCTCGGCCCGATTGCCCACGCCATGAATTTGCAGCGGCTCCTGAACGATTTGCCCAACCGTCAAACGCGGCGACAGCGAGGCGAAGGGGTCTTGGAAAACCATCTGCATTCGCTTCCGCAAATCGCGCAGCGCGTTTCCTTCGGGCAGTTCTAAAACGTTGGTGCCGCCGAATTGGACGCGCCCACTATGCGCGGGTAAAAGCCGAAGCAGAGCGCGGCCCGTCGTGGATTTCCCGCAACCCGATTCGCCGACCAGCCCGAGCGTTTCGCCGCGTTCCACCGAAAACGACACGCCATCGACCGCCCGCACGGTCTCGCCGCCGTTCGCGGGAAACTGCACGTACAGATTTTGCACGTCAAGCAAAGGCGTTGTGTCAGGCAGCATTTGCGCCCTCCGTTGCAGTTGACCCGCGCAGTGCTTGCACTGACGGCGGCGGATACAAATGGCAGCGCACGACATGGCCGGGCGCGAGCGTCGTGGTTGGCAACGGTTTTTCGCACACGCCGGGCATTACGCGCGGGCAGCGCGTGCGAAACGGGCAGCCCGAAACGGCTTGCGCGTTCGCGGGCGGCTGACCGGCGATAAAAGGCAACCGTGTTGCGTCCGGCGGTGCGTTTTCCGGCAATGACGCTAAAAGCCCTTGTGTGTACGGATGCGCCGGTGCGTCAAACAGCGTTTTTACGTCGGCGGTTTCCATGACCTGCCCGGCGTACATAACCAAAACGCGGTCGCAGGTTTGCCCGACGACTCCTAAATCGTGCGTAATGAGCAGCACGCCCATGCACGTTTTTTGCTTGAGTTCGTTGACAAGAGCTAAAATTTGCGCCTGCACCGTGACATCGAGGGCGGTTGTTGGTTCGTCGGCGAGGAGGACATCAGGGCGGCAGGCAAGGGCAAGGGCGATCATCACGCGCTGACGCATTCCTCCCGACAATTCAAACGGGTACTGCTTGGCGCGTCGCGCGGCGTCGGCGATATGGACGGCCTGCAACGCGGCGACAGCCTCGTCCCATGCGGCCCGCCCCTTCAAATTGCGATGAAGGCGCACGGCCTCGGCGATTTGCTCCCCGACCGTGAAAACCGGATTAAGGCTCGTCATCGGGTCTTGGAAAATCATCGCCACGCGATTTCCCCGCACGCTCTGCATCTGCTTTTCGGTGAGGGCGAGGACGTTTTCCCCGTCCAGCACAATCGAGCCGCCCACAACCTGCCCCGGCGACGGCAGCAAACGCAACACCGACAGCGCCGTCATGCTTTTACCGCTCCCTGATTCGCCGACGACGCCCACGGTTTCGCCGCGCCGAAGCGTCAAACTCACGCCATCGACGACGCGCACCGCGCCGCTCTTTCCGGTCGGAAACGCGACCACTAAATCCTTGATTTCGAGAAGCGGGGCCGCGTTTTCGTGCGCCGTTTCGACCGTTTCGGTTGCCTGCATACGCCCCTTGTTATACCATGCGCTACGCAAGCGGCTTTCGCGCTTTAAGAGCGTCCGCGCAACGCATCGCCGTTTGGCGCAAAAAGTCGCCGTGCCGCGCGGTTTCCGCATACCGCGCAACCGATTCGACGCGGCGCAAAGAGACGGTATCGCCTATGGCGGCAAGCGCATCGAGCGCGACAATGGCTTTATTCTTCGCCGCCCGGCCCAGCAAACCGCGCGGCATCGTAAGCCACGCGCGAACCGTGCGGCGCAGATGCGGTGAAACAAGGGCGGCGTCGCCTACGTGAAGCAAGGGCAGCAAGTGAACTATGGCCTTTTCTACGGCCTCGCTTTGTTTTTTGTCCACGATGAGCGGCATCGAATAAAGCAAAGCAGGCAACAGCCGCGTATCGTCGCCGCTTCGCCGCACCAGTTCGTAGGCGATTTTTCCCGCCTGCGTTTCCTCGTTGGGTCGCCGCAAGATAGATAGGAAAGAAGCCGTAGTACCAAGCATAGCGCACAATCCGCCGATCAAGCCCGCTTGATTTTGTTGCGTCGAAAGTAGATATACCGCCGCTATCGCGCCTGCCGAAACAACCAAACCTACCCCTGCCCAAACGCGCGCCCGCGCGGCGCGTTGCTTTTGCTCCATGAGATAGTCCGCCAAAAGAACCGGCGCGGTTTCCTGTGGCAGCGTGTCCACATACGTCTGAATGGCGATGGTGGCGTCGGGGTTTTCGGCTTGGTCGCCCGTCAGTGTTCGCAGTCGCCGAAAAATTTCCTTGTTTTCCTCAATGCGCTTTCGCAAAACGGGCAAAAACTCGCGGGCAGCATCGCGGACAACGGTTTCGTTGCGCAAATTGCCCTCGGTTTTGATAATTATCTCTAATACTTTGACGGTTTTCTTGTCGCCCACGGTAACGAGCGTTCGCATCGCGGCAACGGTCAAATCGGTGGTCACGTCGTCGAAGTGTGGGGAAACCAGCGTTTTGCTTTGGATTAAAGGAGCGAACGGAAAGGCGGGAAAATCATAGGCCACGAATGCGCGGAGGGCATTCCGGCGCGTCGCGTCAAGCCGCAAAACAAGGTCGTCATAGGGCGCGTTCCACAATGCGGCGGTAAGCGCGGGATACAGCACCGTTTTCCATTCGGGCGCTTTCCCGGCGTGCAGTCCATCGACAAGATGCGGCAAAAAGCGCGTTTCGTTCGGGCAAATCAGCAGCGCAGCAATGGCATTTTGCTGCGTTTGCACAACCTTACGCGGCGAAAAGAACCACTCTGCAACCGAGAACGCTATCAGCGGAGCCACATTAAGTAGCGCCCCCGCGATTTGCCACGACATTTTGCGATGCAACGGGGAAAACAGCAACGCCAACCGCAAGGGAGACACCGACAAAAGCAAAATTATTGTGACGACCACGTTCTTTCTGAGGTCGCGCCGCTTTTGCTCGGCGTTTTCTGCGATTTCCAATAGAGCGGGCGCGGCCTCGTTTTGCGGCATCCCGGAAAGCGCGGCCTGCAAGGTTGGGACGCTGAAAAGCGAACTCCCTTGCAGCTTGTTTTCCAACACGCGTACGTTCACGAAAGGGCATCCCAGCGGAACATCTTGGCGGCTTCCGCAAGCGTCAGATTCGGCAAACCATTTGCTTGCAAATGCGCGATGATAGAGGCGCGGGCGTCGGGCACAGCAATTTGCGCGGCCCGTGCGAAGGCGTCGGGGAACGCCGTTTCGCACAAGCCCCAAAGGTAGCCGTAGGTTCCGCGTGTCCGACCCGTGAGGCCCGTTTTCGTGATCAAAAACTTTTGCTGCAAGGCGATAAGCGGCGGCGTTTGGCTCGTTTTTGGCGGATAGGGAAGGCGGTTTTTCGGCGTCGGCCCGCTCTTCTCGATATGCTCATACAGCGTCAGCGCGACGTGCGACAAACGATTTTTCTCGTACAGTTCGCGCACGTCCGTACAATCGCCCTGCGCGGCAATGAGGTACGGCAAAAAATCGAGCGACACGAAAACGGGTACGCCGTCGCGGCCCAAAAGCTGCCCGTAGAAAACTTTCTTGTCGATGTGCAGATCGTCCTTCCAAAACCACATCTGCATGATGGCGTCGCCGGTTCCGTCCCACGGCGTTTGCGCCTCCAAACTGGGCAAGCCGGGCCATTTGGGCACGCGCCGCCACGTGCAAAAACCGATTTGGTTGATGTATTGGACGGCTTCATCCGGCGTAGAAACCGGCGCATTGTTGGCCGCCGCTTCGACTGCATCTCTCATTGACGACCCAACCTTTGCAAAAGCGTCGGCATCTCATTTGTTTCGGTCGGCTTCCATGTTTCGCTCGGTGCGGACATCTCGGTTGAACCATCTGCCGGTTCGGTTCCGGTGCTTGGTGTGAGCAGCGAGCGAACCGTGTTTTGCAAAAGTTCTTCTTCTAAAGTTCGCGCCTGTGCATCCAAAAGGCCCGCCAAAACCGCTTGACTTTTCGGGTTCGGATCGGTGGCGAGGTGGGGGAGAAGGGCGAGCCAAACTTGAATGCGTCGCGGGTTCTGCGTCGCGGAGGGCGCGAAAAAAACGACCCCGTTTTGCTTGCGCGTCATGCGGGCGACTTTGCCGCGCAAATTGGCGGCGGGGTCTTTGGAATTTGCTTTATCCGAAAGCGGTATGCTTCCCGGCGCGGCATTTTTGGTCAGCACAATAAGCGCGTCTTCGATGTCCGGCAAACGTGCGCTTCCGACCGGGGACGGCTCCAGCCAGCAGCCGAGCAGAACCGGCACTGCCCAAACGTCGCCGCGTTGTGCCAGTTTCAACAAAATCGCCGCGTAACGCGCCCCGGCAGGCAAAGCGAACCGCCGCAGACAAAAAAACATCAATGGTATAGCAAAGGGAAGCGCAATAGAAATTGAAATAAGCGCATAAAAGAAATCGGATGCCGTGCCGTGCGGCAGCGGATATAGTCTATGCAATACTGGATTCACTATTTGCCAAACGAAGTGAAGTGAAAGAAAACCCAAAAGGCTGTACGCCGTAAAGTAGTCGCGCTCCCCACGAAGCCGCTGTTGCAACAAATGGTTCGCGTCTGGTTCGGCGGCGCGAAGCGCCACCTCGGCTTTTGCGAGCAGTTCGGGCTTGTCGCTGGCGAGCCATTTGCCGATGTGCGGCGGCAAAAACGGTTTGTATTCAGGCATCGGCGCGGGGCTTTTCTTTGCGCGAACGACCGGGTTTGCCGGTGCGGGCGAAATAGCGCAAGATGGCGGATTTCAACGCGGGCGCACGCTCTTTTTCGCCTGGATAGGGATAAACGGTCGTCGGCGACAAACGGCGCACCAAAACCTGCCGGGCGTAGGGCGTCAGCGCGTCGGGGTCGCTGGGTAAAAGCGGCAAAACGTCCGCCAAACGCTCGTACAGTTGGTCGCGGTCGCCGGTGTAATAAACCAATGCGCGAGAAAACGGTTCGGCAAGGAGCGGGCTGTCCGCGCAGTCAAAGAGTTGGGTAATTAGATTTTGCTGAACCGGCGATGAAAGAAAGCGTGTTTTCTTGTTCTTTCCGCGCAACAGCCGAAAGTTCAGTACATGGATTCCCGCCGCGCCCATCCATAAGAGCGGAACGCAAACGCGCAGCCATACGCGCAGTTCGTCAGGGGGACGCTGAAACAACGAAAATAAAATCGCCGCCGTGCATCCCAGCGTTGCGGCCACCAACACAAAAAAAACGCCAAAATGCGCACGGAGCCGTTTTTGCCGTCGCGTTTCTTCCAAATCGTGCAAGCGTAGCAGATAATCGAGCGACTTTTCGCGACCCAGTTGGTTCAGCAGTTCGCCCGCAAGTTCGCGCTCGTGCGGCACGTCCCGCGAAAGCCACAAAGGCAGCGACGGCGTTTCTTCTTTCGGTTTTTGCACGAGCCGCATTAGCCGTTCTCCTTTGTGATTTGCGGCGCGGATTGCTTGGCTCTAAACCATTTTCGCTTCGGGCGCGGGGCGGGTGCGCCGGTGCGGGCAAAGTATTCTTTTGCGGCGGCTTGCAAAACCGGAAGAGTTTGCCGCTGATCGTTTCCGCCAAGCAGACCATCGGTGTACCCTTGCATCACGTTGAACAGGATGCGCCGCGAACGCTCCGATAAAGTATTTGTATTGTTGATCAAAAGCGGCAAAACGCGCGCGAGACGTAGGTAAAGCAAATTAGAGTCGCCGTCATAATAAACGATGGCGCGGCAAAGCGGATCTGCAACGCGCGGATCGTCGGTGTAATTAAGCAAAGCGGTAATCGCGTTTTGTTGCAGCCGGGACGAAAAATGCGGGGTGCGCTTGTGCTTGTTATTATCGTCAGACAAAGACAACACGTCGAAAACGGTGTGCCCTGTCTGTTTCGCATTTAAGTGATTAACCACGCCCAACAAGCCGACACAGAGCCAGCATAACCCTTTACCTAAAGTTTTCGAGGTTTCCGGTGCGACAAAAGAAGGCGGAAAAGTGAGAAGAAACAGAGCAAGGCAACCCAAAACAAGCTGGCTGCGAAATACGTACTTAAAAATTTTGTCATGCCGAGCGCGGCGCTCGCCTTGACGAACTTCTTCGTTAGCGAGCGTTTCCAGCAAGTCATTTACTGAGTGTGCGCGGCTCAAGAATTCTTCGGTTTCGGGCGGCGTTTCTTCGATGGCTTCGATGGCGCGAGCCAAAGCGTGCCCGCTCGCGGGGGCCTCATTTTCTTTTGAATGCAACGTTTGCGCGACGGACACGAAAACAATCTCTCTTTTCTTCGCTGAAAGGTTTGCGGCGTTTTACTCGCCGAGCAGAACGGATACGGAATCGTCTTTCCATACGCGCTCCATCGCTTCGGCGAGGAGCGGCGCGACCGATAAAACCGTGATTTTATCCAATCGCTTTTCGGGCGGCAGGGGAATAGTGTCGGTCAAAATGACCTCGGCGATTTCGGGGCCGTTCAAGCGCTCGACGGCTTTGCCGACCAACACGGCGTGCGAGCAGGCAATCGTGATGTTGGGGTTCGCGCCGTTTTCGAGTAGCGCGTCCACGATTTCGGCAATCGTTCCACCGGAGGAAATAATGTCGTCGTACACGATGCAGGTTTTGCCGTTTACATCGCCCGCTAACCCAGTGACTTCGGACACGCCGTGTTCGGGATGGACTTTGTAGCCGACCGCGAGCGGCGCGCGCAAACGGGTTGCGATGTGGCGCACCGTTTTAACGCGGCCCTCATCCGGCGATACGACGACTACATTTTCCAAATTTTTGCGGGCCAAATAATCGCCGATAATCGGCACAGCGGATAAATGATCGACCGGAATATCGAAAAAGCCCGCGATGGCGTCCGCGTGCAAATCGAGCGCGACAACGCGATCCGCGCCCGCCGACGTTAAAAGATTGGCGACCAGTTTTGCCGTAATCGGTTCGCGCGGCGCATGTTTTTGCGACTGTCGGGCGTAGCCGTAGTAGGGCAAAACGCACGTAATCCGGTGAACGCTCGCCCGCTTCAAGGCGTCCATCAGCACGAACAGTTCCCATAAGTGCGATTCAATCGGCGCGCACGTCGGCTGCACCAAAAAGGCGTCGGTTCCCCGCACGGATTCGTTGAACTTGACATAGAGTTCTGAGTCGGGAAAGCGCGTGATGTTCAAGTCACCCAGTTTCGCACCCAAATGCGAGGCGACACTTTGGGCAAGCGCGGGGTGCGCCGTTCCGCAAAAAACGCGCATAGGGTGGCGCAGTGAAGAAGTGTTCAACAAGGGGGAAACGGCGGTTGAGGAGGCGGGCATCATGATTTGATTGTACCTTAGAAGGCCCACAAAACTTGACAGCGGTCCCGGATTTCGCTTACACTAAGTCCTCCGCTTAAATAAAAATTTGACACCAAACGCGCGTCTTTTCCCCGCACTTCGTGGGCGTAAAAGTTGCCGGGAAACCTTTTGACCTATGCAGGCCGTCCTTCTTGCCGGGGAGCGGGGAACGCCCCTTTACCCTTTAACCGCCAAACAGCCTCGGGCGATGCTGCCCCTGTGCGGCAAGCCCCTTATTCAGTATCAGCTCGAACTTTTGAAACGGCATTCGATTAGCGAGGCCATTTTGTGTCTGCAAACCATGCCCGAAAGTTTCGAGTCCCGCTTCGGCGACGGCAAGCCCGTGAACATGGATTTGGGCTACCACCGCGAAGTCGCGCCGCTCGGAACGGCGGGGGCTGTCCGGGCCGTGTCCGACCGTTTGGTCGGCGACAACGTGATTGTGCTGAACGGGCACGTTTTGACGGACGCCGATTTATCGGCCCTTGTCGCGTTCCACAATGCGAAAAACGCCGCCGTGACACTTCTGCTGGCAACCACCGCCGACCCGGCCCAGTACGGCGTGGTCGTGACCGACGACGAAGGACGCATCGGACAGTTCGCCGAAAAACCGGCCCGCGACGAGGCCAAATCCGATACCGTCAGCGCGGGCGTGTACGTTTTGCGCCGTGATTTGCTCCGCCGAATGCCGCCGAACACCGAGTATTCCTTTGAGCGCCAGTTGTTTCCGCAACTCTTAGAAGAAGGCGTCCCGCTCTATGGCTACGTGATGGACAGCGGCAGTTATTGGCGCGCGATTACCACGTTGCCCGATTATCAGCAGGCGCAGGCCGATATTTTGGAACGCAAAGTGGATGTGCAGATCGACGGCGATGCCGTCCGCGACGGCGTTTGGGTCGGCAAGGATTGCCAAATTCACCCGACTGCGGAAATGACGGGGCGCGTTTTCGTCAACCATCACACCGAAATCGCAAAAGACGCTAAAATTTCCGGGGTTGTGTCGATTGGTTCGCGCTGCCGTATCGGTGAGGGCGCAATTGTCGAGGACGCCATTTTGTGGCGCGGTACGGTTGTTGAGGCTGGGGCGACCGTGCGTGGCTGCATTTTAGGCGACAACTGCGTCGTCCGGCAAGGCGCGACGGTTTCTCCGGGTTCGGTCGTCGGCGCGGATGCCGTTATCGCATCCGTTGTCGCCAAACTCCCCACGCGCGGCGATATTCAGCGCGCGGCGATTAAGTTCGGAACCGACGGCTGGCGCGGCATTATCGCCGACGATTTCACGGTCGATAACGTGCGCTTGGTTACGCAGGCCGTGTGCGACTGGATAAAAACCGGTGATTTGCCTGGCGACGGCTTGGTCGTCGGCTACGACCGCCGGGCGCAGTCCGAAGTCTTCGCGCTTGCCGTCGCCCGTGTCGCACGCGCCAACGGTTTTAAGGTCTACTTGTCCGACCGGGAATGCTCGTCGCCCGCCGTTTCGTTCGCGTGCCGTTATTTCGGCGCGTCGGCGGGCCTGATGATTACGGCCTCGCACAATCCGCCCCGCTTCAACGGTCTCAAAATCAAAGCCCATTACGGCGGCTCGGCAACACCCGAAATGGTCGCGCAGGTCGAAGCCTGCTTACGAAACTTAATCCGCTCCGGCGCGGCTCCCAAGACAAGCAATGCGCCTATTAACACGACGGATTTGGCCGCACCGTATCTTGCCCATTGCGCCCGCTTCGTGGATTTGGAAGCCATCAAGGCGTCGGGTTTTTCGGTCGTCGTGGATCCTATGCACGGGTCAGGAGCCGGGTACTTGACCGGTATCTTTCAGGCGGCGGGCGTTCCCGTCCGTGAAATTCGCTCCGACCGCAACCCGGTTTTCGGCGGCATCAATCCCGAACCTATCGCGCAAAATATGCAGGCGCTCTTCGACGCCGTGACCGAAACGCGCTCGGATGTTGGCATCTGCTTGGACGGCGATGCCGACCGTTTAGGGGCCTGCGACTCTGCGGGAAACTTCGTGGATTGCCACCGCTTGTTCGCCGTACTTTTGCGCCATCTCTATGAGGGGAAACACTGGAAGGGCGGTGTCGTCCGCACGGTTTCCACGACCCGCGCGCTGGACAAACTGTGTGAACGCTACGGCCTGCCCTTAACCGAAACCCCCATCGGCTTCAAGTACATCTGCGAAAAAATGCTGGACGAGGATATTCTCATCGGCGGCGAAGAATCGGGCGGCATCGGTGTCAAAAACCATTTGCCCGAGCGCGACGGCGTTTTGATGGGCCTGCTCGTGTTAGAAGCGATGGCCGCCTCGGGCAAGAAACTGGAAGACTTGATCGAGGACGTGTTCGCGCTTGTCGGACGACACGAATACACGCGCACCGACCTGCACCCACCGCAGGAAAAAATGCACCGCATCATTTCGGCGTTGCAATCGTTCAAAGCGACCGAATTTGCGGGCGGGCAATTAGCGCAAATCGGACGCAAAGACGGCACGCGCCTCGATTTCACAGACGGCTCGTGGCTACTCCTGCGTCCCTCGGGAACCGAACCCGTCATCCGCGTGTACGCCGAAGCCCAAACGCAGCAGCGCGCGCGGCAGTTGGTCGATGAAGGCGTCGCCCTCGTCGAAGGGGTATAAACAACGCATGGTAAGCGTCGATCAAATTCAAAACCTCGCCGACGACATCGTCCGTCGGTTCGCGCCGGAACGTGTCATCTTGTTCGGCTCCTATGCTTACGGCTTGCCAACGGCGGATTCCGACGTGGACTTTTTGGTCGTTCTACCTCCTTTCGACGAGCCGAGCGCGAAGAAAAGTTCGCAAATGCGGCAAGCGGTTCACGCAGGTTTTCCATTGGACGTGCTGGCCTATTCAAGCGATGTCTTAAAAAAGCGTTTGGCGATGAACGACTATTTTTTGAGGGAAGTGGTTGAGAGGGGGAAAACACTCTATGACGCCACTGAACGCTGAGTGGTTAGAAAAGGCGGAGGGGGATTTTGCGAGTGCCGGACGTGAGGTGCGCGCGCGAAAAGAACAAAACTACGACTCCGCGTGTTTTCACGCACAACAATGTACGGAAAAGTATCTCAAAGCCGTTTTGCAGGAAGCCTCGGTTGTTTTTCCTCGGACGCACGATCTTTCGGCACTGCTCTTTTTGCTTGCTCCGCTCAATCCTTTTTGGTCAACCTTCGCGGCTTCATGCGCGACTTTGACGGACTATGCCGTTCGTTACCGCTATCCCGGCGACGCCGCAAGTCGTGACGAAGCCCGAGAAGCCGTCAAACTTTGTCGGCCTCTTCGTGCGTTTGCACGTCAGGAATTAGGATTATTGTAAGGCAAAAACCAAGCCGATCTACTTCCACATTTTGCGCTTGGTTGTGCGGTTTACTGGCGGCTTTATTTTTTGTGATGGGCGTGACTGGCTTTTTTCGCTACACGACGCTTGGTATTGACAGCGATGTGGACGACGCACCGTTCGTGTACTACCGATACTGGCGCATTCGCTGGCCCGGCGACGGATCGTTTCGCGTGGGCGGCGGGGCGTTTCGCTACCAACGCGCACCGAATAAACCGTTGGAGCCGTTCGATTTGGGCGGGCGCTTCTTTCTTCCGCCCCGCAACGAACCCGCGCCATCGGTTTGGAACCTGCTTGGCTTTCGGTACATCAACCGCACGTGGGACGACGAGCGAACACGCACCGACGCGTCGGCCCCGAAACCGTGGGAAGCATGGATTAGTGTTCCCTGTTTGCTGCCCGCCGCGCTTTTCGCCCTCCCGCCTTTGGCACTACCACGCCCGCGCAAACGGCGCGCAAAAATACCTCAATGACGAACGACCGTGAAAATCACCGTGCTGCTTTGTCTAATGAGGGCGTTGTCGAAACCGAGCGATTGCGCGGGGAGCCATTGGGGGCGGTGCACTTGCCCGGCCTGCTGCAACTTTTTCAAAATCCACGGGTCACACCAACATTGACGGCGACCGGAAAGCCGCTTCCGACCGCAGACGTGGAAAAAATGGTGCAAACCGCAAACGCGCACTGGCAAACGCATGGCTGGGGGCCGTGGGCGCTTCTTGATAAGAAAACCGGCGCGTTTATAGGGCGGGGCGGTTTGCGGGCCTGCGTCATTGAGGGACGCGAAACGGTCGAAGTCGGCTACGCGCTGATGCCCGAATGGCGGGGGCAGGGGCTTGCTACCGAAATTGCCCGCATGTCCGTGCGCGTCGCGTTTGACACGCTCAATCTGCCTGAATTGGTTGGTTTTACACTGACGACGAATTTCGCCTCGCAAAACGTGCTGCAAAAAGCGGGTTTCGTTTTCGACCATCCGTTCGAGTACGCGGGCTTGCCGCATCTTTTGTACCGTCAAACCAATCCCGCGAAGAAAGACAAAACGTAAATGGAATCAATTTTCCCCTTGATGTTTCCCGCGTTTTTCGTTTTGGTTTTTGTTTTTATCCTCGGAGTAATCGTTTTTGCCATCGTGCAAGCGATTATTCAGTACGCGAAAAACAGCAACAGTCCCGTTTTGCAAACGCCCGCTTTAATTATCGGAAAGCGGACGGAAGTGTCTCGGGGAGCAGGAAGCCGCGACAGCCCCGGACGGTTTTACACCTCGTATTATGTGGCTTTCGAGTATGCGAGCGGCGAGCGGCGCGAGTTCGAGGTCAAGGGAAATCAGTTCGGCCTCTTGATGGAAGGTGACCGGGGAACGCTCGTTTCGCAGGGAACGTGGTTCAAAGATTTCGTGCGCGGCGGAGCGAGCGGAGGCGGCTATGGAATTAACGGGCGTTAATCTCGTTTTTTTGTTCGGGGTTTCGCTACTCGGTCTTGTTTTGCTGCTTTGCGCGGCGATGACAATGAGCGCATACATAGCAAACCGGCGCAGCCCGATTGTGGAAGGCGCGGCCCGCGTGGTTGGCAAGCGTTCCAAAGTGTCCGGTGACGGAACCAGCCCGGGAAATTATGCCAGCACAACGTACTTCGTTACCTTTGAGGACGAACGGGGCGACCAGCGCGAATGGGATTTGCCGGAACAACAATACGGCTTGCTCGCGGAAGGCGACAAAGGAACCCTCGCCTATCAAGGCGAATGGTTCAAGGGCTTTACGCGAAACCGCAAGCCCAAAGGAAGGCGCGTGGGATGACGGAGGCGAATGTGGTTGTGGTCGGCTACGGGGGCTGGGGGCGGCAGTGCCATGCGTATTTGATTAGCCAAACGCCGGGCCTACGATTATTCGGCGCGGTCGCCCGCAAGCCTGAAGCCCAAGCCCGCGCAAAAAACGACCATGAAGGCATTCGCGTTTACGATGAACTTGACGAAGCCCTTGCCGACCCGGATGTGGACGCCGTGGTTTTGGCGACGCCTAACAATACACACGCCGATTTTGCCATTGCCGCCCTCCAAGCGGGAAAGCATGTCGTGTCCGACAAGGTGATGTGCTTAAGCCTCGACGAATGCGACCACATGATTAACGCCGCAAACGCAAGCGGTAAAGTGTTGACCGTTTTTCAAAACCGTCGCTGGGACGGGGACTTTCAAACCGTCCGTTCGCTTATCGGAAGCGGGGATTTGGGCGAGTTGCGCTGGGCGGAAATGGCGTGGCAAGGCTTAGGTGCGTGGGGCGGCTGGCGCGGGCAGGCCGAAAGCGGCGGGGGCCGATTCTACGATTTAGGGGCGCATCTTATCGACCAACTGCTCGTCTTGTTTCCGCAGAAAATAGAAACTGTGTACGCCCGCATTCGGCACGATTGGGAAACGACCGATGTGGACAGTGAAGCGTTTATCGTCGTGACGTTCGAGGGTGGCGGAACCGGCGTGTGCGATTTGTCCAGCGTCGCCGCGCTTTCCAAGCCGCGCTTCTACGTTCGGGGCTTGGAAGGCACGTACCAAAAGTACGGACTGGATCCGCAGGAAAACGCGATGAAGGCAGGCGACATCGACGCGGCCCGTGAAGAAGTGGAAACCTACGGCGTTTTGCACACGAAATTGGGCAGCCGCACCGTGCCGACGCACGCGGGTCGGTGGCGCACCTATTACGAGTTATTCGCAAACTGCCTGCTTCACGGCGGCCCGCAGCCCGTCCCGCTTGCCGAATCGCGTCGCGCGATTGCCGTAATGGATGCCGCCAAGCGCTCGGCCCAAACGCAAACCGTGATCGTTGCGCCGGATGTGGAGAAGGCCCCCCTGCCCCCCAATAAGGGGGGGTTCTGATTAGGCTGCCGATACCGTAAACTTTGCAGTGGAACGGAAGCGCTTTTGTCAGAACCCCCCCTTATTGGGGGGCAGGGGGCCTTTTCCTACTTAATCGCAGACGCGAGCGCCAAATCGTTGGCCTGCGCGAAAGCGTCAAAAACGTGCAAACCGCGCTCCGCCATTTTCGCGCCGCGTTCGCGTTTGTCCCGAACCCGCACGCCATCGAGCGGGGGAAGCAAGCCCCAGCACGAGTTCATGGGTGCAAAATTCTTGCCCTCGTAGCCCGCGACATATCCGGCAAGCGCGCCCAAACAGGTTTCGTTGGGAAACACGATGGGCGCATCGCCGGTTGCTTTTCGGGAAGCGTTGAGGCCCGCGAGCAGCCCCATCGCTGCCGATTCCAAATAGCCTTCCACGCCAACCATTTGTCCCGCGAAATAAAGGCGCGGCTCATTTCGCAATTCCAATGTGGCGTCCAAAAGGGACGGCGAATGGATGTAGGTGTTGCGGTGCATGACACCGAAGCGCACGAATTCGGCGTTTTCCAAGCCGGGGATCATACGTAAAATTCGCTTTTGCTCGCTCCATTTGAGCCGCGTTTGAAAGCCAACCAAGTTGAACAACGTGCCCGCGCGGTTTTCTTGACGAAGTTGCACCACGGCATACGGGCGACGGCCCGTGCGCGGATCGGTCAGACCGACGGGTTTCAGAGGCCCGAAGGCAAGCGTTTTCGGGCCACGGGCGGCGAGTTCCTCGACGGGCAAACACGCCTCGAAATACTTCACGTCCTCGAAATCGTGGTGCGGCGCTTTTTCCGCTTTGACGAGTTCGGCGTGAAAAGCCAAATACTCGTCTTTTTCAAACGGGCAGTTCAGATACGCGGCATCGATGGAATCGTCGTTCGCGTCGGTTCCTTTGTCGTAGCGCGACGCCTTGAAAACCTTGTCGTAGTCAATGGTGGATGCGTCCACAATCGGGGCGACGGCATCGTAAAAATACAAATCGTATTTGCCGGTTTTTTCGCCGATTTGGGCCGCAAGCGTATCGCTCGTCAGCGGGCCGGACGCGACAATCACTTGGCCTTCGTCGGGAATTTGCACGGCTTCGTCGCGGATGAGTGTAATGTTTGGGTGCTTTTCCAACCGCTCCGTGACAAGGGCCGAAAACGCTTCCCGGTCAACCGCGAGGGCTTCCCCGGCAGGAACAGCGGTTTCGTCCGCGCAGCCGACGATCAGCGATCCCAAGCGGCGCATTTCTTCTTTGAGCAAACCGGAAGCGTTCGTGATGCGGTTGGATTTGAACGAGTTGGAGCACACGATTTCGGCGGCGTCGCCGGTCGTATGCGCGGGCGTCATCTTGACCGGGCGCATTTCCCACAAGTCCACCTGCGCGCCGCGCTCGGCGGCCTGCCACGCCGCTTCGCTGCCCGCCATGCCCGCACCAATTACCGTAATTTTCCGCCCCGCCCATTCGTTACTCATGCGTTTATTGTATCGCTACCGTTCCAGCGTGATGGCGAACACTTTGACGTTCGGATCGTTAGGCAGCGTCACGCTTTCCAATTCTTTGGACGGCGACACCGGTACGACGATATGGTGCAGCACGCACGGAACGTTTACATCGCCTCTGTCCCGGGTGCGCATAATCCGCGTTTGTACCGCAACGCTCGACGAAGCGGTGTCCACGGCAGGCGACGCGGGATCCGGGGCGCGGTTCCAATCGGCGACCGTGCGCGTGACGGTTGTTGTCGTCCCGTCCTTGTATTTGAGCGTAATGGCGAGCGGCGCGTCTTTGCCACCGGTTGCGAGCGCGGCAAGATGCAGACCGAAGTATTTGCCCGGCGTGACAGCGACCGTTTGCCCTTGACACGCGACCGCGTTTTTGGATTTCAGCGTTTCCTGCCCGTAGCGGAAGCCGACCAAGCGGGCGTTCGGCGAAAAGTCCGAAAAATAGCCGGACGGGTACGCGGTCGGGTTTTTCTCCAGTTTGGTTGATGTCGCGCCGTCGCGGCCCGCGAGATATGCGACAATACCGAATGGGTCGGGCGGGAAAGATTCCACGGGGAAAGCGTTGCCTTTGCCGTCCAAATCGCCAGTTCGCGCTTGCGTTTCCTCGCCGCTTGTGCCGTCCGTGTTGAACTGCTTGGTCAAGTCCACGAACACCAGACTGCCGCCCAAAACGCGCACGGGAATTAAACCCAAATCGCCGGAACGGGTCACGGGGCGCGTGGACAAAAACGTGTCTGGGGCGCGCAGCACGTCGAACGCCAAAATGAAGTCCCCATCCCGGTCGGGGACGCGAACGGGTAAACTGACTTTGACGGTGTCGCCGGGTTTCACGTCTTGGTTAATCGCCGCGAACACGTCGGGCCGCCAAATCGCCTCGGCCCCGTCGGAATAAAACCAGTGACAGGCAACCGAAAATTGTCCCTTTTTCCACGTCGTTTGGCCCTGATTGAACACCGTCACGGGTAGGGTAATCAAATCGCCCGCTTTGAGCGCGTCGGGCGGCGGGGGCGCGGTAACGCGGGCCTCGTCGCTTTCCGGGTACACGGCAACGGTTTCCACGCGCTCACCGGGCACGGCTTCCGTGGAATTGGTGCGCGTGAGAAGCCACCGCAATTTATAGCCGCTCGGGCCATCGTTTGCAACAAGTTCCGGGCAAGCGGGCGCAATCGGACTTCCGCCGTCCACGAGCGCAAGCGGGCCAGTCACAGTTTCCCACGCGCCCGGCGCAAGACCACGGATCAGCGGAATGGAGCCGGACAAAACGACGGTTTTATCGTCGGCGGTACGCAGTTGATACACCAAGCGGGCGTCGTCCGGTGCAATCGGCTTGTCGCCCAGCCAGCGCAGCCGAACGGCGGCGGCATAGGTTCCGCCCGTTACTAAAATGGGGGACAAGGACGACGCCCCAAACTCAACACCATCGGGCAAAGCGGGTGCAATCGTGACCGGCAAACGGAGCGGCCCATCGCTGTTCGCATCGGTCGCAAAAGCCGTTGGTTTCGCGGTCGGGTCGGTTTTGCTAACGCGGGTCACATCGAACTCAACGGTATAATCGCCGGGTTCAAGCGGCGTAAGCGCGCCGTTTTGGGTATTGAGTTGGGCGGCAACCAAACCAACGGGAATCCGCGCGGTTTGCGTCGGGAGCAGGGCGCGCGTCAGCGGAAGCGAAAGCGGGTTTTCCGCAACGACCGTGTCGCCTTTTTTCCAGCGGTATACCAGCGATACCGTATCGGCGGCCCCCAGTGGCGTCGCGCCCGTATTTTTAACGGAAAGCGTCGCGTTCACGACTTGACCGGGGCGCATTCGGCGCGGCACATCGTTTTGCGGGAACTGCACGGCATAGGGCGGCAAGCCCGTCGCTTGAACGGTCAAAATGCGCGTCAAATCCGCGAAGTGCGTCCCGTACTGCCGGGACGGCGCAATTTCCGTCGAGTGCGTGAAATCATTCCACGAATCCACCAAAACCCATTCGGGTTTGGCGGCAAATGAGGCTTCCCACGAGGCTGTGTACGCTTCGCCTTCGCCGCGTCCTGCCGTTGCCGTTGCACCGTTCGGCTGGACGACAAAAAGCGGCAGTGCAGAATTATTCGCGGCCCCGCCCGTCGTAGCGGCCATACCGGGCGCGCTTGTGTTTCCGACAAAAAGCAGGGTCGCGCCGTTCACACTTGGCCCAAAATCCTGCGCGAAGCGTTTGCGAATCTCGCTTGCCCAGTCGCCGTTGTCGGGAAAGATGACTTGGCTTTTCGATTGGCTTTGCGTAAAGAAAACCGGAAACGCGCCGGACGCCCCCGCGCTTCCCGGCAGCGTCGCTTTGGCTCGCAGTTCGGGTGGAACCATATCGAACCAGCGCTTGATGGCCTGATACACGACTTCGCGCCCCTCAATCGTTCCGACATTGGCGACCGGCGCGCCGACCGGCAGCAGCGCGGACGTATCGAGCATCAAGGAAAGCGTGGGCGCGGCGACGTTCTGCGTGTTCATTTCGCGGAGCGCGGCGACCAGCACCAAAAGGGATTTGCTATCCATAATGGAAACGTCGAGGGGCGCGAGCGGCCCGCCGATTTGCGTTAAGGCGGTGTCGATTCCAGCCCGGCGCATTTCGGTCATTTGCGTTTTGTGGTAGCTGACGCGGTCGATGGAAAACCACGGCCCGACGCCCGTAATCGGCTGATCGCCTAAGAGCAGAGTGTCGTCTTTGCCCCACACGCCGCGCGTCGGCAGGTTGGTTTTGCGACGGTCGCCTTGATAGCCCATCAGATAGCGGGCGAAAATAAAGCGTGTAACGCCCTGTTTTAAGGCCGCGTCGTTGACAACGGGCGCGACGGTATCGCTGGCAAGCGCACCGCCGGGCGTTGCGGGCGCGATAGCGACGGGTGCGGCATTGGCGTTTGCGGGAAGCGCGACCGCGAACTGGCTGTTTTCCGGCCACGCCGACGCGCGGTAGTTGCCGTCAATCGCCGGGGGAGTGGCTTTTTCGCCGACGCGCGGCGCAACAATCGCGTCGCCCGTAGAGGTAGTGGCGGAAGCAGCATCGGCAAGCACGAGTTTCGTCCACTGGGCGGGAATGTCGGTCGTTGTTGCCGCATTCGGCGCAAGCGAGGCCGCCGTCACGCCTTTGGCGGTGCGGCTCCGAACAACGAGATTGAAACCCAACTCCGTACCGGGCATGAGCGTTTTCGGGTCGAGGCCCAGCGCGGAAAGCGGCACGGCAAGCGAAACGACGTAGCCACGGTCGCGGTCGTCCGAGCGGTTTAGCGTGCCCTGCACCGAAACGCCGAACTTGACTGAAAACAGCGGCAAAGGAACCAGCGTTTTTTTGTCATTGTCGCCCTGCAAAAATTGAAAGCCGCCCGCAGAACTGACAATCATGGCGTGGGTTTGCGCGTTCGGCGCGTCGGGCCGCTCGGCTCCGGTTTGAAAATACACGGCTACACTATCGTCGCCGATAACTTCCGACGTCAACGGTTTGGTGGCCGTCCCCAAAACGTCGCTGTCATCCACCTGAATTACGAAGTAAACGAAGTTGGAATCCCACGTCGCGCGTGTCACGGCTTGCGCGGTGCTTGCACCGACGG
>CAXTBP010000016.1:3735-28744 GCA_964241985.1 uncultured Armatimonadaceae bacterium | reverse complement strand
CGGTGCGGGCCGCCTTGGGCGGGGTGGCGGAGGGGCCGCTGTCGACCATCCAGCGCATGAGGCGGGTCAGGTACTCCAGGCCGGGGCCGCCGGTGATGCCGGATTGGGCGGCGAGGTCGTAGAGCAGCTCGCGGCGCGGCGGGTTGTCGCACCGGTCGAGGATCTGGCGGGCGCGGCTTGCGCCGGGGGAACCGCATCCTGAGCGAAAGCGCCGGTGCTTCCGCCGAAAATCGCCGCGAAAACGGCAGCCGAACCCACAAAAAGAGCCACGGGCCGAAGCGGGCGGCGAAGCGAAGAACCCATAAAAACAAAAAACTCCAATACGGTTGGACAAGCGAAAGGGGCGTAGGTTCCATAAACCCGCGCCAAACCGGCTATGAAGTTACCCACATCGTGGGCTTGTCGCCGGAATTTCGTTTATTCTGCTTCTTTATACGCATTAAACGACGCGGCGGTTTTCAAATGCCTGAATTAATGTTCCTTGATCGGCGTAGTCCAAGTCGCCGCCGACGGGAACCCCTTGCGCGATGCGCGTCACGCGCAAGCCGCTGATGTCTTTCAGTAGGCGCGTCAAATAAAGGGATGTGGCGTCGCCCTCCACCGATGGGTTCAAGGCAAGGATAACTTCTTCGACGGGATTGGATTGCAAGCGGCCCAACAGTTCGCGGACTTTGAGTTGATCCGGCCCGATGCCCTCCATCGGGTTGATGACGCCGCCCAGCACGTGAAATTTGCCTTTGAACTCGCCGGTTTTATCCATCGCAATCAAATCGCGGGGATCGGCGACGACGCAAATTTGTTCGTCGGTGCGTTTGCTATCGCGGCAAATCTCGCAGATTTCCTGATCCGTGAAGTTGTAGCAGATTTTGCACAGCGTGATGCGGGCTTTGACTTCCACAATCGCGTCGGCGAGCGCGCGGGCTTCCTCGTCGGCGAGGCGCAGCACGTAAAAAGCGAGCCGCTGGGCGGATTTCGGCCCGATACCCGGCAGTTTTTCAAATTCCCCGACCAATCGGGCAAGCGGTTTGGCGTAATGTACCATGGTTATTTACTCACAAATAGGGCGTTCCAACGGGGTGAATACTCCGCTGGAACGCCCCAAAAAGGAACGCCGATTTTGGGCGAATCCTTAAAATAAGCCGGGAATGTTGAGGCCCGGAATACCGGATGGGATCATTTTTTGGGCTTCGGCTTCGCGCAGGGTTTCGGACTTTTCGAGGGCTTCCTTGACCGCCAAAAGCACCATATCCTGCAACGTCTCCGCGTCGCCCCCCTCGAAGACATCTGGCGAAATCGTGAGTTCCAGCAAATGCCCATGCCCATCGGCGACGGCTTTGACGGCCCCACCGCCCGACGAGCCTTCCGAGCGGGTCGCGTCGAGTTTGGCCTGCATTTTTTCGCCGTCCTCGCGGACTTTCGCCACCAACTTGTTCACATCGGGCATTCCGCCCATTCCCTTAAACGGGTTCGCCATTTCAAAAAACCTTTCACAGCACTATGCGCTGTTTTTGTTCATCGTTCGTTTTTAATCGTCGGTCAACTCGCCGCCGAAAATGCTTAAAACATCCTGTACGAGCGCGTTTTCCAGCAAAACGGCGTGAAGCGCGGCGGCTTGCGCCGTTTTTGCTCCCGCCGACCCGACAACCGGCGCGGCCTCGTAAGCGGGCATATCCGCCCATTCGTCTTTACTGGCCGGGCGTCGCGCGTTTTGCGACCCGCCGTACGGGGATGCGGGCGGAGCCGGTTCGCGGCGCGGCGGGGTGAACGAAGGCGGGCCGCCATTATCTGAGGCGCTGCCACTACTGTTACCAGTAAAATTATACGGCGACGGAGCGGGCGGCGCATGGTGCGCCGCGCCGCTAAATCCATTGCCCGCGCCGCTGACCGTGCCGTCCGTGTTGCCCCACGGACTTGCCGAGCCGTTGCCGTTCGTGTTGCCAAAGCCGTTTTCGTAACCGCGCGGCAGGGGCTTTTCGCCTTTTTCCAGCGCGTCGAGTTCGGCTAAGGGATCACGGACTGTTTTTTTTTCCTTCGCGGGCGCGCGCTTGGGTGGGGCGGGGGCCGCCGATTCGTCGAGCATGAACCGCACGGCGACGTGCGACACGCCAAGCGAGCGAAGCAACACGTTGCGCACGAAGCCCAGCGCGACGGGCGTGTTCATCATCTCAAAAGTGGCCCGGGAACCGAACGCAATTTCAATGCCGCTTCGATCCGCCGATACGGGCCGAGCGGACAACATCATCATTTCGGTTTTTTTGGAAACCATGCCCGCTTTGCGTAAGAACTCCGGCCACGCCCGCAGCACGTCGTCGAGGGTAATCGGCGGCCCTTCCGGTTCGGCGGGTTCCGGCTCTGCTTCGACGACGGGCTGCGCTGGTGGCGCGGCGACAATAACAGGCGGCGCAATTACTTCTGCGTCCGGTTCGTCCTGCACGTCGTCTTCGACATCCTCAAAGGCTTCGCCCTCGTCTTCTTCGGCGTCCAGCGACAGCAAATCCGGTGCGGAAACGGGGCGCGCGGCGGGCGCTAATCCAACGGGTTCCGTTTGTGCCGTCGCCGTAGAAAGGGCGGGCTGTGTACCGGCAACAATGGGCGCGGGCGGGATAAAGGCCGGGGTCGGGTTGGGGAACTCTTCGTCGAACAAACTCGGCCCGTCGTCCACGGGTTCGTCGTCTTGGGAATCGTCCGCGCCAACCATTTCTTCAATGCGGGCCGCGATAAACGAGGCGCGAACCGGGTCTGCCGTCGTCGCCACAACGATGGGTTTGTCCTCGTCGTCTTCGTCGTCTTCGTCGTCGTCCATCGCGGCGGGCGCGTCGTCATCGCCGTGCGACGGCACATAGTCGTCCTCGTCGTCAATGGCGTCGCTTGCAAAAAAGGTGGGGGCGAGGGTGTCTTCGGTGTCTTCGATTACCCCTCCCCCGGCCCCTCCCCGAAGCGGAGAGGGGAGTTCGAGCATTGCAGGCGGCGTTTCTAATGGGGCTGTTGCCGGTAGCGGCAGTTTGGAAGCCACCGAACTCCCCTCTCCGCTTCGGGGAGGGGCCGGGGGAGGGGTAATCGCCTGCACCAGTGGTGCGACCGTTTGCGGCACGACTGGCTGTGGAGAGGGGACAACTGCGGCTTGCGGCGCGGCATACACAATCGGGGCCGTAGCGAAAACGGTTTGTGGAAGCGGGGTCGCCGTCGCGCCTTTGGCAGCGGGCGGGGCGTCGCCGAGCGTCATCAGTTTGAGGAACGCCAACTCCACCAAAAGGCGGTGCTGATTATTCCACCGGGTTTCGCCCTGCGCCTCGTTCAAAACGTCCATCGCGCGCATCATTTGCGGCGGCGTAAAGGCGCGGGCCTCGGCCTGCAAACGACCTACCTCGTCCGGTGTAAACTCCATGCCGACCGCTGGCCCGCCGACGCTGACCATCAGCAAATCGCGGAAATGGGCGGACAACGTGCGTAAAAGGGTGCGGGCCTCTTTACCTGCATCCAATAACTGCCCAGCGAGCGAAAACGCGCCCGGCGCATCGCGCTCGGCGACCGCCTGCGTCACGCGGGCCAGCATTTCAGCGTCGAGCGTACCCAAGACGGCGTCCACGTCCGCGCCCGAAATGTGGGCGGGCGCAAACGCCAAAACTTGCTCCAGAAGCGACAAAGCGTCGCGCCACGACCCTTCGGCTCCGCGCGCAACCAAGTTGATGGCGTCGCTGGTGTAGGTGACACCTTCGCAATCCAAAACGTAGCGCAAACGGGCCGCGATGTCGTGGAGGGTTCCGCGCTTGAAGTCGAATTGCTGGCAACGCGAGCGAATGGTAATCGGGATCGCTTGCGGCTCGGTCGTCGCCAAAATAAACACGACGTTGTCCGGCGGCTCTTCGAGGGTTTTAAGGAAAGCGTCTTTGGCGTCCGACGATAACTGGTGCGCTTCGTCGATGATAAAGACCTTGTAGCGCATCTCCATCGGGCCATAGCCGACGGCTTTGCGCACTTCCTCAATATCGGCGACCCCGCGATGGCTTGCGGCGTCCATCTCGATAACGTCGATACAGGCCCCTGAGGTAATCGACGTACACGCGGAGCAATTATTGCACGGCTCCGCTGTGGGACGGTCGGTCGCCAAACAGTTTAGGGCTTTGGCAAGGAGGCGGGCAACCGTCGTTTTCGCCGTGCCGCGCGTTCCGGTGAAAAGGTAGCCGTGGGCGACGCGCCCCGACGCAAGCGCGTTTTGCAGCGTGCGGGTCACGTGTCCTTGCCCCATCACGTCGCTAAACGTTTGCGGGCGATACTTGCGGTACAGGGATTGGTAGGCCATGCGGTGTCGGCGTGTCTCTCCGGTTTATTTTAACAGGTTCGCACCCGCGCGGCAACGCGCGAGCGGTGCGGACTGCTCACCACGGATGAAACGTGGCTTGATACGGAACGCCCGTCAAATCCATCGGCCCGCCCGGATTTGGCCCAATATATTCCCTGCGCTCCGAATCAAAATGGGATAGGCTTATGCTGTTTCGTGGTGGAAAGAAAACCACGTCCGGTTTGAACCATTTGACGTGCCCATCGGCTAAAAGATAAGTGGCCCCGCCGTTATGTCGGTTCGCGGCCTCGCCAACCATCCCGCCTTTTGGTTGCCTACTTTCTTTCATCCAAGCGTTGAGCCGGGCCGTCGATTCATGCGCGTGACCCGCGGTTGGGAAAATGAGTTCGCCATCCATCGCCGCCACAGTAACGGAGGGATTGGCAAAATGGGAAAGCGCCGCGCCGCCCGCCAAATCGTTTGTCATATAAACGGGGTATTGTTTATTGGGTAATGGCGTCGCACACCAAACGACCGTTGCATTATTGAAATAAGGGGACAAGAAGCCTTTTATTCCCATGTCAAAATGGCCTCCTGTACGTCCGCCTTTCCATTCAATTTGCTCCAACTGTCCAAGCCAGTAGTTTGCCGCCGGAAGGCGCATCCCCTGTGGAATTTTCGGGGGGAGAGATCCATTGGGTGCATGGAAGGCAGGCAGCAGATGCCCCGTATAGGTTTCTTTTGAAACGATAGGGGGAAAGGTTTCGTCGTTGTCTTGAGCGTAGGAAAGCAGCGCTAAACCAACCTGTTTAAGATTGCTCATGCACTGATTGCGTTGGTTTCGTTCCTTGCTTGCGCCGTGCCCGATGACGACGGGATACAGAAAAGCGGCTGTCACGCTTAGTATCACCAAAACCGCGAACAGTTCGCCAAGCGTGAAGCCGCGCTGCCTCGATGTCGTGTGCTGCATAATTTTTGATGTGCCTGTCGCTTAGCGCAGATGAAACGTCGCCGCGTATTTGCGGCCCTGATAAACCATACCACCGCTTGGGTCAGGCCCGATGGGTTCGTGCGTTTGTTGGTCACGGTGCGTTTTGTCGGTACTTTCCCGTGCTGGGAAAAAGACGCTTTTTTCCGAATTCCATTTGACATGTCCATCGGCTAAAAGGTAGTTTGCACCACCGCTGTGATGCGTGGTTCCCTCACCGACCGTGCCGCTCAAAAGAAGGCGTTCCGTTGAGTAATCCCACTTTTGAAAGCGTTTTCTTGGGTCGCCCAATGCGTGGCCGATTACCGGAAATGCGCCCTCGCCGTCCATCATCATAACCGTGTTCGCGGCAGCGGTGAACGCTTCCGTTTTCGCGCCGCCGCAAAGGTCGTTCATCACGTATGTCACGGAAGAGCCGCTAAAGGTGACTTCCGAACAACTGCGGTATGACTCCTGCGGGACATACGGAAACAAGAGGCCGTCTTCAAGGCTGAACGTTGCGGTTCGGTCGGGGGCGACCATTTGGTTTTTCCCCAGCCAAAGCAGCACCCAATCGTCTCCATAGGTTTGCCGGGAGCGAGGAATGGGCGTATACGCAGGCGGCAATGTTCCGTCGTTATCTTGCGCATACATTAAAACGGCCATCCCGATTTGTTTGAGGTGGGTCGCGCACTCCTCTTGACGCGGTTTGGGAAAGCGGCACACCGATCCGCCCGATAGTACCGGATACAACGCTGCCGCCGTGACGCTGATAATCAGCAGAACCACGAACAACTCCGCCCGTGTGAAGCCAAGCCGTTTTATAGATAATTGCTGCATCGTAATTTATTTTGCTTTCTTAGCGCAGATGAAAGGTCGCTGACAAACCTTTCGCTTGCATTTCTTTGTCGCTGGCGGGGTTCGGCCCCAGTATACGTCCGCTTTTCGCGTCCTTGTGCGACGAACTATCGCTGAACCGCGACGGGAAAAACACCGATCTGGGTTTCATCCATTTGACGTGCCCGTCCGTAAAGGCGTAGAACCCGCCGCCCGAATGGCGCGTCGGCGCGGTTTGCATGGTTACACCCAAAACGACGCGGCCCGCAGGCGAATACGAGGCCGGGGCGGACACGGTTTTCGGATCGTAGGCGTGCCCGGCGTTGCCCGCGAAATCTTCCCCGTCGCAGAAAAGCACGGTTCGCGCGGGGTTGGCAATAGTTTTAGCAGGGGCAGCCGACGCCAAATCGTTCATCATAAACCACAGCGGGCCGGAGTTGCGCGGCGCGTCCGCACAGCGAAAAATCTCCCTGTTTTTGACATACGGGAAAAGGGGGCTTGCCGCGAAAGGCTTTTCTTTTTCGGCGGCCTCATCGGCTGCCGTGCTCAACGCGGCGTTGCCCGTCGTATTGTGTGTAATGGCCCAACCGGACAAGACATTTTTTTCATGTTCGAGAGACTGGGCGGCAAGAGGAAATGTTTCGTCGTAGTCCTGCAAATACATCATGAAGCCAAGCGATACTTGTTTAAGATTGGAGGCGCAGGAGCGACGACTGCCGCCGTGGGCTTGACCAAAAATAGGATACAAAATGACGACAAGAAGCCCAATGATGCCCAAAATAGCCGCCAGTTGTAAAAGGCTGAAACCGTTGTGTTTTGCTTTCATTTCTGTGCTTTGCTACTTGATGTGAAACGTGCCGACATAGACGATTCCAAATCGAGAGATTGCCTTTTTAGTGTGCATTTGTGTTGGGTCGGGGCCAAAAAAGAGGCCCGTTTCCACATCCTTGTGCGAGCGGCTCTTGCTGCTCCACTGCGGAAAAAAGATCGCTTCCGGCTTGTTCCATCGAACGTGCCCATCGACAAATCCATAGTTTGCGCCGTCGAAGTGGCGAAGCGGTGCGGTTTGGAGTGACACTCCGAAAGGCACGGTTCCGTCGCGCGCAAAATCGGCGACGTTATGCTGCTTATCTTGCTCATAAGAGTGTCCAACATTTCCCGCCAAATCTTCGCCGTCACAAATCAAGATCGTGTTGGCAACGGCGGCGAAATCTTTTTGCGCCACGCCCGCCGCCAAATCGTTGTACATATAAGTCACCGGCCCGAAATCGGCGGGTGCGCTCGGGCAGCGGAAAATCTGATCGCTTTTGGCGTAACTGGATAAAAGACCTAAAGCAAAGGCGTTTTGGGAATTTTCTTTGCCGCCCGCCCCGGTTGCCGCGCCCGCGTAAGTATGGGCGATTGCCCAGCCCGATAGGTTATTTTCACCCGCTATGGGCTGCGCGCAGGGCGGGAATTTCTCGTCGTAGTCCTGAATGTATTGGAGCATCGCCAGTTCAATCTGCTTGATATTTGATGTGCAACTGCGCCTATTGCTTCCTTCGTGGCGCGGTGTGGCAAACATCGGAAACAAAATTGCCGCGACAACGGAAAGGATCAAAAGAACGGCGCAAAGTTCGCCCAAACTAAAACCCGCGCGTTTTTGGTGATTCATTTTGCCTATACCTACTTAACGTGAAATGTGCCTATATAGCCGGAAGCGTCGAGGTGGGCGGGGTCGGGGCCAAGCGGGTCGCCCGTGTGCTTGTCGATGTGCGAGGGACTATTGAATCGGCGGGGCGGAAAATAAATATTTTTAGGGACGCACAACTTAACGTGCCCATCCGCGAAGCCATAAGCCGCTCTGCCGTTGTGTCGCGTGGGGGCCGTTTGGAGAACCGCGCCGGAGGCGACCGCACCGTCCCGGAAGAAATAGGGCGGGGATGACGGAACGGACGGGTCGTAGGCGTGCCCAACATTTCCCGCAAAGTTTTCCCCGTCGCACACGAGAACCGTATTTTGCAACGCGGCAAAATCTTTCTGCGCCACGCCGGAAGCGAGGTCGTTTAACATATAGGAAACCGACTCGAACGTAGTTGGGACTTCGGGACAGCGAAAAGCTGCTTCGGTTTTGAGGTAACCACCAACTAACTGATTAAAACGGGTTTGCGGCGCGGTAGCGTCGGACACAACAAGTGCGCCGTGTCGATCATGGGTTGCCGCCCAGCCGAGCAGAGCGCGGTCGATTTTTGTCGCTGTCGCGCATGGGGGAAACCGTTCGTCGTAATCTGCGGTGTATTGCAGAATTGCCAAACTCACCTGTTTGAGATTTGTGGCGCAGGAACCACTGCGGGCATAGGAATTTGCCTGCTGCAAAACCGAAAAAAACATACTGACAAAAAGAGCGACAAGGTTGATGATTACAAGCGAGGCGAGCAGTTGCCCCAAAGTAAATCCCGCGCGTTTTTGGTTTTCCATTGTGTTTTCTTCCGCCGTGTCGCTTTCCTAATTGACGTGAAATGTGCCAACGTAGGCCGTCCCATTGAAAGCACCTGTATTTGTCGTGTTCAGATGTTCCGGGGCAGGGCCAAATAACTTGCTCGTTTTCGCGTCTTTGTGTGACTGACTCGTGCTGAACCGTGATGGGAAAAAGATGGCTTCCGGTTTGCTCCATTTCACGTGCCCATCGGCGTATCCGTAGTTTGCGCCGTCGCTGTGCCGCAGGGGCGCGGTTTCAAGCGTCGCGCCGAGTAGAACGATTCCATCCGAAGCAAATGCGGCGGGCGCGGCAGGAGAGTTTGGTTCGTATGCGTGCCCGACGTTGCCCGCGAAGTTTTCACCATCGCACATCAAAACCGATGCGGCAACGGCGGCAAAACGATCTTGTGTTACGCCCGCCGCCAAATCGTTGACCATGTACGAGAGCGGCCCAGCGTTTTTCGGCGCGGTGGGACAACGGAAAATCTGGAAACTTATTGTATATTGCGACATTAGGCCGCCCGCAAACCGTTTTTTGTCGGCAGTTTCTCCCTTTGCTTCCGCAATAACAGCAGAACTGCCGTCTTGTTTGTGCGTGACAGCCCACCCGGACAAAAACCCTTCGTGTTTGGATGGCTGGGCACATGGCGGAAATGTTCCGTCGTAATCTTGAATATACTGCAAGAAGCCCAAGCCAATTTGTTTTAGATTGGAAGCGCAGATGGATTGGCGGGCTTTCTGATGTGGAGGCGACGACAATATAACAATACAGGAGCCGAGAAAGAAAGCGACAAACGTAATAATCACAAGCGAGGCGAGCAGTTGGCCCAACGTAAATCCCGCGCGTTTTTGGTTTTCCATTGTGTTTTCTTCCGCCTTTCGCTTTTTTGCCTTCGCTTACTTGACGTGAAATGTACCGATATAACCGGCGGCACTAAGTTTGGTGGGATCGGGGCCAGTCACTTCGCCGTTGTGTTTATCAATGTGCGAGCGGCTGTCGCTTTGGCGTAACGGAAAGTAAATGCCTTTGGGCTTGCTCCATTTAACGTGCCCGTCGGCATAGCCATAATTCGCGCCGCCGTTGTGCCGAAGGGGCGCGGTTTGAAGCGTCGCGCCGAAAACGACCGCGCCATCGCCGGAAAATAGCGGCACACCGGGGAGATGATCTGGATCATAGGCGTGTCCGACATTGCCTGCAAAGTCTTCGCCATCACACACGAGGACGGTTTTGTCTGGCGCGGCAAAGTCTTTCTGCGCCACGCCCGCCGCGAGGTCGTTGTACATATAGTCCACTTGGTAGAAGTGAGCGTTTTGCACCTCTTTTGCTGGAAGCGCAAAGCAGCTAAAATCCCCCGCACTCTTTAAGTAAGGCTCAAGGAGCCCGCCACGGTCTTGGTCGCTTGAGGCCGCTGTTGTTTGATTATCCGGGCGAACAAACGCGACGCTTTGACCGTTTTCATAATGCACGGCGGCCCAGCCGGTGAATACGTTTTTATGGGCTGTTGGCTGCGCGCACGGCGGGAACTTCTCGTCGTAATCTTGAATGTATTGCAGCATCGCCATACTTATTTGTTCTAAGTTGCGAGCGCAGTAAAAGGATTCTTGCCTGCTTTTGATAGGGCCAAAGACGGAATAAACTGCGGCGACAAAAAAGGCGACGACGCTAATTATTGTCAGCGAGGCGAGCAGTTGACCCAGCGTGAAGCCGGAAGCGTTTATCAGAAACGGGCGCGTTTTGCTTATGCGGGCGGGGGACACGGCGCGGTTCTCCTTTGAACGGAACCAAAACGAGCGGCGACAAAACCTATCTTGATTATACCCGGCAACAACAAAAAACCGGGAAGCAAACGCTTCCCGGTTTTCAAAACCAAAATATGCGACACACGGGCCGTACCCCTTAGGGCTGCTGCCTTCCGACCCTGACCCGGTTCGGAGCCGACCCGCTGCCGTGCAATCAGTATACCGCGCCGCCCGACGCTTTGCAACGCAGACGGCGCGACAATTTAGCGTTTACTGCGTGACCAAAACTTTTTCGCCCGGCCCGGTGAGGTCGGCTTTCGACAGTTTGATGACGCGGCGAATCAAGCGAATGCCCGGTGTCGTGGTCGTATCCAGATATTTTTTGTCCGTCCAGCCGTCGCCGTTCCACCCGATGCGGTCTTTGACATAATCGGGGGTGTTGCGCGGATTGACCGTCAAAATCAACTCGTAGCTGTCTTTGTTGAACGAGTACATTTTGGGGTCTTTGCTCATGTCGATTTCGCGCTTGTACGTAGCGGGAAGCGTGACCGATTTGGTCGCCACATAGTAGCCTTTTTTCGTCAAATCCGCGATTTTGGCCGGGTCGGCTTTCAACTTCGCAATATTTGCCGCGACTTCTTGCAGCGTGTATAAAATTTGCTTGCCGTTGTATGGCATCGGGTACGCCGCTTGCGCCAACTGTTGCTGGCCCCAAGTCGAAAGCGTTGCGCCCCCCGCAAGGGCTTTGTCCAGCGGCACTCCGCCCAGACCCGCACCCTGTTTCGCATCAAAACCATAAACAGCGACTTTGGAAACCGTACGATCCGGCGACGGGGCGTTTTTCTCCGACATCATGAACAAACCGCCCGCTTCGCCTTTTTTGCTGTCACGGGTAGACAAGGCGTCCTGCATGATCGTCAGTTTGTCGTCCACCTCATAGGTGAATTCGTTGCTTTTAGGCATCACATACCCGGCGTCTTGCAGGCGGGTTTCCACGCGCACGCCGTCACGCGGCCCTTGCACCACAATGCCTTTGTTCACATCAAACGCGCCATCTTCGGCCCCGATGACGTTGAACGAGCCGGAAATCTCCAACACTTTGGGCCGGACGCGCACAACGCGGGCCGTAAAGTTGGTATCGTATTGCGGCTGCGTATCTTTGGGACGAAACTCTCGGCGAATTTTCAAAATCGCAAGATTGGTTTTCGACGAGTTCAAGCCTTGCGTATTTCGCGCCTTGTCTTCAAGCGTTGCCTTTGGATTGTTGACAATTGCTTCGTGCCGCTTGATGTTTTCTTCCCACGCTTTTTCGGCGTCGTCCAAGCGGCCCGCCCGCTCGTAGGAGTGAGCGAGTTGGTGGCCGATTTGCGTCGTATCGTAGTTCGGGTCGGCTTCGCGGCCCCGCTCGTAGTATTTGACGGCTTCGTCGTAATCTTTGATTTTATCAAAGTTGAGCCAACCGGCTTCTTTGTACATATCGTAGATAGCGGGGTTGTTGGCGATGCCTTCGTCGAGCAGAGCGACCCCGGCGGGCAAATAGCGGCGGTCGGAGCGTTGATCCGTGTCCGTGAAGTTGTAGGTCAAGTGCCACGCGCCGGTCGCATAGGGATCGAGCCAGTTGGGGTCGAGCCACGTAATCAAGCGAATGAGCGGCAAAATGGCGTCGTAGTTGCCTTCATGGAAAAAAGCGTCCGAGCGCACCCACAAGATGCCCGCGATAACTTGGCGAAATCCCGTAAGCGCGCCCAGCGTATACTCAAATGGCAGAGCCGCTGTCGTGTTGCCAAGCGTTTTGGTGGCTTTATTTGCGTTCGGCGGCTCGATGGCGGGCTGGCGGCGAAGCGGGTCGATGTTGTACTGCAAAAACACAACACAGGCAACAAGAGCCACAAGGGTTCCGATCAAACCGCTGCGTTGCGAAGATTTTAAGTTCATGGCGAAATCTCTCTAAACAGGGGTCACACTTCGCGCCGGTCGAAGGCGAGCACGGCGAGAATAATCAAAACGGCAGCGTACACCAAAGCGTAAATGACGTTCTGCGTCAAGAACAGAGCTTCGCTCTTGACCTGCACATCGGGATTCACGAGCGGGTTGGTCAAGTTGAAGTTGCCGAAGTTGGGCACAAGATAGTGAACGGCGGTGAAGAAGCCCTTGACCAAAACGTTGGTATTGTTTTTTGCCAAGTCCTGCGTAAACGTGGACATATTGCCGACGATAAACAAGGAAAGCGTCAAAAAGAAGTTGACGAGCGGCGACAAGAAAACCGAAAAGAACAATGCGACTGAACACAGCAAAAGCAGCTGCATATAAATCATCAGCACACCCTTGAACAGCAGGAATGCGTCAATAGGGGAGTGATTCATCGCTTGCTTGATGGCGACGGCGGCGACAAACAGCACGGACATCAAGGCGACATTGATAAGCACGGTAAATAAAGCGCCGAAGTATTTGCCCAGCAAAAACTCGTAGCGGCGGACGGGCTTACTCAAAATCGTGTAAATGGTGCGCCGCTCGATTTCGGTCGGGATCAGGTTAATCGTCAAAATCACCGAAATAAACAGACCGGCGAGCGAAATGATGCCCAAGCCCATGCCTTTGATAAGCGTCAGTTCCTGACGGGCGGCAAGGTTTTGGAACGCGAACGTCAAAACGAGAACGGCGGCTCCGACCATTGCGAAGGCGTTTAGAATTTTGCGCCGCAGGGCTTCGCTAACGGTGTTGCGGGCGATAACAAAAGCGGTATTCATTTAGTTGGAGTTTTCCTCGGAAGCGGGAGCATCATTTTTCGCGGCGGCTTTGTTTTGCGACAGGGTTTTATATTTGTTCGCCATCGGGCGGTTCGGGTTCGGATTGGCGTCCGACGTTGGCAGTTTCACGTCGCCTGCGTTTGCGCTGCCCGTGCCGTGAATGCCATAGCCGCCCACGGGCGCAACCGGCGATGTCGGCTTGACCGCAACTCCGCTCGCGCCGTTGTTGAAATCGTCGCCGTTGCGCTGCACGGTAACGGCTTCGCCTTGAACCAAGCGCTCGCCGACGATTTCAACGAACAAGTCTTCCAATGTGCGCCGCTTGGGAACAATGGACAAAACGCGCCCGCCATTGTCGCGGATAAGGTCGATGATGCCAGAGATTTGGTTGTCTTGGATGCGCTCGGAAATCATAGCGTTTTCGCCGACGATTTTCGTGGACGGAACCGCCTGCTGCAATTTTTGCGCGAGAGTCGCGTTCACATTACCCGCCGTCATTTCCACGTGTTCGCCCGCAAGCAAATCATCGACAGTTCCCAGTGTGCGCAAAACGCCCTTGTGAATAATGGACACGCGGTTGCACACGGCTTCGACGTCTTCCAACTGGTGCGACGACAAAAACATGGTTTTGCCCTGCGCTTTGAGTTGGAGCATCAAGTCGCGGATGTCACGGCGGGCGATGGCGTCAAGGCCCGACGTCGGTTCGTCGTAAAACAAAATTTTGGGGTCGTTGATCAGCGATTGGGCGATGCCGACACGCTGGCGCATCCCTTTGGAAAACTCGTAAATGCGCTTATTGACGTCCGATTTGCCGCCCAATCCCACGAAATCCACGAGTTCGGCAGCGCGACTGCGGGCCGCTTCGGTTTTCATGCCGAAAAGCTGCGCGTAGAACGTGATAACTTCGCGGGCCGTCATGTGCTCGTAAAAGTACGGCGACTCGGGAAGATAGGCGATTTGCTGCTTGATGGCAATATCCCCCGCCGGTGCGCCGAGTACATTGGCTTCGCCGGTCGTCGGGTAGATAAGGCCGAGCAAAATCTTGATCGTCGTGGTTTTGCCTGCGCCATTCGCGCCCAAAAAGCCGAACGTTTCCCCTTCGCCGACGGTCAGCGTCAGGTTATCGACGGCGTTTACGGCTTCGCGTTTCATAGGAACCGGGTACTGTTTGGTCAGGTTCTTGATGTCAATGGCGGGCGGCGGCATACAAAAAACTCCTTGAAGTTCGAGCGGGAACGGGTTGTAGTTAGAAGAAAAACGGGCGAGACGCTGTCAAAGTTCCCTGTTATATATCCGAGAAAAAAGCGGAGGGAGTTCCCACGCCGCGCCCGTTCGGGCCGCGCGAAATCCCGCCGCTGCTCGCACCCATTATAGTACCAAGTGCCGAGAACTGTCAAGAAAACGCGGCAGTTTACGGAATTTAATTGCAATTTAATTGCAATTTAATTGCATAATAAGGGCGAGCGAAAAACGAGCGAACGCTTCTTTTAATCGTAGAACGGCGGCTGAAAGTTGGGAATGCGCGATTAAAATACGTCGCCCGTGCCGGTATCGAGGGCGGTTCCGTATTGGCCCGTGGTTTGCGGTTGGAGCGTGGGAAAGGCTTTAAGGCGAATCGTGAACGTGAAGCCCCGGTCGGATCGCGCGCCCGTGCCCGCGAACGAGTAGCCGTACTGCTGGTCGCGGTAGCCGAAGATGTACTCGTAATCGTGGAAGGATTGCACCAAGCCAAAGGTTTTATAGTCGAATTTGTGCGTGATGCCGTTGTAGCCCGTCAAAGCCGACAAAACCAAGTCTTTGCTGAAAAGCGGCATTTGCAGAGTTTGTGTAAGTTGCGGAAATTTGCGCGTGGACGGCTCGAATGTTATGCCCGTATTGAGCGCGAAGCCCTGCCGCGTGCGAACGCGCATTCGGTTGTTGACGGTTTGCAAGCGCCCGCCGTTGATGTCGTAGGCGGTCGTGAACGACGTTTGGAAAATATCGTCGGGGCGGAAGCCCAACTGAATTGCCAAGTTGTCAAACGGATTGCGCTTTTGCCCGACAAACAGGTCTTTTTGCCGGGCGCGCTGCAAATCGTAGCCGGTCGTTAAATTGAGGCGCGTCCGATAACCCGCGACGCCCAAAACGGATTGAAAGCGGTTCGTCGAGCCGACCTGATCCTGCGTGTAGTTAAGCGGCGTGCCGCCATAGGGGCGAATGTAGTTATAGCCCAGCGAAAACTGCGACTGCCCGCCCAATCGCTGCACCAATTGCGGGCGCGTGTTCAAAACGTACTGAGCCGTATCGCCGCTGCCGTACATACTTTGTCTGAAAGACGAGCCAAGCGTCAAACTGAGCGCGCCGCCCGGCGTAAGGGATAGGGGGCGCGGGTTGGCGTCGCTGGTAAAAATCATGCGGCGCGTGGTGACATTGTTGGAGCGCTCCAAATACTTGCCCAAACCCAGCGCGAACGTAATGGGCACGGCATTGACGCCCGCGAACCGGGACGTGCTCGTGCCGACGTTAAATTCGGGCAGTTTTTCCAAGCCCGAATAAAAGTTTGTTTGGTTCGCCGCCGTGCCCGTGCCTTTGGACGTAAGCAAGCGGTTCGCCGAAGCGTCCAAATCGAAAATTCCCAAGCGAGAGCGGGCCGTGATTTCGCCGTTCTGCTCGATGCGCCCCGCCGCCGTGCTGGTTACCGCGCCCGTCGCGGCATCGACACTCGTATTGCCGTTCGAGGTATTCGACCCGCGCAAACGAAACGTGAACGCGGTCGCCTGCCCAAAGGCTTGCTGCTGGCTTAAATCAAATGTCGTGCTGCGGCTGTTCGTTTCCGAGGCCGAGCCGAGCGTGCCAAACGTCGATCCGCTGAGGCCGATGGTCGCGGTCGTCGTGCCCCGGTTCGCGTTTCGGGTTGTCGTCAGCGTCGTTGCCTGCGAGCGCGAGGCGGGCGAAATCGCGTTGTACGAATTGTTTTGAAAATCGGTGTTCAGCGTCAGGCTTGTGGTTTCGTCGATGCGCTGGGTGTGGTTTATGCGCCCGTTCGTGTTGTTGACTTTGCGGTTTTTGTCGTTCAGGTTGTACAGATACACCGTCCCGGCGGCGGTTTCCGCGAACTTGTAGGCCTGATTGACGCCCAGCCCGATACCTTTTTTCTCCATTATGTCCAGATACAAATAGCCGGGCAGGTTCTTTTTGGCAAGATAGCCGAGTGCCGATTTGGCGAAATAGCCTTCCTCGACGGTGCGCCCAACCTGTGGAAAGTACGAGTTGCGCTGGACATCTTGAATGGGAATGGTTAAGTATTCCAAACGGGCGACGGCTTTGTCGTAGCGATAGATAACCGCGCTCCGCAGAATAATGCGGTTGTTCGGAATAATGGTCGCGCGGCGAAAGCCGATTTTGTAATGCGGGTTCGGAAAATCGCACGTTGTCAGCAGGCCGTCGGTTGCGACATAGTTCGCGCCATCGCGGGCATACGTTTTGCCGCTGATGCGCACGTCTTCCAAAACGCTGCCGCCAATATCGGCGGCGGGAATCACGGTGCGGCCCTCGCGCGTGACGAACTCGCCGGTTCGCAAGTTGACGCGGATATAGTCGGCGTAAATGGTTTGCTTGCGGTCGGTCGTCAAAACGACACTGTTTTCCACGGTCGCAAAGCGCGTGCGCCGATCATAGGTCGCCCGATCCGCCGTGACCGCGTAGCCGTTCATAAACAGCGCGACGTTTCCGGCAAGATACACCGTTCGCCCGGTTTGGTCGTACAGAACTTGGTCGGCGTAGTACGACAGCGTTTCGGTCGGGCCGTTGTTATCGGCGGGCGCGCCGGGGCGATTTCCGCCGAAGGGCCGCGCGGCTCCGGGAACGCCAACTTGATTTAAGGGGCGGGCGGGAACATTGGGGGCATCCAAATTAGCGCCGGGCTGCGGTGCGGTTTCGCTTTGCGTGGTCGGCGGCGGAAGCGGGGGCGGGGTGGGCGTTTGCTCCTGCGCGAGGGCAGGAAGCGCAATATGACTCAAGCCCGCGAAAATAAACAAACCTGCGGCGGGTTTATGCCACATCGAAAAAGGAGATCGCTTGAACCGCACCGTCGCTTAATCCTGCGCCTTGATGAGCCAAACGGCGATGATCGTAAAAATCGCGTTCGTCGTCCACGCGCACACGACGGGCGGAACCCAATTGCCCAGCGAAATGATTTTAAGGAGCAGCAAAGTATTCCACGCGATGAACACGGCGACAATCGACAGCAGCACGCCCGTAAACGCGCCCGCCCGCGAAAAACGCAGCGCAAGCGGCGGGCCAAGCAGGGCGAAGGTAAAACTCATCAATGGCAGCGATAAAAGGAACCATCTATCGGTTTCACACTTAATTGCAAACTGAAAGTTGCCGAACCGTTTGGCTTCACGGGCTTTTTGCGTCAACTCCTCAAACGAGAACGGAACGACGTTGCCGAAGCCCCCGCTATTGTTGGAATACGCGCTGGAAAAGTCGATGTTTTGGTTCAGATAAGCTGGGTCGGAACGGAACTCCACGTCGGTCATGCCGTTTTTTTCGTAGTGGTGCGTGACGACCTCGTGCATCGTCCACAGGCCGTTTTCGTAATCGGCGGTTTTCGCTGTGATTATCGTCGCGTAGTCGCCAGTTCCGGGTTTGGGGGCTTCCACAATAACGAGTTGGTTCAAACGGCGCTTGGAGGGCGTCAGTTTTTGCGCCGATTGAAACGTGATCGTGTAGTTTTCCACGCGCACGGTGAGGCCCACATCAACCGGGTTAGTCGGCAGCAGATTGAGCATGGTTTCCACATTCTGTTGCTCGCGGTACGCCCACGGAACCACGCGGTCGGCGATATACAAATCGGCGGCGGACGTCAAAATGCCAAACAACATAACCGGCATAAACGCGCGAATCAAGGGAACCCCCGCCGAGCGCAAAACCGTGATTTCGTTGTCGCGGGCCACACGGTTAATCGCAAGGCTTGCTGCAAAGGCGGTTCCAACCGGGATAGCAAGGTACAGAACGATGGGTATATTGAGGACGCAAATCCGCACCACGGCGACAATCGGGTAGTGCTTTTGCACCATATCCGGCAAAATGGCGAATAAGGTATTGCCGACAAGCATCATCACGACGGCAAGCGTCGTAATAAGAAACGGCAAAATCAACTCGCCGAACAAATAGCGGTCGGACAATTTCATAGAAGGGAAACAGCCGCGAAGCAAACGGGCTTTTTGCCCGCGCGAAGCGTCAATAGTATAGCACGCTTAAACCGCGTTTACCTTCAAAAGTTTTGGTGTGTTAAATTGCACTTGGAGCGGCGAACTCGCCGGGCATATCGTAGGGCAACTGAAAAACGCGCTGGCTGGACGAATCGCAAAAGAAAAGGCGCGACGGCGAAAATTTGGTCGGATCGCCGTCGGCCCAAAACGCCCAAAACGGGTCGCGGGCATGGAGCGGGCGACGAGCGTAGTTGTGGTTCGCCGCGCTGTTTTTGGTGACGGGCCTGCTTTCCCAATGCGCGCCCTTGTCGCGGTTCGAATACAAAACCAATTCGCCGCCGCCCTGCCATTTTTGCGGCCCAACACCCGTTGGCGCGAGTATGCGCCACGTGTCGCCGTCCACCCAAATACTTCCCGTGTCGTAGTTGTGATCGACGGGCGCGACCGTTCGGGTTTCCCATGCCGTGCCCGTCCATCGGGTGAGCGTCAGTTCGCGTGGGCTGCCGTCCGGGCCGGGGGCGGCTTGTTTGCTCGTCACATACAAGAGCAGGGGATTACCGTTTTTGTCCCAGTTGAGGTCGTCGGTGTACATCAGCCGTCCCTGCTTTTGGTAATCAATGACAAGGGCGGGATTGTACGGATCGGTCAGCGGCAATGTGAGCGGCTTATTATCTACCGTCGTCCATGTTTTGCCCCAATCCGTCGTCTGCACGTAGTACACATTGGTGCGCTTGTCCACATCCGCGCCGGGGTGGACATTGAAGAACGTCCCGATTTTACCGTTCCATTCGCCGCTCGTTTGATAATGGCCTTCCATCAAACTGAGCGGTTTGTCGTCCGTCCATTTCGCGCCGTCCGTGCTCGTTTCCCAATAGAGTTGCCGCCCGCGTCCGCCCGCACCCGTGTACTTGGTGAACAGATGCAAAAAGCCTTTTCCTTTGACGAAATGCGGCTGCGGATACGTCATATCCTCGCTTGTCAAACAGTCAAAAGAAGAAATATCGTAGGGCGCGCGGCTGCGAAATTTTGCTCCCAAGCGCGTCGTGTTGCGGCCCGACACGAACACATAGATATGACCCTTGTCATCGATACTTAGGGCGGCGTTGTCGTGTGGATCGTTGACGCCGTTTTTGTCCATTACGACAACGGGGCGGGGAACGCGCTTTTGCTTGTGATCGTAGTACGAAATCATAACCAGCAAATGCCGCGCGTTCGCATCCGTCGTCCCGCCGTAAGTGAAAAACGTTTTATCGACTTGCGGGGCGTAAATTGCCATTGGGACATGGTTGGCGGTGTACGTGCCCAAACCGCCGGAGTATTTGTCGCCGTAGGCTGACTTTTGCCCCAGTTCAAACCAAATGCCCCGATAACCCGCGATGGTGTTGTTTGGCATGGTGTTTCCGTGAAGATAGAAGGCCCCCCTGCCCCCCAATAAGGGGGGGTTCTGAATGAGCCTACCGATACCGCAAAATTTGTTGGTATAGGAAAGCGTTTTTTCAGAACCCCTCATTATTAGGGGGCAGGGGGGCCTTCTATTTTCTACCAGTCGCCGCCCCCACCGCCACTGTCGCCGCCGCCGAAGTCCGACCCGCCGGAATCGCCGCCGCCGAAGTCGAAACTACCGCCGCTGTCGCTTCCGCTGTCACCGCCCCCGCCGAAGAACTCAAAGCCGCCGCTGTGTTCCGGCGCGGGATCCATGTTGCCGCCGCCTTGACCCATGAGGTCGAAGCCGCCGCTGTTCTGGTCGCCGCCATAGGAGCCGCTGTTGCCACCGAACATTCCGCCGCCGGGTGTGTAATCCGGCGCGTAATAGGTGTCGTTCATGATGATTGGGGGCGAGGGCATTCCCCATCCCCAGCCGCCCCATCCCCACGGGCCGTAGCCGCCGAACATACCGCCGCCCAAAAGGTTGGACAGCAAATACAAATCCACGAACGTACCCACGCCGCTGTTGTAGCCCCAGCCGCCGTAGTAATCGCGGTACGGGTCGTAGCCCCGGTTTTCGTACCACGGAACGTAGCGACCGTTGGCGTCGGGGAAGGCGCGGACTTGCGGGGTTTCGCCGCGCGCAATCGCCTCTGCTTCGTCACGGGACGCCATCACCGTGCGCTTTTGGCCCTGCACCACAATCGTCACAGGCACAAGTTCGGAAGCGGGCAAAGGCTGTCCCGAAAAGAACGAGACGCCGCGCTGGTCTTCGGGGATATTGTTGATTTCCGCCTGCAATCGGTCGCGCTCCTGCGCGGACTGTACGGCCTCGACCGGCGTCAATCCGCCCGTTTTCAAATACGCCTGCCCTTTTTGTGCGTCGGTTTGCAAGTTAGGCATTTCGGATGGCAAACCGACCAAAACGCCGGTTCCGCCGGTTGCTTTGTCAATCGCGCTTCGGCATTCTTTAAGTTGGGCAACCGCCTGTATTAGAAGCGGCCCGGCTTGCTTGATTTGTTCAGGAGTTTTACCGGTTTGCAAAATGCCGTTCGCTGTCGAGTAGGCTTCGTAAGCCGACGCCCGCAACTGCGTTGCCCGTTCGCCGTCCGCACCAGCGGGCAGAACGTCTAAATAGCCGTCCACGTAGGACAGATTTTCCAATGCTTCTTTGCGAAGCGCGATGACAGGCTCGCGGGCCTCGTCCATCGCCTTCTTTTTCTTCAGCGACGCGAACGCGACCAAGCCGCCAACCAGAACAAGCCCGCCGAAAATCCAGCCGCCGCCTTTGGCCGTGTCGCTGCGCCGGTCGGAAACGACGCTGCCGCTCAACGCTTCGGTCGCGCGAACCAGCGCCGCCGTTAATCCGCCCTGCGCGAACGCACTGTCAAGCCCAGCGGTTTTAAGCGCATTCGCGGTTTGCGATTTGTCTACTTGCTCTGACGAAGCATAGATACCTTTGAGAGTGCCAACGACCACGACGCCATCTTTCGGCAGATTGAGCCTATCGCGCAGATCATTGGCGAAGGCTTGACCGGACGGATAATTACCAATGCTTTTACCGCTTGGCAGAGCAACAATCTTAACGACGGTCGGTTTGGCCTTTTCCACGGCGGCTTGCAGCGCGGCCTCATCCACTTGTTGCAGCCGCCCGTTCACCGTCACACCGCTTCTCAACTGGTCGTCCACATATACGTCGCCGCTTGTCAGCGCGGAAATGAGGGCCTGCGGATCGGTTTGTGCTCGCACCGCCCCGCTTGCCGCGACGAGCAGAAACAAACCGAGAATAGCAAAAACTGTTTGCAGCCGCCCGCGCCACGGCGACGTGCCTAACGGTTTACCCTGCGTTTTTGTCGAACCATTCATAAAGTGTTTTCCTTGCACCGCGTCCCATCAAGGGGCGAATGCCGTCTGTTGCAAGCAGCCATATAGGGGAGACGGTATACTAAGCCACCGCCATGAAGAAATTTCCCGTTCTCCGAACTGTTTTCGCGCTTCTTCCAACTATTAGTGTTATACCCGGCGCGGTTGGTTGCGCTCATGCCCAGCCCCCCGCAATAAATCCCCCCGCGATTGTTGCGCCCGCCACGCGCCCGGCCCCGATGGTTATTGGCGGCGTCAAGTACGATCCCGCGCCTGCGCTCAACGCGACCGTTGCGCCGAAGTTCGATGTGAACAGCCCGCCCGATCTCGCCCTGACGTATTCGGTCAAATTCAAGGGCGCGAACGATGAAAATATCCCCGCGATTTTGACGCTTCCGGGCAAAAAGGCCCCAAAAGCAGGAACGGCGGCGGGGAGCGCATCGGTTATGGCGTCGGCTCCATATCCGTGCGTTTTGTTGGGTCACGGTATTGGCGGCAAAAAAGAAGACGTTTTTTTGCTTGCCTCGTTTTTGGCGGGCAAGGGCTACGCAAGTTTTGTGATGGATACGGCGGGGCACGGCGAACGCCCGCGCTTAGGCGGGAAAACCGTGTATCAGTTATCGCCGACCGAGTTTCGGACGATGTGCGGGGAAACCGTCGCCGACTACCGCCGTGCGGTCGATTACCTCATCACGCGCCCCGACATTGACGCTTCGCGCTTGGGCTATTGTGGTATTTCGCTGGGCGGCATTTTGGGCGGCGTGTTTGTCGGCGATGAACCCCGGATCAAAACCGCCGTTTTGTGGGCGGCAGGGGGAAACTGGGGCAAACTGATGACGACCAGTTCGTTGCGCGGTCAGATCAACCAGTCCGGCGCGACAACGGCTGCCGCCAAGTACACGGAAAAAGACGCCGCCGCATTGGAAACCATTTTGGCCGATGTCGATCCGCTGAACGTTTTGCCGAAGGCGGCGGGACGGCCCTTGTTTTTCATCAACGGCGACAAGGACATGGTTGTGCCCGTGCCCTGCACCGAAGAATTGTACGCCCGTGTCAAGGAACCAAAAAAACGGCTCGTTTTGCCGGGCGGGCATATTCCCGACGCCCTTCGTATGACGGCAGAGACCATTACGTTTTTCAACGAACATTTGGCGAAATAGAAAGCCCGATTATTTTTTAGGGGGGCCTTTTTTCGCTTGGTCGAGAAGTTCCTGTGTCTCATACATACGCGCCATTTCAGCATACGGGTTGGTCGCGTTTTGCGCTTCTTCGTCGCGCAATTTTTTGTCCAGTTCGCGGATGGCGCGAACCCGCCGCGCAATGCTCCACAGCAGAAAGCAAATAATAGGGATTCCGACGATCCATACGACCGCTCGGATTATTTCATAAGAATTCATGGGTTTTCAATGGACGCCGCTCCGAAGCGAGCGAGACGAACTAATTGACAGCGTCGAGCCGGATTGTAGCGATTTTGCCGCTTCGTTTACGGATATTTCGCGCATCAATCGGTATTTGGGCGGAACCGCCGCTGTGCGAAATCCGCTGGGCACGATGCTCAAATCGCGCGCCTGCGACAAGCCGGTTCGCATCTTGGATATTGCGACGGGCGGCGCGGATATTCCCCGCGCGCTCGTGCGGGCCGCTCGGAATGGCAAACTCGGCTGCGCGAAACGTTTGCAAATAACCGCGACCGACATTCACCCCAAAGTGCTTCAGTTCACGCGCGAACAAACTCACTCTTCAGAATACCCCGAAATTTGCGTGGAAACCGCCGACGCCTTTTCGCTTCCGTATGCAGATGGCGCGTTCGATTTCGCGTTGTGCTCGCTTGCCTTTCATCATTTCGGGCACGACAACTGCGTGCGCGTCTTGCGCGAAATGGAGCGCGTCACGACGCGCGGCTTTATCGTCAACGATTTGCTTCGTGACCGCGTGCCGTGCGCCCTCATTTGGGCTGTAACTCGCATCGCCCGCATGAATTATTTGACGTGCCACGACGCCCCGATTTCCGTTATGCGCGGCTATACCCGGCAAGAATACACGCAAATGACGCGCGATGCGGGTATACCAAGGTGTCAGGTGCGGCTTGCTCCCTTGTTTCGCGTCGTTATTGTGCGCGACAAGGCGGATGGCCGCCTTCCAAAAAGTTAAACAACGGCGCGAGGACGAAAACGAAGCGATGGGATTGGGCAAGATAGGGCGGCGCATTGCGGTCGCCGTAGCGCGAAAAGTGGGCATGAAAGCGCGAAAATACGTTGCGCCGGTTTTGCCCTACGTCATTACGCCGGTCGCCATCGGCGCGGGGCTGTCGGCGGGCGCGCTCGCCTTGTTTTTGCATATTGCCGACGACGTGCGCGATAATGACGGCGTGTGGCGCTTCGACCACGACGGTTTGCGCTTGGCGCTTGCCCTGCGAACGCCCGGACGGACGCAGCTCATGAAAACCGTGTCCACCTTCGCCCGCCCCGACGTGATGGTGTCGCTCGGCTTCGTGTCACTGCTTTTCGCTTGGCGCAGTCCGGTTCACCGCTCCAAAGGACTGCTTGTTGGCGTCTCACTTGCGGGCGGTGGCGGAATTATTGGCGGTATCAAAAGCCGGGTCGCCCGCGAGCGGCCTACGCTTATTGAAGCCCTCGCGCGCGAAGGAACGTTTTCGTTTCCGTCCGGGCACTCGTTTATTTCACTGTGTTTTTACTCAATTTTGGCGTCGTGGTGGATGCGTTCGCGTCCCAAACTCGGCGACCGCTTGGCAATCGGCACGGCGGCGGGAAGCTGGATTTTGCTGATTGGCGCGTCGCGCGTGTATTTGGGCGTCCATTACCCGTCGGATGTTTTGGCGGGTTATGCGGCTGCCGTTCCGTGGCTAACCGCGTGTTTAACCGCCTATAACCAGTACGAAAAGCGCGTCGCCCTACTGCCTCCCGGCCCGACGCACACCGACCCCGAGGCGACAACACCAACCGAAGAACTCGAACCGTCGGACGAGGCCGCGTAAAATGCTGACAACCAATCTGCTGCACCCGCAAATTTTGCACGCACTCGCGTCGGCGGGACACGGCTCGCAAGTCCTGATTTCGGACGGCAACTTTCCGCACGCGACGAAAACCCACCCGAAAGCCGCGAAAGTGTTTCTCAATCTCGCGCCCGGCCTTTTAACCGTCACCGACGTTTTGCAAGTCGTCGCGCCCGCCATTCCCATTGAGGCCGTTCACGTCATGGCAACCGCCGACGGCTCGCGTCCGCCCATTTGGGACGAGTTCGCCCGCATTCTGCCCGACCAAACCCTGCAGCCGTTGGAACGCTTCGCCTTTTACGACGCGGCGGGCAAACGCGATGTCGCCCTCGTCATCGCAACCGGCGAGCAGCGCATCTACGCCAACATTCTGCTCACGATTGGCGTCGTTCCGCCGCCCAAGTGACCCACCCAGAAGAACGCCGTGAAAAGTTGCGCCGTGGAATAAATTCCCGGCTACCAGATACAAAGTCCACCTTCGTGGAC